>JBQVLY010000029.1:0-13913 GCA_052361065.1 Methanosarcinaceae archaeon | reverse complement strand
TCCGAAAACACTTTTACGAATTCCGGATCCTCCTGCATTATTACATGTCAAAGGCAATATTGATGCTTTGAATAAAGATTGTATTGCAATTGTCGGTAGCAGAAATCCAACAGGTTTTGGCTCATCTCAAGCAAAAAAGTTTGGTGATTCATTTGCAAAAGAAAGATATGTAGTAGTAAGTGGTTTGGCTAAAGGTGTTGATTCGGCTGCACATAAAGGAACTTTAGTTTCCAATGGATTAACAGTAGCAGTTTTAGCTCATGGATTGAATACCGTTTATCCCGGTGAAAACAAACATCTTGCTGACAACATACTTGAAAATGATGGGGCACTAATCTCAGAATATTCATGGGGTACAGGTATCAATCGAAGTTTTTTTGTATCTCGCAATCGCATCCAAAGTGGATTATCATTAGGTGTACTTGTCATAGAAACGAAGGTCAGTGGTGGCACAATGCATACTGTACGATTTTGCGAGAAACAAAATCGAGCCCTTATTGTAGTGAAACCACCGGAAAATCTAATTGAAAATGTAAATACACGCGGCAATACTCAATTAATCTCAGAAAAACGAGCAGATGTTGTACTTGAAAATAATAATGACATAAATCTAGCAAAAACCAAAATGGGAAATGTAAAAGATGCATTGTTGAACCTGAATGTACATGTTCATCAAATTTCATTGGCATCAAGCAAGTATATCATGAATCAAAAAAGTGAGAATGTCAAGACTGACTGTGTGAGATCGATATCATCATTTCAAACAACCATGAACTCCGGTAAAATAAACGATAAAACTGAAAAATATATCACAAAAACATTACCCGATTATTTAGAACCATGACATGTTGCCAACAGCAAAACGTTCAAATGTTCCAAAAACGGAACATATCCTAAAGTTATATTCCCTGAAAAAACATTACTGGCTTAGATGTTTTGATGTGAAAACGGTCTATTCCCTGTGGAACACAAACGTTTGGAGAAAATTGGTTAATATATAAATGATCAATAATGCCGCCAAACTCAAACCTTTATATCACAAAAACACAATATTCTACTGAATATAAATTCGAATTAAAATTTAGATGATGATGATTATGGAACAACTACAACAATTACTGGAAAAACTGTCAAACGCCCACGGAATATCAGGATCAGAAGGCAGCATAAAAGAGATAATGGAAGAAGAGATCAAACCATACGTCGATGAGATCAGAACCGACAAGATGGGGAACCTTATAGCAACAAAAAAGGGCACAGGTCCGACCATCATGCTGGCAGCTCACATGGACGAGATCGGGCTGATGGTCAAGTACATTGATGACAATGGTTTCTTACGATTCGTCAAGATCGGTGGCTGGTTTGATCAGACACTCCACAGCCAGCGTGTTGTTGTACACACAAAGAACGGTTCGCTCACAGGTGTCATCGGTTCAAAACCTCCGCATGTAATGAAAGAAGAAGACAAGAAAAAACCTGTCAAAGCGGACGACATGTTTGTTGACATTGGCGCAAAAAACAAAGAGGATGCTGAAAAGTTGGGCGTAGAGATTGGCAGTCCCATCTCCATTGACCGGCAATTCACAACTCTTGCAAATGGAAAGATCACAGGCAAGGCATTCGACAACCGCGCAGGCGTAGCAATGCTCATCGATGCAATGAAACAGTTATCCGAAATGGATGTCAAAGCCACGGTATATGCAGTCGGAACAGTACAGGAAGAAGTCGGACTAAAAGGTGCACGAACTTCTGCATTCGGGCTAAATCCCGATGTAGCGATCGCAACCGATGTAACCATCCCCGGCGACCACCCCGGAATCGAAAAAAGTGATTCCGCACTCGAAATAGGAAAAGGTCCTGTAATCACGATCGTAGATGGTGGAGGTCGCGGACTAATAGCTTCTCCGTTAGTGATCAGATGGCTCAGGGACGCTGCAGAATCCAATAATATACCACACCAGATGGATGTCGGGGATGGTGGAACAACTGATGCAACATCAATACACCTTACACGCGAGGGAATCCCTTCAAGTGTGATCAGTGTACCCACACGCTACATCCACTCGCCTGTTGAAGTGATTGATATATCCGATCTGCAAGCAAGTGCGGACCTGATCGTAAAAGCGGTTGAGATTGCTGAAAATTACTTTTAGGCAGGTTTCCGTTCAATAACAGCATCTGTGGTTGGTATGCCCTGCGCATATCGCCACATATATATTTAATGGATGTATCGAAATACCCTATCTGTATTTGTATACAGTCTTCATAACAAAATTACAAAATCCACGTGAGGGATTATATTATTCGAAAACATTAAATTTTTGGACACAACACTCAGAGATGGTGAACAAACACCTGGAGTTACACTTTCAACCGACGAAAAACTCCGGATCGCCCGCAAATTAGACGAACTCGGAATCCATATCATCGAAGCCGGTTCAGCCATTACATCAAAAGGTGAGCGTGAATCCATTCGTGCGGTCAGCAACGAGGGACTCAATGCCGAGATCTGCAGTTACTGCCGCGTAATGAAACCGGATGTCGATTTTGCGCTTGAGTGTGATGTCGATTCCATACATCTTGTAGTTCCTGTGTCTGATCTGCACATCAATGTTAAACTCAAAAAAGACCGTGAGACCGTGCGCCGGATGGCAGTTGATGTCACCGAATATGCAAAAGATCACGGACTGATCGTTGAACTTAGCGGTGAGGATGCATCACGTGCAGACCTTGAGTTTTTAAAATCACTATACTCAGATGGCATAGACGCAGGTGCAGACCGGATATGTTACTGCGATACAGTGGGACTGCTGGTTCCTGAAGTGACCACAGAGGTATTCAATGAACTCTCAACATCAATCGTTGCTCCTGTCAGTATTCATTGTCATGACGATTTCGGACTTGCCGTATCTAACACCATTGCCGCACTAAGGGCAGGTGCAAAGGAAACGCACCTGACCGTGAACGGGATCGGTGAGCGGGCAGGCAATGCATCACTCGAAGAAGTCATAATGATCCTTGAATGGTTGTACAGATATGATACAGGTATCAAGTGTAACGAGTTGTACAAGACATCAAGGCTTGTCAGTCGCCTGACCGGCATTCCGGTAGCAGTGAACAAGTCGCTTATTGGAGGTAACGCATTCACACATGAGGCAGGTATCCATGTACATGGATTGCTTGCGGACACATCAACCTACGAGCCGATAGGTCCTGAAGTAATAGGACGTGAACGCAAGATCGTTCTTGGTAAACACGCAGGCAGCAGTTCTGTGACACTTGCATTAAAGGAACTGGGACTGGATGTGGACGATTCGCAACTTTCTGAGATACTGCGGCGGGTGAAGGAACTTGGTGACCATGGAAAACGGGTTACCGATGCTGACTTGCAATCAATTGCCGAAGTTGTACTGGACATCTATAGCGAATCAAAGGTAACACTTGAAGAGTTTACAGTAGTGTCCGGCAACAAGGTAACTCCTACTGCATCAATAAAACTAAATGTGGAAGGCAGGGCAGTTGTCGAGGCCGGAATAGGTGACGGTCCGGTGGATGCTGCCATTAACGCTATCAAAAAGGCAATATCCGGTGTGGCTGATGTAGTGTTAGAGGAATACCATGTAGATTCGATAACCGGCGGAACTGACGCTTTGGTCGAGGTATGGGTGAAACTGTCAAAAGACGGCAAGGTCATAACGGCAAGAGGTGCACGAACGGACATCATAATGGCATCTGTCGAAGCTGTGCTAAACGGCATAAACCAGTTGATACGGGACAATTGAACAATCAGGACAATGCATAGAACATATCTTTGTATCAACATATTTAAAATTGATATCCGAGTATCAAAGCAGTAGTAATGACTGTACTATAACAATTATTGAATTACCAATTAAAAAAATAATTAACAGGGAGATATAGCATGACCAGTGCAATAGGAAAAATAACAGGTGCGCGGGCTTTTATCGAGTGCCTGAGCAAAGAAGGAGTTGAAGTCATATTCGGATACCCCGGCGGAGTATTATTACCGATATATGATGAACTGTATGACGCTGATGTGCGCCATATACTTGTACGCCATGAGCAGGCTGCAGCACATGCTGCGGACGGGTATGCCCGTGCAACTGGTAAGACCGGGGTATGCCTTGCGACATCCGGCCCGGGTGCGACCAACCTTGTAACAGGTATTGCGACAGCGTATATGGACTCAGTTCCAATGGTCGCGTTTACAGGACAGGTCATAAGTTCAATGATAGGCAATGATGCATTTCAGGAAGCCGATATCACCGGGATAACGCTTCCAATTACAAAGCATAATTATCTTGTACCAAAAGCTGATGAACTGCCAAGGATCATTAAAGAAGCGTTCCACATTGCTTCAACGGGGCGGCAGGGGCCTGTTTTGGTGGATATGCCAAAGGATGTTACCACTGATGAACTTGATTTCTCATATCCTGAAAAGGTGGAACTTCGGGGTTATAAACCAACATTTGAGGGCAACCTTCTGCAAATAAAAAGAGCGGCACAGGAAATCTCCGGATCCACATGCCCTGTGATATATGCAGGCGGTGGTGTTATCAGTTCGAATGCGAGCAGTGAACTTCTTGCATTTGCTGAGAAGATCATGGCACCTGTCACTACAACACTTACAGGCATTGGTGCATTCCCTGGAAACCACTTGCTCTCACTCGGGATGCCGGGTATGCATGGCACCAAGTATGCCAATTATGCAATACAGGAATCTGACCTGCTGATCACTGTTGGTGCACGATTTGACGATCGGGTTACAGGAAAGATCGAATCGTTTGCACAAAATGCAAAAATTGTACACATTGACATTGACCCTGCGGAAATTTCCAAGAACGTTCGTGTTGATATACCAATAGTCGGGGATGCAAAGGGAGTGCTTGCTGGCCTGACAAAACATGCAGGGCGGTGCAAGTCAGAAAACTGGATCAAGAAGATTTTGGAATGGAAAGCAAAATATCCTCTTCATTATGTCAACAGTGACGAATTCATAAAACCGCAGTACATAATTGAGCAGATCCATGAAGCATGCGAGGATGCCATTATAGTTACTGATGTGGGGCAGCACCAGATGTGGGCAGCACAGTATTTTAGTTTCAAGGAACCGCGCATGTTCATAACATCAGGCGGACTTGGGACGATGGGATACGGTTTCCCTGCTGCTATAGGGGCAAAGGTCGGCAGGCCCGATAAGGTTGTGTTTGACATTGCAGGCGATGGTTCGTTCCAGATGAACTCACAGGAACTGGCAACTGTTGTTGAGAATGATATTCCGGTTATTGTTGCAGTATTTAATAACGGGTTCCTTGGAATGGTCAGACAGTGGCAGGAACTATTCTTTGAACACAGGTATTCGCATACCTGTATCAGCGGCAGTGTGGATTTTGTCAAACTTGCCGAAGCATACGGTGCGCTTGGTTTAAGGGCTGCCAGACCGTCGGAAGTACGTCCGGTGATCGAGGAGGCTATTGCATCAGGAAGACCGACCGTTATTGATTTTATTATTGAACGAGAGGAGAATGTATCGCCAATGGTGCCGGCAGGTGCTGCTATTAATGAGATACTTGACCTGGAGATAAAATCATGAAACATACACTTGCAGTTCTGGTTGAGAACAAGTCCGGTGTGCTTGCAAGGGTCGCGGGTTTATTCTCAAGACGCGGTTACAACATTGACAGCCTTGCTGTCGGGGTTACAGAAGATATTACAGTATCCCGCATGACGATCGTTGTCAGGGGTGATGACCATGTTCTTGAACAGGTTACAAAACAATTAAATAAACTTATTGATGTCATAAGAGTAACTGATATTGGTTCTGATGAATCGGTAGAGAGGGAACTTGCGCTTATCAAAGTATCCGCAGATGCGAACAATCGTTCCGAGATCATCCAGATAGTTGATATATTCAGGGCAAGGATCATTGATGTTGCAGCAAAGTCTATGATTATTGAAATCACAGGTGATGAAAATAAGATCGTGGGAATCGAAAAACTTTTGCGTCCATTCGGAATAAAAGAGATGGTAAGAACGGGTAAGGTTGCGATGACACGCGGTAATAAGAACGTTTGAATTACTGTGGGCATGGCTTCCGGTTTGCTGTTCGGGGCACCTGCTCAGTTGTATCGTGCTTTGGCCCCATAAGACTTTTGGTGGAGCTGTACTATACAAGCGATTAGGACGCCGTTTCTCGCTGGTGAATGATAGCATGCCCTGTTTTAGTCCCTTCAGATCCAACTTTCCAATTTCATATTTCTCAAATTTCCGATTAAGGATATCCGAACATTATACGCTGCTCCACATACAGTTTCAAGTCATTGTTTCTAATACGCACTAAAACGTTGGGTTTGATTATCTCAAAGTTCAAAGCCGGTGGAGTATTGTTTATGATCAAAAGGTCAATCTAATCCTTTTTGAGAATCGTTGTGAGTTTTGTGATCAACGATTCGCAGACATTAAAATCCTTATTCAGCACATTTATAGCTCTGTCTCCTTTTACCTGTCGAATAAAGTACACTTTTTCCTCTGTGATTGGCAGACTATCCGCACCTATCTCGAAATCCTCTGAAAGTTTGCGATGCGGTATAAGTTGCGTGGTGTATCTCTTCTTCCTGTTACGCTAAGTATTAATACATGAATATATGTTCATATGTTCATGAATGGTGCATGCATACGTGTTGATAAGCCATTGATAAAAAAGATGGCACAGAACCTTCCCGATGAAAAAACGATTAACCGGATGTCTGCCATATTCCAGGCGTTCCAATCAGATACCCGTCTTAAGATATTATTTCTACTGTCCCAAAAGGAGATGTGTGTTTGTGAACTTGACTGTGCACTTGATGTGACTCAATCTGCGATATCACACAGCTTGCGAACTTTACGTCAACTTGACCTTGTTAGAGTCAAAAAACAGGGGCGATTTATGGTATACTACCTTGCGGATGACCATGTCAAAGCATTAATCGATATTTGCAGCAAGCATGTCACGGGGTGTAGTGCATGACTCCCATTGAAACACTGATATTTTTAATCATCGGTATTGCAGGTGCGACATGGGAGATATTTGCAGAAGCTGCGCCGTATCTGTTTTTTGGGTTCGGTATTGCAGGACTTTTGCATGCACTTGTACCTGATGAGAAAATAATGAGTTTTCTTGGCGAATCAGCCGGAAAGGTCAGGTCTGTTGTAAATGCAGCTATTGCAGGCGTTCCTCTTCCCCTGTGTTCATGTGGGGTCGTGCCAACTGCAATATCTCTGAAAAAACGGGGTGCGACCAGAGGTGCTACGGTCTCATTCCTGATATCGACACCCCAAACCGGTGTTGACTCCATAGCCATAACCTATGCACTTTTTGATCCGATAATTACAATATTTCGACCCATTGCAACATTTGTTACTGCTGTTTCTGCGGGAATTCTGGACAATTTGCTTATAAAAGATGAGAGAAGTGCCCCCTCAACCCTGCAACCAATATCTCTTGCAGTATCAAAAGATGATTCAACATGCTCATGTGGTAATTGCAGTATTTCTGCGCCGCAGGGGACAAGTTATTCACAACGCATCTATGGCGGAATAAAATATGCATTTGTAGAACTACTTGGTGATATATCGAAGTGGCTCATTGTAGGATTATTAATCGCAGGTATTGTATCATATGCAATACCAGAGAGTTTGATCACTTCATATCTTGGTGGTGGGATCGGATCTATGCTTATTATGCTCTTAGTTGGGATCCCGCTGTACATTTGTGCAACAGCATCGACACCACTAGCAGCAGCTTTTGTGGCAAAAGGAATGAGTCCGGGGACTGCTTTCGTGTTTCTTCTTGCAGGTCCTGCAACTAATAGCGCAACGATCACAATAGTTGCTAAATTTCTAGGAAAACGCTCGGCTGCACTATATCTGGCATCAATTGGGGTATTCTCTATAGCCTTTGGTCTTTTACTGGATTTTATCTATTTTAAAATGGGAATTGAGGCGACATCTATTGTAGGACATGCACATGATATCCTGCCTGATTACGTGAAAACATTATTTGCAATATTGATGCTCCCTATAATTGCAAATGGTATTTATCATAAAATGCGGAAGTAGTAATGCTATTGCAACGTTTGACCGGGAGTTGCCAGGGCTTAATCGTATGTGAATTACCACAACATAAAAGCGTCATGTCCTCGTGTTGCTGAACATGCACTCTGAATGCTAACAATTCTTTCAATGTCCAAATGTGGTCTGTACTTTGCGTATAAACCTGGCGAGAGAGTATCGGATAGTAATATTGATCCGTTCTATGCATGATGTGTTAATACAACGTCTGATAACCCGGGTAATAAAGCAAACATTAATTTACATTAACCATAAGGTATTAGTTGATTACAATGAATGAATATAAGTTAAAACGCGGGTTTAAGCCTGAAAGTGAAAGAATATGTTCTGTTCTTAAAGAATGTTTTCCAGGCGAAATTACCCTTGAGGGGGATAAGTTTGTGATATCATATGGTGTGTTCTCAAACCTGACAGTCTGGATCGAAGGTAAAAAACTTGCTGTTGATACAGTTTCTGATAAATCGGTTACAGACAATGATATAATTCTTGATACGAACAAAAGATTCAGGCAATTTCTCTTAATAGCAACCGGATACACTGCTAAAGAGCGCTTAAAGGCAGCTAAGGACAAAATTAAGAAATGATGCTAATGTAGTTGCATCAAATGTCGGTGAATATTTTGAATACGGATTTTTTAGACAAACTCAGGAAATTCAAGATTCCTACGTGCCTGAGGGCATGTGCTGGAACTGACGGTTCGGTTACGTTCCTGCTTGAGATTATGACCAAACATGATGTTAATGTCCTGACAGAGAACCAGCACCGGATTCCGGCAGACGGACTAATGGCAGATATTTTCGGCATAAATGAGGGGAATGATGTAAATTGCCGTGTAGTTACACTGGTCTCTGATGGCATACCTTATGTATATGCAAAATCTCTTGCACCAATTGAAAATATGCCTGAATCTGTGCGTGCGGACATGATGCGTGCAGACATTCCAATCGGGAAGATATTGAGGGAACACGGTATTGAGACACGCCGCGATTTTGATACGATAGAGATGACAAAAGGCAAAAGTCTATTCGGATGCGAGTCTGTGCTTTCACGCTCATATCGGATTATTCACAACGGTAATGTGCTTATGTGGATCAACGAGCAAATGCCTGTGGATGAGCGTTGGGACCTATGATATATCTCTTAACCGAAACCTTCATAACCGATTCGGAATATTTATGGCAGCACATCAGTCTATATATTTATGCCTCGGTGGCTTAGGGGTATAGCGCGTCCTTGGTAAGGACGAGGTCGTGGGTTCAAATCCCACCCGAGGCTTACGACAGATTATTACGAAAGTCCACAAAAATACGTATTGGAATTCACCACCAACATTTAAAGATTAGTTAATGGTATTTTGACGGAAATTCTCCATTTTTAAAGTTAGCCATTCTTGTTTATTTGTAACTGTTTAATTATACTTAAAACAATATCCATTTCAAATCTAAGGGTAATAGATTACATTTTGTGAATCGAAAGATGCTTATGCACTTGATTTAGAGTATTTATTTAGCGATTTTTGACGCCGAAATAATCCTCCGGAGGCTTCGCATTCCCAAATAACTGGCGCGAACGATGACGTTTTAGGGGCATTTCAATTTATAGAATAAATGTGGGTAACGCAGCATAGCGTTTTTACGCATCAATGTTATTAAGAGTATTACATTTTGTCCGCTCGATGTGTATGTGTATGTGTATATTTATAATGTCTGGAATCCGGAGACTTTTTATTATTTTCTGGTCACACTTATCAATCAGTTCTGTTAACCGCGGATGAACGCAGATAAACACGGATACTGCATGCGAAATCTATGTTCATTTGCGTTTATCTGCGGTTCGTTAAAATCCAAATGACCAGAATATATTAAAAAGTCACGGAATCCGCCGCCTGCGGCGGTATTGATGCGAGGGCCTTGAAATATGGGCTGTCCATCGGAATTTTATCGAAAACATCTATACAAATACAATATTTTAAAGTCTGATCATGCATGAAAATATACTTTTTAGAACAAATTATATAAGTGTAGGTCAATCACAATTATAGAATATACCAGAGGCGTAAATATGAAAAGATCAATTATATATTTTGACGAAGTCGGTGAACAGAACACAGATGAACTTGTCAGTGCAACAGTGAAACGCGCAGAAGAACTTGGAATTAAACATGTAGTTGTTGCCAGTACATATGGCACTACCGCCATCAAGATGGCACATGCACTCAAAGGTAAGGATGTAAAGATTATATCCATAACCCACCAATACGGGCTGCTTGAGGGAGGAAAATGGGAAATGGATGATGCAAACCTCAAGACACTGGAAGAGTTGGATGTGGTTGTTACAACGCAGTCACACATGTTTTCAGGCGTTGAGCGTGCAATCTCAAAAAGACTTGGCGGTGCCAGCCGCATCGATGTAATATCTGATACCCTGCGCGCAGTCTTTGGTAAGGGGTTTAAGGTTGCAATTGAAGTTGCAATGATGGCAGCAGATTCAGGACATATACCCGTTTCAAAAGATACCGAGATTATCGCTGTCGGCGGTACACGACAGGGCGCAGATGTGGCACTTGTGGTCCGACCTGCACATTCCTATGAGTTTTTCAGCATGCAGGTACGTGAGATCATTGCCATGCCACGTGCAAAGGAAGATTAGTTTACAACAATTATTTGAATGGTGACCTGCATGAAAAATATACGCTCATACATAATACGATTTTTAACGATTTTATCCCTGCTCGCTGTGGTACTCGCAAGCGGCTGTCTTGAAACTCCTGATGCCACACCTGCTAAAGCCAGCAGTGATGCTCTCTTAAAATATGGATTTGTGCAGATCGGGGATGTTACTTATAAAACCCAGGAAGAAGAAATATCAGGTAAAGCAATAAAGATCAACACAGCGATGATCATGTATCATGATGAACAGCTTGGTCAGGAAATACAGGAGGATATGCATAATTTGCAAAACCAGTCTAATATGCAGGATGATGTGCCATTGCCAATAACAGGATCTCAGCTGATGACGCTTCGTGTTGTTTTGCCGGGTGGAATCTCACTGCCATCAAGTGCTATATCCCGTATGGTCGATTCCCAAGTCGATACTCTGGCAATCCAGAAAAAAATAGCGAATTTTACAAAGGTTGGAACCAGGAAGATCACTGTAAAGGATGGATCAATTATCACCGCTATTACTTATGAAGGTATGACATCTTTTGATGATGGAAATATTGCACCAATTGATGTGATGGGGATTATTGCCCAGTGGTCAGGTTCAAATTCAAATATTATTGTGATTGGTGTTGTTCCTGATGGTGATATTAACTTGAAGATGGAAACAATTGAAAAAACTATTATCACAATTGATGGTGAAGCCGAAATGGAGGATATTCTGGAATTAATCAAGACTGTAGAGTAAGAATTGAATATACTTTGTCTTGACATCACAATTCATAATAGTTTATATGATTAAAGAGGTGGATCCCATGGTTAAGATCGCAATCACAGGTAAGGGAGGTGTGGGAAAAACCACATTTTCCGGAACTCTTGCAAGGATGCTTGCGCGTGATGGATATGATGTACTCGCAATTGATGCCGACGCGGATATGAACCTTGCTTCTGCTCTTGGTGTCGATAATCCCCCGCGCCCGCTTACTGATTATAAAGAAATGATCGATGAGCGTGCAGGAAGCAAAGGCGGGATTTTTAAATTAAACCCGGAGGTGGATGACATTGTCGAAAGATTTGGGGTTGTTGGTCCCGATGGTGTCAAAATGCTTGTTATGGGTACGATAGAGAATGGTGGAAGCGGGTGTATGTGTCCTGCTTCTGCGTTTTTGCGCGCGTTTTTGCGTCATGTTGTATTAAAGGATAGTAGTGCTTTGATACTTGATATGGAAGCCGGGATTGAGCATCTTGGTCGTGGCACTACACGTGGTATTGACCTGATGATCATTGTTGTAGAACCTGGTATGCGTTCAATAGGGACTGCGGCACGGATTAAGGATCTTGCGAGCGGCATTGGAATAAAGCATCTTGCTGCGGTTGTCAATAAAGGTTCATCAGAACATGTTTTAGCGCATATTGGGAAACTGGGGATACATGTTCTGGGTGAAATTCCATATGATACCGAACTTGCCCGTGCTGATCTGGAAGGATTGGCACCTATTGATGTAGGGGGTGTGGCTGTTGAATTCATAGATGAGATCAAAGACAGGATAATGGATATGGTCAATAATTTCACCAATGAGCATTGATATGTGTTTCCTCCATGTTGTGTGTCAGTATCTTTCAATTTGAGGTATAATGAAAATAGCAGGAATTGATGAGGCCGGTAAAGGTCCTGTGATAGGTCCGATGTGTGTTGCAGGCGTTGTGACTGATGAGACAGGGATCAATTCATTGAAGAATCTCGGTGTTCGGGATTCTAAGAAGATCGCACCTAAAAAAAGGAAGCAATTGGCAGGGCAGATCAAAAGGTACATTGATGATTTTTACATATTCGAGATCAGTCCACAACATATCGATGAGCTGCGTAAGATAATGACCATGAATGTTATTACAGTGACAGGTTTTTCCCGTGTGCTGGAGAATCTTCATCCGGATAAGGCTTTTGTGGATGCGGCAGACGTAAATGCTGATCGGTTTGGAAAACATGTGCGAGATACCTATTCAAAAAAATATCCAGAGGCTGCAAAACATATTTCGATAATATCCCGACATAAGGCTGATGATACATATCCGGTGGTTGCTGCTGCTTCAATTCTGGCAAAGGTTAAACGTGATGAATTGGTAGATGATATGAAAAAAAAGATTGGGATTGATTTTGGGAGTGGGTATCCGTCCGATCCGAAAACAAAACAGTTCCTTTTGGATTGGGCAAAGGAACATGGTTCGTTTCCGGACATTGTCAGGCATTCATGGAAAACCGCTGAAAACATCATGGAATTATTATAATTTCTTGTAGTATATGATTTATAGAATTATGTAGTCCGGGTTAATCCGGCGCAAGCGAGGATTTTCTCGTATGTGTAGGTAGAAATGCTTGATATATCATACAGTGTTTTATTGAACTTCAACATCTGATCAAAATGAATGATTTTTTGACGAATGTTTCTGCATCACCAATACAAAAGACTGGTTTGCCCTCTTTCGATCAGGTGGATTACTTCCACGCCTTCGTTTTCAAGTTCAATTGAAAGATAATGCCGATGGCAGTCCTTCGGGCTTTTTTCCGCACACATAAGTACGATCTCACCCGCAAGACCGGATATATTGTTGATCTTATCCAGCAGCCGAGAAAAACTCTCTTTAAACGCACTGGTTTGTATGTATTCGGGATACGTGGATTCCCGAAATCCTCCGACACCCGGGCAGTGGTAATATACTACCTCATACATCGGAAGCACCCTTTCCAGCGCGTCCTTGTTAAATTCCTCACGCCGTGATTGCGGATACCTGCGAATGTCCACCAGATATTTGATATTGTTCTTTTGCAACATGCCGGTAAATTCATCAATTGGCCTGTTGCTGTATCCTATAGTATAACATTTGGGATTCCGGTTCATGAATATTATTACTTAGTGGTGTCATTTATGATAAATTCATTGGGTGTGGCACAGCCTTGGGACAAAATTAATCAATCACCTTTGTTGCCAATGAGACACAATGTCATCCATGATCGCAGGGCACCCAATTCTTCGAACATTATGTGCAATATTTTGGGACCAGTTTTTACTCGGGCACAGTATCCATTTCCAACCGAATCGTAACATTTTTTAATAAAAACAT
>JBQVLY010000028.1:0-14233 GCA_052361065.1 Methanosarcinaceae archaeon | reverse complement strand
ATTTTTATGTAACGTAAATGGAACATAATCTAGAGCTATATATTCTGAAAAACGGTAGTGGACTATACTTTTTGATGAAAAAGTAGTAGTTTCTTTGTGGAATATAAACGGCTGGCGAAAATCGGTGTTGAATCATCCCCTCCAGGATATGGTATTGTGGAGACTGACGGAAAAGTCTACATTTTGAGGTATTTCAATTTATGAAAGAAATACATCATACTGCTGTGTGGTGTTTTATTTCAGGACATTATTCAAAATATCTATGTTTTACCATTTTTCCGGCAGTCTTATTGAGGGGAATGATTCACATGGTATCAATATTTTAATTTGTTGGGTTTGATAAAAGGACAAAATGAAAGACTAATCGGAAGTAGGGCTATTCGGAAGTACTGTGCACAAAACGTATATATAAAAAATTAAGTTATAAACTTATGACTCAAATTATTTCTATTAATCCATGGACAGAACAGATTATTGGAGTGAATCGGGAATCAATGATTTCAGAAGTAGATGAAAAAATTGAAAACGCAAAAAAAGCATTTGTCTTATGGAGGAATACATCCATCGAGGAGCGTATTCTTTATTTAAAAAAAATATCTGAAAATCTTGAAAAGAGCAAAGACAAATTGGCGGATATGATATGCGAAGAGGTAGGAAAACCAGAAGCCAGTGCACAATGGGAAGTTAATGATGCAATAAATAGTATAACGTATTATACGAATCAGATAAAATCATTACATAAACTTGATATCAAAATTAACAAATATGACTTAAAAGACACAAAAGCCTTTGTTGATTACACACCATACGGGGTAATTGGTTTAATTACTCCCTGGAATTATCCATGTTGTCTTTCTTTTTGGACAATTGTACCGGCTCTTTTAAGTGGAAATACTATTATTTATAAGCCATCTGAATATAGCTCTTTCGTTGGAAGAATAATTTTCGATATCATAAATGAAGTTTTTCCTCCTGATGTTTTTAATATCATACTCGGTAGCGAAAATATAGGCAAACATATGGTAAAATCAGACATCGATAAATTATTTTTCACAGGAAGTGTAAAAGCAGGACATGATATTGTAAAAAATATTGGCATTAAACCATATTCATTAGAGCTTGGTGGCAAGGATGCATTTCTTGTTTGTAAAGACGCAAACATTGAAATGAGTACTGGTGCAGCGGTATGGGGTGCATTCACCAACGCCGGTCAGGTTTGCACATCACTTGAGAGGTGTTATGTGCACGAGGATATATTAGATGATTTCTTAAATTTATTAACACAGAAAGTTTCAAATTTGATAATTGGCGAAGATATTCAACCACTTATCAGTAATGAGCAATTAAAAAAAGTTCAGTCGCATCTGGACGATGCAAATGAAAAAGGTTGCAAAGTCCTGACCGGGGGACAAAGGGTCGATATGAATGGATATTTCTTTGAGCCTACAATATTAACTGATGTAAATCATTCGATGAAAATAATGAACGAAGAAACTTTTGGACCAATTCTGCCAATAATGACATTTAAGAATGAAAAAGAGGCCATAGATCTTGCAAATGATTCAAAATATGGCCTATCTGCATCCATATGGACTGAGGATATAGAAAGAGGAATTGAATTGTGCAAAAAATTAGAGGTTGGAATGACACTAATAAATGAAATTAATTTTGCATTCGATGGGGGAGATTATTGGGGCGGCATAAAGGAGAGTGGAAATAAATCATCAGAAAGCAAATTGATGCAGTGCCTTATGGCAAAATCATATGTCGTGCATTCCGGGACAGAAAAAAGAAGTCGATGGTACTGATATTATTTATATAGCCCCGAAACCTTTGATTTTTCGTCTTACAAACCATCGTATCAACTTCAAATTTGTTGTTATACTAACCCGCATCAGTTTTTTGTAACTTTTATTTACCGGTTTACTTTGCTACATCGGTTCTATCACAAAATGATTATAAATTATACTTGCGGAGTAGTATAATAACCAAAAACTGACGAATATGTTATCTGGCAATGAGCGCTATTGATGCTATAATCTCGAATTTATCCGGATTGTATTCTAATTTTCATAACTTTTTGCTATACCTAAACAGTTCCCACAATAGCCTTTGCACCTGTGACCAGTTCCTCTTCAATTCCTTCTACAACAAGTTCTGAAAATCGTGCAACTTCGTCCTCTGTCACCGATTCGAGCGAGTAAGTCACGGCTTTCGAATCATCGGACGAAAGCGTCATTTTCCACACATGGTCATAATCACTGCCCATTTTGATCACCTTTGATTCGGGAACCACATTTTCCGCATTAAATGGAATCATCTCGTGCAGGTTAAACTCAAAAGTCTTTGTACTGAAATTCTTAACCTTTATTGAAACATCAGCATTTCCATTCTCATTCCACTTAATCTTCCTGCTTACCAGCAGATTGCCCATTACTTTTGCCACGACCGGATTTATATCAGGGATCTCACGATCAAGAGTTTCTGCGAGTTTCTCAGCCATCTTTGGCAAAACCTTCTCGATAATTATCTCCTTCTCACGCCGTTTTTTCAAGTTTCCCTGTTTTGCGATGAAACGATTAAGTTTCCGTGCCACTTCCTTAATAGCAAGTTCAATTTCGTCCTTGATCTCTGGAATATCTGCAATTGCATCCTTTGATTCTGATGTGAACGGCACATTCGTTGATGCCACATGGATTAGCAGGACAACAGGACCTGTAGGCATACCGCCGCCGGGCTGGTTTAGACCATACTGTTTCCATTTAATGGATTCCACGGCATGTGTAATTACGCATCCTCCTTGCTGGTAGAGGAGAGGGACGCGATTTGCGAACCTCATTATGTCGATACGGTCATCTTTAGAAATAATTCCTCCATATATGATCCCGACCTCAATAATAAACGGATTTCCGGAATACACCGATGCTGCACGTGTTGCTGTTGCAATAAAATCAACGCTGTACTCCTTCTCAAGACCCTTATAAACAAGTTTCTCCCCGATCGGTGAAAGGCAATCCACAGGTGGTGCCATTATTTTCACTTTAGTAAATGCTTCAAGAAGTTTTTTTGTCTGGTCCCTGGTAATATTATGCGGATCCAATTCATGATCAAGTCCCGCAGCTTTGCATATCTCCTCTGCGGTCAAAAGTCCGATCTTGGTAAATGAATAACGTAAAAATGCACCTAATTTCTGACGCTCTGTATAGCGCATCATCTTCATTAGAGTGCCGAGTTCGATCCCATGCGGATGCGGCAGTATCTCTTTTGCCGGTATCGGAAGTTTATCTGTTGCCCTCTTAAAGAGAATCTCATTACCATCAGGTTCGATAAATGTAATCCGTGTATGTGGATTAACTATTGCTGTTGCTTTTAGGTATTCATATATTGACTGCCTACGACCCTTTACATACGATGCTTCCATTTCAAGTTCAACACGGGTGCCATGCGGGCGGTCCCAGTCAACGACTTTATCCTTCAATATTTCAGGCTCATTGGTACTGGTATTGATCATGAGCTCATAATAATGAGCAGGAAAATCACGCCCAATTGTAGAAATAATCTTTGTTGGACGTCCGGATGTCAGTTGTGAGTAGAGTACTGATGCAGAAATTCCGATACCCTGCTGACCGCGGCTCTGTTTGAGTGCATGAAAACGTGATCCATACAATAGTTTTGCAAACACTTTAGGTATCTGCTCTTTTACAATACCCGGACCATTGTCTTCAATTATGACCGTAAGATTATCCTTGCCTGCACGCTCGATCTGCAACAGGATATCAGGCAGTATCCCTGCTTCTTCACATGCGTCCAGTGAGTTGTCCACAGCCTCCTTAACAGTCGTTATCAGGCTTCTTGGTGCCGAATCAAAGCCTAATATCTGTCGGTTCTTCTCAAAGAATTCCGCAACACTGATAGCCTGCTGTTTTTTAGCAAGTTCTTCTGCAATAGGGGTTTCCATAAAAACACTTCCGTTTTTCTATAATGCTACAAGTTGTATGTTATATGTCAATATTTCATTCAGGGGTTATTAATAAATAATATATCATTGCAGTTCGGCGCCGACAATTGTCTGTGTTGCAGTCACTGATTCAATTTTTCTGATACGATCTACAATGTTATTAAGAATACCCATGCCAACAACATCCATTATGACCACAAAATCATATTCGCCGAATACGTGGTAAACATCCTTTGTGCCATCAATATTGCGCAGTTCACTGTATGCTACCTTCTCCTGTCCGGGTAACACATTTACCATTGTAACTCCAATTACCATTTATATCACTAACTATGAGTGGGATGCAAGATATTTATCAGTTTTTATCGAAAATTGTATTTTTGTAGTCCCGAATATTTTAGTGTTTTTTAAAGAATAAACGGTTTATATAATGGCTGAATAGTTACATGTATTCTTCTGCAAGAGACTTACTCATCTCTAATAATTGGACAATTTGCGCTGTGCATTTACATTTACATTTTGTCGAAAACATCTGAAAAAATATAAAATCTTATAACCCTGTACGTTAACTTAATGTACCAAAACCATACCTGTAATATCATGAAAAAGATCGTAATCATTGATTATGGAGTTGGAAATCTCCGGAGTGTCCGAAAGGGACTTGAATATGCAGGTGCATCGCCTATTATCTCAAGCAACCCTAAGGAGATACTGGATGCGGATGGAGTTATCTTGCCCGGCGTAGGCGCATTCATCGATGCTATGGAGAAGATCGAATCCCTGCGCGAAGTGATTTACGAGTATGTGGATTGCGGCAAACCTGTGCTTGGCATCTGTCTGGGACAACAGGTACTTATGAACAAGTCTTATGAAGGTGGACTTACAGAAGGTCTTGGCATAGTGCCTGGACGTGTTATCCGATTTCCACGTACCGACCTGAAAGTTCCCCATATGGGCTGGAAC
Source organism: Methanosarcinaceae archaeon (assembly GCA_052361065.1). Classification (GTDB taxonomy): domain Archaea; phylum Halobacteriota; class Methanosarcinia; order Methanosarcinales; family Methanosarcinaceae; genus Methanovorans. The sequence goes on along the minus strand of JBQVLY010000028.1, from coordinate 9,312 downwards.
TCTATTAATATTACACAGGACCATCCGTTCTTTAAGGGTGTGTCTGATGGCACTTATGTGTACTTTGTGCACTCATATTACGTAGATACCGATTCAGCACATATACTTGCATCATGCAAATACGGTACCAGATTTGCGGCATCCGTCATTAACAACGCAGAAAATGTGATCGGAACACAATTCCATCCCGAAAAGAGCGGGAGTGTCGGGCTTGATATGCTCAAAAACTTTGTCGAAATGTGTTGATTTATAAAAATACAGGGATTATCATGGATATAGAAGGTTATGCAAAACGGGGCCTGCTTGCCGGCGACCCCGATGTTGAAGATAAACTTACATCACGTATTCTCGAAGTGAAGAAAACCACAACCCAGCACGCGCGCAAACTAGCAAAGGCTGCCATTGTCGAATCAAAAGCCACACTGAATGTTAGTGGTGATGTGCTGGAACAAACAGTTTCCGGTGTCACTATGGGGCAGTTCGGAGTAGGTTCACGCGGTATGGGTGATTTCTATACACATGAGAAGATTGCGGAAGTAATTGGAAAAACTAGTGCTGTTGTCGATTCATCCCATCTTGATGACTCCGGTGCAATAAAAACAAGCGGCGGCGAAAAATATATAATAGTAACAGTTGATGGGATCCATTCGCGTCTTAGCGATTTCCCATTTCTTGCAGGTTTTCATGTCGCGCGGGCATCCCTTCGTGATGTCTATGTAATGGGTGCACATCCGGTCGCCTTGCTTTCAGATATCCATGTCGCAGATGACGGGGATGTTGCAAAAATATTTGACCACATAGCAGGCATCACCACGGTCTCTGAACTCACGGGCATCCCCTTGATAACAGGCAGCACCCTTCGTATTGGCGGTGATATGGTCATCGGAGAACGCATGACAGGCGGTGTTGGCGCGGTAGGAGCAACATCCGACCTTACATCAAGAATACAGTCACAGGTGGGGGATGTTATACTCTTGACAGAAGGTGCAGGTGGCGGTACTATTTCGACCACAGCACTCTACTATGGTATGCACGAGGTCGTTGACGAGACCATCAACATCAAATTCCTTGAAGCATGCAAAGCGCTCATTGATTCGGGTTTGACCAGATACATCCACGCCATGACAGATGTTACAAACGGTGGCATTCGCGGTGATGCCAAGGAAATATCAAGAACGGCAGGCGTGAAATTGGTATTTGAGGAATCACGCATGCGTCCGCTGGTAAATAAACCGGTGCTTAAAATGCTCGAATCACTTGAGATCGATTACCTTGGCGTTTCCCTTGATGCATTGCTAATTATCGCGCCGGATAATCTTGCAGACGATATCATGCGCGTGGTCAGGGACGCAGGTGTCAGGATCGACATCATAGGACGCGTTGAAGAAGGAACAGGTGCAGAAATGATGATCAATGGTGAAAGGCACGATTTCACACCGCATTTCAGGGAATCCGCATACACACCTATCAAAAAAATGATCGGCGAAGATGAGCCGCGCGACTTTGGTGATATGAAAATCGCAGTGAACCGGGCAGCGCATGATGCGATTAAAAAGAAGCGGCGCGTTGTTGAGATAATACGGAATCAATAATTGGGAATGACTATAAGTGCGAAAGATATCACAAAATATTTTGTCTTCCGTACCAACCTACCAATCCTTTCCCTGAGTATCCCATTGTAGTTCTCGACATCGGTGGTTTCTATATCGCCAATATCCGGATTACCATATATTGCCCTTTTCTCTTTGCGTATGAGTCTTCCGTTCTCCTTGATCTTCACAAGCTGCCCACAATCAATACAGGTATCCGCATAATAATCCGGTAAAACATAAGTGTAATCGTCATTTCCATCGGTAAGTACCTCAATTTTAGACGGCGGAGACGGCTGCTCTACTTTATTCTTTCAGATAACTTTTCTATCATTCTTCCACAAGTCTCTTGAGTCCTTTTCCCAACTGAAAAAGCCACAAAGAGGTATGTATTCCGCTTTATGCAGGTGTATATCCATGCATTACCTTCTTCAGTCCAATTTGGGCTGCCGGGCTCAATATTTTTTTGTTTTTTTTACAAAGTTCCATAGTTCATCGCATTCGAGCGATGTGAGCCCGAGGGTCTTTATGAGATACTCATTCAATCTCTACCGCATGCTCGGCCATATCCTCCAGTAACCGACCTATAGTATCCCGGTGGTGACCTGTGATTTGCTCAATACTACGTATACCGTTTTTCTCTACTAAATGCTTGCAAATGTTGATTATTTCACTTTCAAGAAGTTGTTTTCGATATAGTGGGGTGCCCTTTGTTTCCATGAAATAAGTCTTGCAATGCTTACAACCCATGTTCTCCAGTATCACACCCAAATTCACTGTTTTCCATGCATAAATAACCTTTAATAATGTCGTCTACTGTCGATTTTCACCATCAGAACACTTCCTCAAATTTTTCAGTTGCAGAACAGAATCAAATACAGCCACAGCATAAAGATAATCGATGACGAGCGGCTGTACAATTTCAAACGTCCTGGATATATGCAGGATTAAAGAGCAGGAATTACTGAAACCTGCTTTAACTATTTTGACCTAAGAGTCTTAATTTCACATGGATGCTTTCCTGTCGTGCAGAATTGTTCAAAATACCTGAGCCACTGAGGATATTCTGGCGCGGATTTCACAAAATTAACCAGATTTTTGATCTGTTTTGTCGTAGTATCGTCCAGTTCATGCTCCATTGTACATGCGTCTCTCTCAGCAATTTTTTCAGGAACTTTTATGATTTCCAGAAAGGCTTTCAGTGTATCGTGCCGGTCCTTTACGATCAACGCGATCTCCCGTCCGTTTTCGGTAAGTGTTATGCCGTCATGTTTTCTGTACACAACAAAACTCATTTTATCAAGTTTTTTGACCATTTCAATAACACTTGGCGGCTTAACATTCAGAGCAGCAGCTATATTCTTTATTCTGGCATATCCTTTATCTTCTGTTATATTGAGGATTGCTTCGAGATAGTCTTCAGCTTTTCTAGTTAGCATATTTACACTTTATACCTACGTAACCCATGGTTTTTAATGTTTCCATGTGAAAATTTTAATAGTTATAGGGCATTACATGAAAGGAACTGTTCACCCTTTATTGTCAACGCATACATTTTTGTTTGCGAACAACCTTCCAAGCCGCAGTGATTTTCGCACAGGTTTGACGCCTGACAAGAACACTGCAGACCTGTCATTTCAAGATATCCTGCATCCGACAGAAAATCGATCATGGCCAAAAGAGTGGACATATTTATGTCCAGCTCTTTGGCAAGCGCATCGATAGTACCACCTTTAACAGTTTCTGATAGTACATTCTTCATCACGGTCATACAATTCTCACCTTTTAATGTCCTGTTTCCGTTTGAAGATGTAGTATACTACCATAAGCGAGAATGGCAATAATAACACAGCTGGCGCATAAGGTGGTGCATACGTCCCAAGGAACCCATCAAGTGTGTTAAACCACGATCCATCTTCCCCGCCAGGTATCGATTCTGTGATCATAGCAAAGATGTCACATCCTGCCATGATCCATATCAGTATACTTCCCATTACAATCTTTGAAAACTGGTGGATGTTCTCAAAATTCCTGATGCCAGAGAGATAGAACAGCCCGGCAGACAGCACAATGAATCCGCCCCATCCTCCCCTGAACAGGTCATCTGGTATTTCAAGTATCCCGCTGGCAAAACTGCCAGATCCGGCTGTGACCAGTATGTCCGCAATCCCGAATGCCGTGGTTATGATGCCAAGTATGGCAAAATAGATAACAGCAATTGTTCTTTCAGCCATTTACGCCACCCCCAGCAATATTCCTATCAGGTGTATCAGTCCACCGTAAAGGAAGACAACCGTAAAAAGAACAGCCAGAGCTCCTAACAGTTCCTTTGTCCCTTCCTTGATCATCATCGCAAATGTTGCCACGCACGGGAAGTATATCGAGACAAGTACTACTGCTGAGATCATCTGGTATGGTGTCATCTCTATCACGGACAACTGTGCAACTGCAAGGTCTTTTCGCAGGAATGCTGCTATCAACGGACCTGCAGTTGCCTCTGGTACGCCGAACCAGAGAACGAAGACCGGCGAGAGAATATTACCAACCCAATCGATAAAACCTACAAGATAGAGAACATTCACAATCCCGCAGCCAAGCAGTACGAAGGGAATCGCAACCTTGAAAAATCCCACAATTCTTCCCCACACTTTTTTTCCGATATTGCTTATCATCGGTTTTCTATAAGGCGGTACATCGATTAAAAACTCAGGTGATTTTCCGGGAACTATTTTGTTTAGTATGTAACCAAAAATGAAATATCCTATAATTAGATATAGCAAAACCCATCCCATAGTATCCGGGATCACTTCTTCCATTATACCGATCTGGGCACCGCATGGAATAAAAATTGCAAGCAGTGTCATCATTATAAACCGCTGTTTTTTTGTTTCGAGAATTCTTGTTGCTGTTACACCAGGTACATTGCACCCAAGGGAAAGGATTGTTGGCACAATAGCATACCCGTGCAGACCAATCTTGTGCAACACGGTATCAAGAAGCACAGCGAGTCTTGGCATATACCCCATATCTTCCAATAACGCAAGCATCAGGTAGAATATAAATATCGCAGGCAGTACAACGCCAATAGCAACAAAGAGCCCTGATGTCAGCATACCAAACGCCTCAAAAGAGTTGTCTGCCAGGGGATCACCAACTATTATATAATACAACCATCCTCCGTCGCCAGGAAAAACATTCTGCATCCACGGGAGAAAATGCCCGTCAAATATTTTGACCATGAATCCATCGGTAAATAGTGTTCCTGCGAACGAACCGAATATGCTCCAGAAAGCATACATGACTGCAATAGCAATTGGTATGCCTGTAAATGGCTTGATCGTGAGTTCTCCGATTGCATCCTTTAAGGTACGCGTGTATTCTCCAAATGTAACGGTTTGTTTTGCGATCTTATCAATAAGATCCCAGCGCTGGTCAATAGTCAGTTTCATGTCAATCCTTCCAAATTTGTGATAATGTCTTCGATTTCAATAGATTTTGCCTCTTTCAGTCTTGATATAAGTTCCTTTATTCCCTCACCGCTGATAGCAACAGTCGATACTACCGGAACACCAAGGATTCGCTGAAGGCTATTGATATCGATCCGGATATTTTTATCAACTGCACCATCCCACATATTGAGTGCAACTACCATCGGATATCCTTTCTCAAGGATTTCCAATGCCAGATAAACCCCGCGTTCTATTTTGGATGCATCTATAACGCAAATTATCTTTGCATCCTTATTTTCTTGCAGCATTGCCACAGCAACCTCTTCTGCTTTATCCTTCGGGTCGAGAGAGAATGTACCAGGTACATCTATCAGTTCAACATCGTCACCATCAATCTTCATATATCCTTTTGTAAAATCAACTGTAGTCCCTGGATAGTTCGATTCGGTGACATTTGCTCCTGTCAAACGGTTGAAGAATACGCTTTTGCCCACATTCGGGTGTCCCATCAGCAAGACTTTCATTATTTCACATCCACAATGATCTTTTCTGCTACGTCCAGTCCAAGGGAGGTGTTTGCCTCATCAACGATCACAACTACCGGACCCTTTATTGGCTGTTTTGTGATCATCTTCAGTTTCTTTCCAACCCTGATGCCCATTCCAGCCACCTTTTTTCGTAGTATTCTTTCAATGTCTGTTACGATTCCTTTTTCTTCGAATTTCATCTCAGATAATTTTTTTTTCATATAATCACACTCTGGAAACTCTGATCTTTTGTGCCATCCCACGCCCGATAGAAAGAACATTTCGATCTACTTCTATAGTTATCGGACCGTTGTTGGATATTACATGCACGATGCTGCCTTCATAAATTCCCCGAAGTTTTAGTTTCTGTCTGATGCCATATCCTCCGCTAATATCAACTATTCTGGCTGGTTCATCCGGTTTTATTTGTAAGAGATTTGTATCATTTAAACGCATCATGTTTCACCTTTTAAGATTGATCCGTGTCATTTTTAATGGTTTTTTTACATGCACGGGTTTATGTTTAGGCTATCCTAATCTTTATATGATTAGGTGTGTTAATACTCTGCCCTATTATTGTTAGGTAATTGGTCAAAATCCGAAATATATTAGGTTTTTGAAGTAAAACCGACATGATCTTGATCAGTATAACCTACATTTTTACTGCTATTGGGTGTGCCGTTGCAACATTTGACACTGAGTCCAGGTCCATCGATTTCAAATGTATTTGATAATTATGCGCAACTATGAAATAAAATTGATAGGATTGAACGTTATGAGGGGATATTTATGGATAAAAACTGTTAATTTTGGTGCGATACTGGAAAACATGGGTTAACTTGATTCGTGCATATAGAGACAAAAACCAGATTGAACAGGTGTTCAAAGACGTGAAATCATTTATCAAGATACAACCGTTCAATGTCTGGACGCCAAAACATGTCTGGGCACATTACACAATATGTGTACTTTCGTATTTGCTGGATATTACGATTGCAAATCGCTTGAAGGAGGTTGATATTGGAGTAAGAAGTACACAAAAGGTGTATGATGTATTGAAAGATGGGATAATCGGAAAAATAACAGTGGAGAGTACGGGTGACGAGTTTCTCAAGTTAATGAGTCCTCAATCGCAGCAGAAAGCGATATTGGAGTTGTTTCAAAGTGAAAACGTTGTGAGGAGGGGATATCTAAAGTCGATGGGAATTATATGAAGAAGGTTACGACCAACAAATAGGAGATATTTTCAAGACGTGCTGCCATACGATAGGGGTTTTGATTTTTGGGTGGGAAACTTGGGCTTAAATAATGGATAATAAATAATACTTTGATCGCACGATTTGAATATCAGGTATTTCAGGACTGCCATCTATCTCCTTATGCTAAAATCATCAAACCAATCCAATGGTTCGCTCCACTTTACATCAATTGATCTAACATTAGCCATTCGTGGGCCGGTACGAAGTTGTTTCACAAACCGTTCTATGTTTTCATGGCCGCCTTTTGCAACTGACATTACCCTTCCATCAGGCAAGTTACGGACATACCCAACAAGTCCGAGATGTATGGCACAATTTCTTGTAAACTGCCTGAAATATACACCCTGTACCCTGCCGGATACATATATTACCACACAGGATTCAGACAATTCATTTTCAATTTTTTGCATAAAATAATTTCCGTGTTGTACCTATATGAACTTTGGTCTCATTGAGACATATTTTGAAAGTGGGAGTCCCCTATAAGGCAGTCCATCAATCTCCGACATTATGCGTTTGTTAAGATCCTTTGAGGACATTTCAATTTTCACAGGTTTGTTTGGTTGGGATTCTGACCGTATGGTCACATTTATATTGCCATTTTTTTCCTCTTTATCTCCAATAACTGCTACATAAGGGATCCATTCCCTGCCTGCATCACGTATCCTCTTGCCGACCGTATCTTCCCGGTCATCAATATCTACACGGCATTTAAGCTGCTCACAGACCTTTTCTGCAAACTCAAGATGTCGCTGTGCTATCGGGATAATGCGTACCTGAGTAGGTGATAACCACACAGGCAACATTGGGACTGCACCTTTCTCCATATCCATGGCTTCTTTTTCAAGGAGTGCATAGATACAGCGCTCAATAGCACCGCTTGGGGAACAGTGAAGTACGACCGGCTTTTTACTCTTGCCATCCGAATCAATGTAGTTGATATCATAGCGCCCGGCATTCTCAACATCGACCTGAACAGTTGACAATGCGCTTGCTTTTGAAAGTGCATCTACGAAATTGAATTCGAACTTAAGCACAAAATAGAAGAAACGTGTATCCCACATCTCAATGAGTACGGGTTTGTTAACAGTTTTTGCAAGATTTATGATAAATTCACGATTTGATTCATAAAAGTCGCGTGTAAAGCGTATTGCAACTTCGTAATCATCAAGTTTGATACCAACTTTATCAAGGACATTGATACACATATTGTACTGCTCATCGAACTGCGACACTGCCTGGTCCATATCGGTGCACAAAGTGTGCATATCAGGCATAGTGAACGCGCGAAGCCGCCTCAGTCCAACTAGTTCCCCGCGCTGCTCTTTCCTGAAACTGTATCTGGTAAGTTCGATCATCTTCAAGGGCATGCTCTTGTAGGAGATGGTCATGTCATGGTTCATAAGGAACTGCCCGAAACATGCAGCAAATCTCAAAAAAAGGTGACGCTTGTCGGATTCAATCGAATACTGGCGTGCAGGAAACCTATCAAGGTATTTCTTGAGGGTCGGGTGGTTCATGTCATACATAATAGGGGTCTCAACTTCCATTGCCCCGTATTTTGAAGATTCGTCAAGTACATACGTCTCAATAAGGGTTTTTATCAACCTGCCCTTTGGATAGAACCGCATATTTCCTGAATCTGATCCGGGTTCGTAATCAGCTATTTCAAGCCTTCGCATAAGTTCCACATGCGGGGGTGCTTTCTCGATAGCACGGTTTTTTGATATCTCGTAATCGACAAACTTCCGGAGATTCGAATGTTTTAACAGATCAAAGTTATCGATATTGTGCAGTTCCCCGTCAGGTGTCAGGATGTGCCAGTAAGATTTTGCGACACTTTCTGCCTTTAGGGCTTCGGATACCACATCATCACTTTCAGATGATATTACACATGATGGTGTTGTACCTGTTTCCTGTGCACCTATAGGACGGATTGATCGGGAAAGTTCGGAAAGCGGATGTCCCTTACAACTGATCTTGAATGCCTTATACCATCCAAAAGGTGCCCGCATTATTTCGTATTTGCCGGAAAGTGCATCTTCAATGCTCTTTAGCACAGAAACAGCGATTTTTGGGGACGACAGGTCTGAACTGAGATGTGCATAAGGATAAAGCATAATACGAACGGCTTTAACCTGTGCTGCAACCTTTTCAATCTCCTCTACAGTGCGCTTGACCGTATCGGTAGGGTTTGACTCGTCAACACTTTCAACAGTCATAAATGCTGTAAGTGCTTCTTCAAGACGTCCCTGTTTTTGTGATTCCTTTATCTTCTCAGCAACCGGCGTGCTCTTCTTGACTTCGTATTCAATGTAATCGGAATGGATGAGTAATAATTGCATAAATTCACCTGTTTGGATAAAATGTGATTGGACTTTAATTATATCAATCCTTTTTAACCTTTTTCAGAGACTTTTTATTATTTTCTGGTAACCGCAACATCTCAAATTAATTACCACTCAGTGATATTCAATTTTTTTAAACA
>JBQVLY010000027.1:0-14864 GCA_052361065.1 Methanosarcinaceae archaeon | reverse complement strand
CGGCCAAGATTTACTCCGGCACTCACAGCATCACGTTTTGCACGTCCACTTATTCGTATGGTATCATCGCGGGATGTACCGACAAGGGATACATCCGCACCAATATTAATAAGCATTGACGATGCTGATCCTCCAAAAGAACTTACATTTGATAATACTACCAACCAGTCGTCAACGCGCTCGATCTGTGCACGTGTTGCAGATTTGAGCATTGCAATACGCATAGAAATATCCTGTGGGGTGGCGGCCATCAGTTCTAATACTTCAGCATATTCAACACCGCTCACTTCTATAATATCTGCCATTGTCCTGAAAGTGGATGGATTAGCATGTTTGAAATGTCCCGTATCAGTTATTATACCGGTCATAAGACCAAGTGCTGTCCTTCGCATTACAGGAGCTTCCATAAATCGTAGCACATTAAATACTATCTCTGCTGTGGATGATGCATTCTGGTGCAGGAAAAAGTCAGCATTCTCTGTCAGGGCTGTAGTCATATGATGGTCAATTACACAATAATTTTTAAGTTGTATGTCATTTAACTGTGCGCTTGTAGATGTATCGACTACAACTGTGAACTCGTAATCAAAAGGATCTGGTACATCTACTATATCAAGTTCCAGCCTGTCAATTAGAAGAGACGCAACCCTGTTGCTTCCATCAACAAGACCAATAGTACCTCCAATAGCTTCAGATAATGCAAATGCACTACTAACAGCATCCGGATCAGCGTTACGGTGACATAAAAACAAAATATTGTGATAATCCAGAAGCCTGTTATAAAACTCTACTTCATTAACTTGCATTGATACCTCTAAACATTAATTAAAAGCAACATAACAATCGATCGCTTTAACTGATGCTCATATTTGGGATATCAAGCACTTATTGTGCCTGGGTTCCCATTGATTGTTCGAGTTGTTCCTGAAGTTGTGCAAAACGTTTAGAGATGCGCTCTTCCTGTTTGCTTATGGATTTAAGTCTCAATGACAGGGTTTCATTTTTTTCATTCAACTTTGCAACTGTTTCCTCTTTATTGGATAATATCTGCAATTCTCCAACAGACCTGTAAATAACAGCATCATCCGACAATTTTCCAAGTTCTTCAAGTGCCATTTCAGATTCATTTTTAATGTTGTCAATCTGTCCTTTCTGCGCTGCAAGCGCCTGTGCTTGCTGCTGAACTTGCTGCAATTGTGCCAACTGATTCTGTATCTGAGGGGGTAATTCATTACTCATTTCATTTCACCTGAAACTCCAATAATCACTAAAGGGATTTTAATGTTTCTATGAATGACGGGCAAAAAACCAAAATGGCCATATAATAAGTCTAAAACAAGTGTATTATTAGTGGTTTAGTATCCGTTTAAAATTTAAGTGTAATGGACTCCATTTTGAAATGAAAAGCCGCTTAAGCACTTGGTTTTATAATAATACGAATATGCTTTTACCCTGTTTTTTGAAGTGGATACGTGATTTGTGATATCTCATGTGCCACCTGTATCAGACGTAGCCATGTATTCAAAGTCGAACGCATAGATACTACATCCTCTGCCCTTATAATTAAAACAAGACTTGAATCACTGTTTGACATTTTAATAATAGACCTGTCAGACACTGGAGTTTCAAGTTCCGGTAAAATCGATTTGTAGATCGAACATGCATCGTCCGTTTCAAAAAAAAAATTTGCATTAAACTTCAATATACTCACTCCAAAAAATCAAATTTAATGCTTTTTACCTTAAAACTAAAGAGAAGACTATCCGAATTAATAAAATCCATCCTATTCTCATTAACTATGATACAACGCGGATTAGATGGATCATTTGCACGCTTAAACAAAAGATTTTTTATCAGTGCATCAGCAAGCTTAGATCTACCTGTTCTCACAAAAACAGTAACAGGTTCAACTAATTTCAATTTTGAAAACTTTGAATTTTCAGGATAAGACACTGTCATATGAATTGATAGCAAACAAAAACCATTGCGATCATATATTGCAAGACTTCCTGGATTTCCGTGAAATTCACCTACAATTAAGAGTGGACTGTTATGTTTAAGATGAAACACCTCACCCATGCCCATTTTTCCCCGGTTTACGTACTCGCAGTTAAAAAATGCAGATAAGTATTTGCACAAAGTGCGAGTTTTATTGGATGGTTTGCGAGAAGAAGTAACTAACATACTTCTTACTCTACCTTGACACGTTTTATAGAGGTTGGTCGCTCTTTTACTATTATCCGATGTCCACAATACGGACACCGAATTCCGGTATACTGATAATCTATCTCGACATCGCGTTTGCATCGAGTACATTTATAGCCCATAATTACCTACTCTACTACTTCTGTTGCTTTTTTAACTGTACGCATAACAGTCTTACCAACAGATGTGGTTGGTAAATATGTCCCACCTGCAAAGGTATAACCACATTTGGTACATTTCCATATTCCAGTGCCAACTCTTTTCACAGTAGGGCGTGCACAATTTGAACATATATGCGGCATTCGCATTCGCTCTTCAATATCAGCGACCAATTTTCGATCTCTTCTGCCGTATCGTGTACCAAATCGACCTGCGGATCTGGATACTCGCCCTTTTCGCGTAAATTTTTTCGCCATAAATCATGTCTCCTTAAAATGTGAATTAAATAAACTATATTCTTAAGAGGTGTTCCTCTCGCACCTTTGCTGCCTTTTCACATGCAATAGTAACTGCTTGCAACACTTGTTTTTCTGAAAGTGCACCTTCACCGCTCTTTTGCATGGCACATATCGAACCGTCCTGATTGGATGTGATCGAGATCTTTGTTTCACAAACAGTCTCTTCATTGCGTCCAGGGTCAATCATTAACTGTCCACCTATGTCTACCAATGAAATACACACTGGCATCTCGCGGACTGGTATCATGAAATCTTCACCTTTACTATTACGTTCAGCCGGAACGATTGCAGTCATAAGTGCAGCAATTGCACCAAGAGATGCAGCATTTAGAATATTACCATCGTCATTTAGCACATGTATATCTATAAATACCATCCAGACTTCTTCTCCTGTCGTAATACACAACTTCTTTAAATCAATTGCGCCTGATTCACGAATTCCACGATCCGTTACACGAGCCATCTCTATAGCATTTTCTCGTGGAGGTCCTGATTCAAAAGTAGGTGATGCAATTGGGTTCAATTCCAGGCTGGTTATTATCACACCGACATCCGGGGAATCCGGGAAAGGAGTGCCGACCTGAATTTTCACACCAACTAAAACCTGCGTATTGCCATATTGTACTTTGGCAGACCCTTCAGCTTTATCAATAACATGTGTTTCAAGTGTGATATCCCGAATCTCATCAAATGCACGTCCATCTTCGCGCTGACCTTTGAGCATCAGGTTATAGATATAATCTTTCTTGAGTTTTGACATCACTTCACTCATTTATCTCACCTTCTTCTACATCTTCATCATCAGTATTTTCGTCAGGTTCTTTGTCGTTTGCATCATCTTCAACGAAAACCCCCTCTACTTTTTCATTATCATCTTCGGTCTCGGTAACTTCAGTTTCAACAGATTCATCAACCTCAGTTTCAGTTTCAACAGATTCATCAATCACATTTTCAGTTTCAACAGATTCATCAACCTCAGTTTCAATTCCAACCGTTTCATCGATCGTAGCATTAGGTTCCGGTGTTTCGATAACTGCTGCTTCTTCAATTTCTTCGGTCTTGAACTGACTGAACTTATTTTTAAGTGCTTCGCGCTGGATCTCAAGGATCTGTTTACATCCTACCTTTACCATTTCCATCGCTTCTTTGAACTCATCCTGTGTAAGATTTCCATCCATCTGGATCAATGTTATATCTCCATCCTGTGTCATAGCAACAGGAAGATCTGCATCACCATAATTATCTTCCTCTTTGCCCAGGTCAAGCACAAGTTTACCATCAACTTTACCAACAGCACATGCCGATACAAGTCCTTTCATTGGAATTCCTGCATCTGCAAGCGCAATAGCCGCTGCATTTATTGCTGCGGTTCTTGTTCCTGCATCTGCCTGAAGCACTTCAGCAAAAACATCGATTACGGCGCTTGGGTACAAATGTGTCATAACAACAGGTTCAAAAGCCTCACGGCTTACTTTTGATATTTCAGTACTGCGCCTGTTCGGACCAGGACGGATCCTATCCTCGACCGAAAACGCAGCCATATTGTACCGATATCTTACAATCGCAGTATCCGGGCGCTGCATCCTGCGAGGATGTAACTCCCTTGGTCCGAAAACACCTGCTAATACCTTATTGTTTCCCCATTCAAGATAACAAGAGCCATCAGCCCTTGAAAGAACGCCTACCTCGATTTTCATTGGTCTGATCTCATCGACACGCCTTTTATCAAGACGCAAACCGTTTTCGTCGAAAAACTTCTCTGGTTTACTCATAATCTATTCTCCAAATTTAAACTTTTTAAATTCACTTGTTTCTCTCATTCTTTTCCGGATCTTCGGCCCTGATATAAGATACTATCATATTCAGGGTCTAAATAGCATGTCAATTATTCTGGATGTGTCTTTCAGGCACTTTCTATTCCGTATCATCTGCCCGTGTATCATCTGCATCTTCAAAAGATGTATGTGTCACATCATTGACATCGTTTCCATTTCTAAAAAACTTAAAGATCATTTCAGTTAATCCTGAAACATTTGAATTGCGTGAGATCATATCAATTGCTACACCAAGACGATCCATATCATTGTCCTTTCCATTGATCCAGACTCTGCCATTTTGTCCTACAAATATCTCGCAATTCGTTTCTTTCTGTAACATTGTGATCATAGAACCACTGTGCCCGATAAGCCGTGGTACTTTTGTTGGCATTATCTCGATGACTCTGCCGTAATCAATTACTCGTAATCCCCTTTCACGCATGGTAAGTTCGACTTTCATCGCTGTATTCACATCTTTAATGCGAATAATAGCAGAGTCACCTACATTCATAATGCCCTTCATTTGTGCCGAATCCACTCTTCTTGGGAATTCAGACACATGAAGAAGCCCATCATAAGCAGAACCGAGTTCAAATATCCAGTTAGAAGGAGTTACCACTATCACAGTCCCGATAACCAGATCATTTCGGGAAGGAATATATTTTCCTGAAAAAGGCAGCACATTAATTATTTTCTTGTCATTTAATAATCCGTATAAAAGTGAATATACATTTCCATCGTCAACATATGTTCCTGATCCTGCATTTTTTACATTATTTGATATAAATTGGCCCGGGATAACTATTTTTTTATTCATTATAATGTCCTCTTATAAGAGCCTGGTTTCAGCATCACCTTTTGTCAGGTGATTAACAAGACCATAAAAATCATTTTGCAATCCTGCCGGAATCTTCACAACTGCAATCCATGAACCGTCATTTTGCCACTCCTGTTTTTGCAGTGCACCAAAACTTGCAATATCACCGTATGCTTTAGCTGCATATTCAGCAGGGATCTTAATGGCAATATCTACTTCTTCAAAGCGGATTGGAATAATCGGACGTATTGCTTTCATTACAATAATAACCTGTTCATCTACACTTTTTAATGGGTCTATGTGCACTTTTGCCTCTTCCATTGCCTTTTCGATCCGGGCAGGCGGATGGGGTGTCCTTGTTTGTGGGTTTATCGCATTCTGTGCAATAGTGCTTATAACTTGTTTTGTCTTTTCTTCAAGAATATGTTTTCTCTGTTCTTTTGTAAGCTGTAACTCTCCATGTTTAAGGATATTTGCAGCTATCTCAAATATGTCACTTGTATCAAACGCTTTAACAAGATCAGATTCTGCAACATGGTCGCCCCTGTTTACATCTTCAAATATGGATTCCACAGCAAGAATATCTTCAATATTAACATCTTCGCCTCTTTTAAATGCCAATGCAAGATCCGGATCGACGGCGACTTCAAAATGCTTACCGCTTTTCTTAAGTCTTGCAGTTACTGAATCATCGAGAGATATCATTCTTGACACCTTCTTTATAAAATAGAAACACAGCTTTATACATTGATATGATGTTTACTTACAAATATCAGGGTTACTTTTCATCCTTGTTTTCGGATCCGGTTACACTCTCATCATCAGTTTCTTCTGTCTCTGATTTGTCTTCATCATTATTTTCGTGTATTTCATGAACCCGGGATACATATAATTCCACTTCTTCAGGTGCAAGTTTTCTAAAATGCCTGTCAACAAGTGTTACCACACCCACTTCAAGAGTGTCAGCATCAAGTTTTCCTTCTGTAGCATTGAAAAGTGCATTCATAGCAAGCATGATAGCAGAGTCGAGATCCATGTTCTCATTATATTCGGTTTCAAACACTTCAACAACTGCATTCCTGCCTGCTCCAATGGCTGTAGCTTTGTATTCCAATAGCGCCCCGCTTGGATCTGTTTCGAATAATCGTGGATGGTAGTCATCAACCCCCGCTATCAAAAGGGCTGTTCCATAAGGGCGGACACCGCCGTACTGTGTATATGTTTGCTTGTGGTCACATATCTTCTTTGCAAGGACCTCAACACCTATCGGTTCATCATATGTTACTTTATTTATCTGTGATTCAACCCTTGACCTGTCAACAAGTGCCCGTGCATCGGCAACAAGACCTGATGTAGCAGCACCGATATGTTCATCGATCTGGAATATCTTTTCAATTGATTCGGCTTCAATAAGCCTGCTTGTAATCCTTTTGTCAACCAGCAGTACTACTCCTTCTTTCGCTTTCACTCCAACTGCTGTTGTGCCTCGCTTTACCGCTTCCCTAGCATATTCTACTTGGAAAAGCCTGCCATCAGGACTAAAAACAGTAATTGCCCTGTCATATCCCATCTGTGGTGCCATTTGCATGCTAAATTCATCTCCTGTTAATGCTAAACTTAAACTTAAACTTAAACTTAAATTTGAACTAATTGTGTACTATATGATTATAACTGAGACTATAGACCACAATTATATTAACGAGTACAATATAATTAAAGTATAAGTCTTTCCTCATTTATATGTGATTGCTCTTATTCCTGTATTCCCGATTCAGTATATTCAAGGGTAAATACTTCAATTCCTTCTAAATACTTTTCTGTTGCACCCGCAATAGTACCCGATACTCCGAGTATGTGCACCAAAACCCTCTTGCCGCTTATATGCACAATTGTGGTAACAGCAGCACGTGTCAGTTCGGTTTTTGTATGTGCACATCTTATTATGCCTTTTGAATCTTCAAATGTAAGAAGTCGTATGCCGCATTCACTCGAACCGACATCCCCGATAAGTGAACCCACACATAAGAACATCTCACGCAAAAAATCCTCTCTTGTTATTTCATGTTCACATAAAAGTTCAAAAGCAAGATAGCGTTTTTTGTCACGCAATGTAGGCGGGAGAATCTTCAATTCGACCAACCTGCCACTTCCGGTTCACTAATATCTTCACTAGTATTAACGATGTCGACTTCTTCTATTATCTCTTCAACTCCTTCCCGAATGAATCCTGATCTTGGCCTATTCCCTGCTATGATCCCTGCCGGAACGGTTGAAATTGCTAATGTGGCTTCATCCTTTTCCATACCAAACAACCCGGCGAGTGCTATCATCTCTCTTGGTGCACGGAGATCGAAATATGATGCTGCATTGCTTGTAAGTATCATTGGAACATCAAATTTTCTTGCAATTTCAACATTCTTTCTGAAATGTGAAAGTGTGTGTACCCTTCGCCCGCCGTGATCTTTGAAGATAGAATCAAGATTAAATTCTATTGCTACATTATTCACACTTGCAGATTTTGCAAGAATATGATTCAATCCGCTGTCTTTTGGTGTAGGGAGATGTGCCAATATATCCACATTCCTGTTTTCTACTGCAGCACGGTTGATGCTCTCATTCCCGCCATGGATTACAAGAACATCCACATTCTGACGATATTTTCCAATTAATCCATGAAGTTTTGAAGGATTACCAGATACTATCTCAATACCCTTGAACATTTCAAAACCGTTTGCTTCAAATCCTGTCGGTTTTGATCCTGTGCCGGAATGATTAGTTATTGCAATTCCGGCATAGCCAAGATGTTTTGCAAGAGCAGCCATTTGTTGTGGTGTATTCTTACCATCCGGTATGGAATGGACATTCAGGTCATAGAATTTTGGTTTAACCAAACAATTCCTCCACGATCTTCCCGGCTTGCTTCCGGTTCTTCGGGTATGTAGCGATCTTGACTTTTACTATGATCGCATCCGGGGAAGAACTGAGTTTTACTTTATTCAGATAAGCTGCCTGCTTATCAAGCCTGAAATGAAAAAGTTGTTCATCATCCAGACGGTCCGCCATCTCACCGCGAAGTAATTCTACATCCTTTGGATGCATGTTCTCCCGAACAAAACTTGCAAATGCAAGACAATCCTGCTTACGTGTAATATGCGCATTTAATGTTGTAATCGGGTTTTCATAATACCCTTTAACATTTGTTATCTCAACTATGTTGTCAGTATTTCCGCCTATTATTTTAGTAGGAAGCGAATTCAGTAAAAACAAATCCAGGGCACTTCTTACCCTGGATTGATCTTCAGTTGAGTGCACGTTTACACGTAAAATTATATGATGTATCACTTGCCTCTATTCTGGTTTGATCTGATGCTTGGCCGGGTTTTTTCGGTACCCTTCCCACGTTTCATCATACCGCGACCTTTCTTACCTGCGCTGGTTTTTCCGCGGAATGCGCGTCCCTTCTCAGTGTTTGCACAAATCCAGTTAAGATTCTTGTCGCTCTTGATCACAGGATGGTTTGGGTCTACAAGAATTACCTCGTACCACTTGGATTTACCATCATCGCCTACCCAATAGGAGTTCAGAACTTCCATGTTAGGATACTTTCTGGATGCGCGCTCTTCAGATATCCTCTGGATGCTCATACCGGAAGTTATTTTGTTTTTACCCATACGCTGGGTACGTCTTCCACGTATGTATCTTGATTTTCTCATACCACCGCGGCGAACCTTTGCACGCACGACAATAATGCCCTGTTTCGCTTTATAACCAAGTGACCGTGCACGGTCAATACGCGTTGGGCGTCTTATTCTTTTGACTGACCCTTCTTTTCTCCATAACTGGAGCCTTTTCCATCTAAGATCGTGCACATAAGTCCCGTGCGGTTTTTTCCATGCGTCTCTAATGTATCCATAAAATGATTTAGCCAATTTATTTCACCCATGTTTCATTTTAGTTTCACGGTTCAGCTTTTCGATATTAAAAGCCACATTCCCACGGGACATAATCCCGATAACGAAACCTGCCAGATTACGCACTTGATATAACTTAAAGGTTTGTATGGATCCGATAAAAATCATCCAGAAAACATTAATAATAATAATACCTGATAATTATTGAGGTGAATCAAATGTCGAAGTTTCATAAGCGGGATAATGAGCGAAAAGGAATCAAAAAACATGAGGGGTTGGAGAATAAATTGATAAAAGATAACCTCGAAGACTTAAAAGGTGAAGGTGGTGATGTTTTAGATTGAGCATCAGGGTGAATATAAAAGTACTCGCAGGTGGCACTTCTGAACAAATAATTGATGTTGAAACCGGTACTACCTACGAATTTTTGCTGGATATGCTTGACATAAATCAAGAAACCGTTATTGTACTAAAAGATGGACAAGCTGTTCCACTTGATGGAACAGTTATGTCCGGTGATTTAACGATCTTAAAAATAGTGTCAGGTGGATGAAATTTTTACTACGCCTTATTTTGATTAAATAATAATTATTTGCTAGTATGGAAGCAACAATTCAATGCTACACAAAACGATCAGGTCTATTAGCGTGCCGTTGCACTCAATGAACCGATGACTATGGTTTATATTTTCATGTCACAGTCAATTATACCACATTTCATTGCGTGCACCGAGAAAATCCTCCTTACGGTCGTATTAAATCGGACTACATAATCCTATATATTATATACAACGAGAAATTACACATTTATCAGATATTTGGGCTGGCTTGCTAAACAATGATTTTAAGGTGATACTACGATTTATTATATAGCAGACTCGGCGGTTTTCATGATGAGTTATCCGGTGGATTACTCATATTTGATAACTGTTCCGTCTGTTGTTCATGAATTGAAAAGCCGTAAGGCATCTATGCATTTTATTATTGCACGCGAGTATGGGGCAAGAGTGGAGATACCACAGCCTTGTATGATACATGAAGTGCTCAACATGGCAAAGCATACACGTGATATGGATGAGTTATCCAATACTGATATCGACATACTTGCAAAAGCACTGGAACATAAAGACGATGCAACGCTTCTAACCGATGATTACGCAATACAAAATGTTGCTGTGATGCTGGGCATTGACGTAAAACCTGTTGTACAGAAAAAGATACATGACATACTTGTGTGGGAAAAACAATGCGTAGGATGCCATAAGCGATTTGACGAAGGGGATGTGTGCCCGATATGCGGCTCTGCCCTAAAAAAGAAGCGTAAAAAAAGTAAAAGAAAAGTATAACAGCATGGATGCTATATATTAAATGAAGAAACACATGTTTATAGTGTTTCAAATAGATTTAATGTTTAATTCACGGGCTGTGACATTATGACGAATATAGAAGATCTAATCCAAAAAGCAGTTGAACTGCAATCTAAGGGACTTGTTACCGGACAGATAGCAGATGAGTTGAATGTTTCACGGGAAACAGTTACATGGCTTTTAACACGCTTTAAAAAAGAAGTTACCTCCCCGGCACCAAAGGACATTTCAGTGGACTGGAGTAACATCGGAAAAAGTTCATCCCGACTCAGGTATACTGCACAGTCTTTGTCTGATCTCGTACTTAAAACAATGGCAGCGAAGGATATTGAAGTTGATATGGTTATTGGAATTGCATCAAGTGGTGTGCCTCTTGCAACCCTTATGGCAAATGAGCTTGGAACCGAGTTTGCGGTATTCCATTCCCACAAGGAGCACATTGAAGGTACCAAGCTGCTCGGAACATTCAGCAGGCATTTTGGTGATGTTTCAAATAAGAACTGTGTTATCATGGATGATGTAATCACATCAGGTACAACGATTATTGATGCGATAGACCAAATTCGTGAATTGGGTGCAAAACCCGTGCTTGTTGTGGTGCTTGTTGATAAGAAGGGTGCTGATATATTATCCGATGTGCCTATCAAGTCACTGATACGAATTGTACGTGTGGATTAAATATTTGGTATTTGCATAGATGGTTTCGATAAAATCCCGATGCACAGCCCATATTGCAATGCCCCGTGCGTCAATACCGCCGCAGGCGGCGGATTCCAGACATTATAAAATATGCACATACACATCGATCGGACAAAACGTAATATTTTCAATTACATTGGTGTGTAAAAACGCTATGCTGCGTTATTCTATGTTTAGATTAGAAGTTGAAATGCCGAGAAAACATCATCGTTCGCGCCAGTGGATTGGGAATGCGCCGCTTACGGCATATTGCTTCGGCATCAAAAATCGCTAAACGAATACAATATTTGAATTTAATTTAAGATTAAGGTCAAACGTTGCGACAACACACCCAACCGCAACATAAACTGTGGGGGTTAATGATCAAGATCAAAATAGTGGGCCCGCTGAGATTCGAACTCAGGACCTCCGCCGTGTGAAGGCGACGTCATAACCAGCTAGACCACGAGCCCACATTTCAATATCCAATTCCAAAAATTAATATTAAGCAGTAAAGCACACTACAATATAATTAATTGCCTATAAGGATATCGAATGCGGTACGAAAATGAATATATATTCAAAAGTTCGAAAGCAAATATTCAGATTTTTGATTGTTCAATAAGTCCAAAGTAGCACGCGCATAGCATTTGTCGATGGCAGTATTTCATCACAGTTTGGCTACTAAATATGCAACCACAAAGTAGCGCATAAACTTGCCTGCAAAAACATAAATTGAAAATGTCTTGAATGGGAGTTTTAGCAGCCCACCAGCAGCAGTTATTACATCACCTATGCCGGGCACCCATGTAAACAATAAGATATAGACACCGTATTTATTAAATAACCTGTCAGCCTTTGCAAGTTGTTCATGTGAAATGGACAGGTATTTATCAATAATTCCTGCGCGCCCTTTTAATCCGATATAGTAGGTCGTACATGCACCAAGATAGTTGCCTACGGTTGCAATTATTACAACTGTGAACAAGTCAAAACCGGAATGTACGAGTAATACAACTATTCCCTCCGAGCCAAACGGCAGTACTGTGGATGCCAGAAAACTGGTTATAAAAAGGCTAAAATATCCATAGTCAGACATCAGTGCATTAATTAGTTCTAACATGTGGTTCAGTCAATTAATTTTAACATATATATTCATTTTTGATACCATACCATTGGTGTTTTCCCGCAAGCAATAACCACATGCCCCATAAATATCATAACTGCTGATCATGTGAGCATTCGATCTGTACAGATCAATGCTGATGTAAGGTGCACGTTTTCGAATTGAATAGTTGCGAACGGCGCGCGATGATATATGATAAGTTGAAGTACCAGAATGGGGCGGCTTGTTTACGAGCCGCGATACCGCCCGGTTTGTGGGGAAAATGAGTATAACGGGCTCATTGATTATATTACTCAAATAAATGCGAGATCGGAATGGAATTTGGATTCACATGTATTCAAGAGTATGGGGCAGGGATATCTATACGAACAGTTTGAAAAAAAATTAACCCGGACCAGAGTTTAATTCTTCAACTTTTCTTTTCAGTACCCCTACAGCCTCCGGATTCTGTAGCGTTGTAATATTTCCAACATCCTTTCCATCTGCAATCGCCTTTAAGATCCTTCGCATGATCTTTCCGCTTCTGGTCTTTGGCAGGTCGTCTGCAAACACAATTCCCTGCGGGCGCGCGATCGGACCGATCTCATCTGCAACATGCCCGACCAGTTCCTTTCTGAGTTCTTCACTCTCAACCGCCGTCCCTTCAAGCGTCACATAACAAAATATCGCTTCACCCTTTAATTCATCATACTTACCTACAACCGCAGCCTCTGCCACCGCCGGATGTGATACAAGCGAACTCTCGATCTCCATAGTTCCAAGACGATGCCCTGCAACCTTAATCACATCATCAACGCGCCCAAGCACCCAGAAATACCCGTCCTCATCCTGGCGTGCACCGTCGCCTGAAAGGTATGTCCCAACACCCCACTTGCTCCAGTAGGTATCAATGAATCTTTCCTCATCCTGATATATCGTACGTATCATACTGGGCCACGGTA
Organism: Methanosarcinaceae archaeon; assembly: GCA_052361065.1. Classification (GTDB taxonomy): domain Archaea; phylum Halobacteriota; class Methanosarcinia; order Methanosarcinales; family Methanosarcinaceae; genus Methanovorans. The sequence continues at coordinate 1,545 of JBQVLY010000027.1, read as the reverse complement.
CCTGAATTGCAAGATAACCGCCCTGTCCACGCGCCACCTTATTTCCATCATCATCAAGCACTGCTGCCTTGATACCTGGGAATGGTTTTGTCGCACTTCCGGGTTTTAGTGTTGTCAACCCTGGCAGGGGCGTGATAAGAGCCATACCTGTTTCGGTCTGCCACCATGTATCAACAAGAGGACAGCGGCTGCCACCTATGTTCTCGTAATACCATAACCACGCACTCGGGTTAATCGGCTCACCCACAGAACCTATAAGGCGCAGTGACGAAAGATCGTGTTGTGCCGGTATTTCCGCCCCCCATTTCATAAATACCCGAATCGCAGTGGGTGCAGTATAGAATATCGTAACCCTGTGTTTTTCAACGATCTTCCAGAACCGATCCTTATCCGGATAATCGGGGGCGCCTTCGTACATAACAACAGTTGAGCCATTCGACAGCGGACCATACACAATATAAGAATGACCTGTAATCCAGCCAACATCAGCCGTGCACCAGTATACATCATTTTCTTTCAGGTCAAATATCCAGTTTGTTGTCACATGGGTTCCGACCATGTATCCGCCTGTGGTGTGCACAACACCTTTTGGTTTTCCTGTGGTACCGCTTGTGTACATCAAAAACAGCATATCTTCGGAATCCATGACCTCAGGCTCGCATGAGGGTTCTGCAGATTCAAGAAGTTCATGCCACCAGATATCCCTGCCAGACTGCATTGTGACATCATTGCCTGCATGTTTGACCACAATGACCTTTTCCAGATCCTTTGTTTTATCAACCCCTCCGTCAGTTTTTCCTTTGTGGTCAAGCACTTTTCCGCGGCGTGAATAGCCATCACATGTGATAACAAACTTGCTCTTTGCATCGTTTACCCGCTGCGCAAGCGCATCGCCAGAGAAACCGGCAAAGACAACGCTATGGGGCGCACCGATCCTGGCGCAGGCAAGCATTGCAATTACCGCTTCGGGGATCATTGGCAGGTATATGGTTACAATATCACCTTTTTTGATTCCAAGACCTTTGAGCGAGTTTGCAAGCCGTTCTGTTGCATCAAGTAGCTCACAATATGTGTATGTCCTGACCTCACCTCTTTCGCCTTCCCACAAAATCGCGGTCTTATCACCGTGTTTCTCTATGTGGCGGTCAAGACAGTTATATGAAGCATTGAGTTTCCCGCCTGTGAACCATTCTGCATGTGGCGGTTCCCACTTTAAGACAGAGTCCCATTTTTGATACCAATCAATGTTACCTGCAAGTTCTTCCCAGAATCCCTCAAGGTCATCTTCCGCTCTTTTATAAACATTGGGATCGTTCATGTTTGCCTGTTTGAAAAAGTCTTCGAACGGTTCGAACCTGCGATGTTCTTTTAGTGATGCTTCAATTGTTTCTGCCATTTTTATGCCCCATTTTATACTTGAAGAATGATTTTTATAGTATACAATTTTTATCATATAATGTATTTACTATGCAAATATCTTGTCATGTAAACACACCGGAAATACAAGGTGACTGTATCAACGTTGTACTTGTACCACAAATTTTC
>JBQVLY010000026.1:0-15294 GCA_052361065.1 Methanosarcinaceae archaeon | reverse complement strand
TTATTCGATCCACCGACAATCTCCTTGTTTCCGGATTGTTTCATTTTAGGATCCAAAACCCAAAAAAGGGATATAAAGTATCCACTTCAAAAAGTAGGGTAAAATACATATTCGGATTATCGAAATCAATTGCCTTAGCAGGTTTTCGATTTCAAAAAGGAGTCAGTTACCCTCAGATTTGAAGTGGATACGTAAAATCCAATATTCAATATTTTAATTGATTTTAACATGTTTTATTAACTTTAATCGATACACAGGTACTTATATAATGTATTTTAGATATTATTGTATAATATGTATTGATTAAAGGGGACTTTTGTCAATGGCTAAAGGTAATAATTTACGCACACCAATCGTCTGTGTTATGGGACATGTAGATCACGGGAAGACCACCCTACTTGATAATATACGTGGTAGTGCAGTTGCTGACGGTGAAGCTGGTGCGATAACCCAGCATATTGGTGCAACAGAAGTTCCAATAAATATTATCGCCGGTAAATGTGGTGATCCTGGGCTTTTGAATAAGTTTATCGTGCCCGGACTTTTATTTATTGATACACCGGGTCACCATGCTTTTACTTCATTGCGAAGTCGTGGAGGAGCCCTTGCTGATCTGGCTATTGTTATTGTTGATATTAACGAAGGGTTCAAACCACAGACGATCGAGAGTCTTGAGATTTTAAAGAGGTTCAAAACACCGTTTGTTGTGGTTGCAAATAAGATCGACAGGATACACGGATGGAATCCGAACAAGAATATGCCTTTTCTGGCGACATACAATAAACAAATTGAACATGTAAGAAATTCACTTGATAATAAGTTATATGGGATCGTTGGTGAACTTTACAATGTTGGTTTCAATTCAGATAGGTATGACAGGGTGGCCGATTTCCAAAAAACCATTGCATTGATACCGATAAGTGCTATAACAGGTGAGGGAACGCCTGATATATTAATGATACTTTTAGGACTTGCACAGAAGTTTTTGGAATCGAATCTGCATTATAGTGCTGACGGACCAGGTGCTGGAACGGTTCTTGAAGTTAAGGAAGAGCGTGGTTTAGGGATGACAATGGACATCATCCTCTATGATGGTACAATGAAAAAAGGAGAAAAAATCGTTGTCGGAAGCCTTGGCGAACCTATACAGACAAAGATACGGGCTTTGCTGAAACCGCAACCTCTTTCTGATATACATGCTGAAGAAAAGTTCAAGCAGGTAAGCAAGGTCACTGCTGCTATCGGTGTGAAAATATCTGCACCAGGTCTTGATGATGCACTTGCAGGTTCACCTGTAAGGGTTGTAACTACAGATACTGTTGATAAGATCGTAAAGGAAATACACGAAGAGATCGAAGAGGTCAGGATTCATACTGACGCTAATGGGATTACAATAAAAGCAGATACGATCGGTTCACTTGAAGCGCTTGTAAATGAACTTCAGAAAGAAAACATATCAATTCGCAAAGCGGATATTGGAGATATATCTCACCATGATATTATAGAAGTATCTACAATCGAAGACCCGTTAAACTCAGTAATAATCGGGTTTAATGTGGGTATACTTCCGGATGCAAAGGACCTTATGCAGACTTCCGGCATTAAATTGTTCATGAGCGATGTGATATACAAGTTGGTAGATACTTATACGGATTGGGTAAAAGAGCATAAGACAAAATCTGAAAAGAGCATATCCGAGATGATTATCAAGGCAGGGCAGTTCAGGATACTCCCTGATTGCACATTCCGACAGAGTAAACCCGCAGTGGTTGGCGTGAAAATATCAAGCGGAATGGTCAAGACAAATGTTGATATTACATCAGGTGAGGGTATTATTGTGGGAAGAATTAAGGGATTGCAGGCAAATGGTGAGAATATAGGTGAGGCTCGTATTGGTATGGAAGTTGCTATGGCAATTGAAGGTCCGACAGTTGGCAGGCAGATCAAAGAGGGTGATATTTTGTATGTTAATATACCAGAGAGACATGCAAAGATCCTTGAACATGAATTATATGATTCATTGAAGGCTGATGAGATCGAATCACTGGAAGCATTCCTGGCAATTAAGCGCAGGGATAATCCATTCTGGGCGAAATGATTATAATCTATATTCTTGTTAATGGTATACTCACAACCATACATGACACTAATATCTCAATTTGCACTTGTAACACTACAATTGCATTTATTACATTATTATAATATAATTGCACTTATTGCAATATAATATTACACTAATAATTAAATTAATCAATACGATCATTTATTACGATACATAATACACAACTGAGAAACATTGAGCGATAAACGGAGGAAAAAATAATGGCAGATTTTAAGATCGTGGTTTCAGACCCAAAGACCAAAGCATACCAGTTTGATGTGACTGGTCCCGAGGCTAACCAATATATAGGTAAATCTATAGGCGAGACAGTGGATGGTGCAACAGTCGGATTGCCTGGATACATTTTGAAGATCACTGGCGGAAGCGACAAAGGAGGTACTGTTATGAGAGGAGACCTTCCAGGTCCAAAAAGGCAGAAAGTCCTCGTAACAACCGGCATTGGTTCAAAACCAAAGTCATACGGCATCCGCCGTCGAAAGAGCATGCGTGGAAAGGAAATTTCGAATGATACATCCCAGATCAACACAAAAGTCATTGAATATGGTAACAAGACCATAGATGTGATTCTTGGCGGCGGGTCTGAAGAATCCGTTATAAGTGAAGAATCTGTGGAATAGAAGAGTGATCTTATATCACTCTTGTACACTGTTTTTTGATATTCGTATATTTTAAATATAGGAATACTTGCCGTATGTAATCCCATACGATTTCAAATTTATAACATTTAAATAGTGAGAGGTTTTTGTGCGTGAATTTTTAATAATAGGTCATAAGGCGCTTACATCAGGCAATTTTTCATTGAATGACATGCCTGGTTCTGCAGGACGTATGGATATCCTGTGTAGATGTACAAGTGCTGCGCTTTTTCTATCCCATGATATGAGGCGGAATGTGCAGGTACACCTGCTATTACTTGGCGAACCCGACCCGCAGAAGATTATACGTTTTGATAGTGAAAGTTTACGCTATCTTAATCCTGATGAGAGAAGCAGCGGTTCACTTATCAAAAAGGCGCTTGATAAAGAAGTTGGAGAACAGGAAGTCAGGTCAACACCTGGTGTCTGGGTACGGCGCGGTGGACTTGGCATGTTACTTGACGAGTTTGTTCAAAAGCGGTGCAAGATCGTGTATCTTCGAGAGGACGGGGAAGATATCAGGGATGTTGTAGGGACTTTTGGCGATGCTGTTTTCATTATGGGAGATCATAATGGGGTCACGAAGGAAGAGGAAGAAATTATTTATAATGTCGGTGCAACGGTAGTCAATGTCGGACCGCTTTCGCTTCATTCCGAGCATTGCGTTACGCTTATCAATAACGAATTGGACCGTACAATTATTGGTGAGTAATTTTTAGACATTCACCATACTTGTTCGTACACACTCTTTTTATCGCAAGAGCAACAAAAATGGATATTGTTGCCTGCTATAGGAATAGACCATAAGAGATTGAAAAAAACGGAAATTGTTTGCTGATCAATCTAATATTCCACTTATCATTATTCTTTCAATATCAGTAATTTCAGCGTTGGTCTTAAAAGATATTCCATCAAAATGAGTTCTTGACGCTTTATATCCATGTTTTTTGAGTGCACTTATTAGCGAATATATGGTTGATGCAGAGATACCCAGGCGTTTGCAGATAATATGTTGGTCATAGAACATTGGAATATCAAGTTCATCCCGGCAAAGAGTGATAATTTTCATCGCCTTCTCTTGAGTATTTAGAGATCGTTTTTCAAGCTCAAGCAAAACTTCATCACAAAACTTTGCTTCGTGCAATTGTCCAAGCCACAGCGGACCTGCAATTCCGGTTGTGTTGCCGCATATCTGACATTCCTTATCAATATGCACAGCTAGTCCAAACACTGGTTTCCTGAATCCACAATTCTGACAGTTTGACATAAAACCCATATTTTCAAGTGTTCTATCAGCATGCTTTGCACCTTTTTTAACCTGCACATATATGCGCACATAGTGGCGTGTTGCATGAGAAAGCAACGGAATCATTGCTTTTTCATGTTTTGCAAGTTCTCGTGCGATCTTGCCAAGAAGTATGCGTACTCCCATTTCGCTGTGGTATTCGTTATTGAGCGGTACAGCAGCATATTTGCGTATGCCAGAGTTTAAGTGCGCACCGCAAAGAGGTGCAGTGTCAGTTGCCGTAACCTCAAGTAAATCTACAGCCGATCTTGCGGCAGAATCTAAAAAAGGGGCAGGTGTTCCGAAAGGATCAAGATCAACGATATTGAACCTTTTTTCATGAAGCAAAACGTTTGCATCTTTACGTGACGCTGTAGTCGTTTCAAACAGTTTGTTCAATTCGATATTTTTAACAATAAGGTTGTATGAATCTTCATTCCAGTCATTCAAAACAGTGGAAATACCCAGTTCATTTGCAACCCTGATCCCCCTGATCCCGGATGCTGACAATGCATCAACATAGGTTATATCTATTGGTTGGATGTCACGATGTGAATACAAGACAAGGCGATTCACAAAAACAGCAGTTGCCGCGATGTTTATGTCACGATTAAGCTCCATCTCCGGATTATAAAAAACAGGTGCTGCCGATGGGGGAAATGATACCCCCTCCGGTGGGATTGGTACCAAAACCTCTGTCGTACCTTCTGTTATGGTTATGGTATTCATTTATGCCGGATTTGTAAATCTTGTGTGAATCATTTGACAATTAGGGAACCACTCATTCTTAACTGGCCTATCACACTGTAATTGTATGTGCCTGACTCGTTAAATGTATAAACTAATGTTCTGCCATAGCCTAAAGTCTTATTTTCCCATAGTCCATCTTCGCTTACTAATGTTAGCGGTCTTTTTGGATCTTGTCTGTTTCTCCAGACAACAGTATCGCCTTTATTTATTTCAAATTGTGATGGAAATGAGATACCATAATGCTCCATATATATAGCATGTGTTTTTGGTTCAACCTCAGGAAGTTCTTCAATAATACCTGACTCTTCGTCTGAAGTTTCATTTTCCATAGGCGTTTCATTTTCATTTGGAACTTCATCTTCTATGATAGTTTCATTTACCGTAGGTGTTTCATTTTCATTTGGAACTTCATCTTCTATGGAAGTTGCATTTACCGTAGGTGTTTCATTAACAACAGGCTCATCGTCATCTATACAACCTGCAAGTAGAACGAATGTTAACATTAAAAGTACAACAAAAGTTTTGATTTTCATGCTGTCACCAGAGGATAGAAGCTTTTTATATTTAATAACATTATCGATGCCCCTATTCGCAATGAGAAGATGTATCTAAGGCAACATGGTAACAGGTTTAACAACGGGAATGCATACCAAACAAATTATTTGTTATCCCTCTCGGCCTAATTGTATATCAGACCACAAAATTAATTTCAATTTTGCTCTTGCACTAAAAGGTATATACGAACAAATACAAAGATATAAAGGAACTAAATAATCATACAAAAGAGATTTAAAAAGCCTGTGTTGAAACAAAGGATGGAAAGGTCCATAAGTTCATACAGGTCAAGAAAGAACTTGGATTATGGCGTATTAGATAATTTTAAGTATGCGGCTTCAAAGCGTTTTAAAAAATGGAAAAAAACATTCGAAAGATAATCATCTCTACATTATAATGGATCAAGATCAGATTACAATTCCATGTGACCACACTTACCGGTGATTCCGGATACAGGTCACGAGTATGTGATTGCAGAATAATTTTGGATATCGATGAACGTGTGCCTGTTGTGTTAATGCTCATTATTGATTACAGGAAGAAAATATACAAATAAACCAACAGAAAGAGGTAAAAAATGTCCAAAACCCCATCAAAGTCAAAGTCAAAAGTAAGTACTGTAAATACAACTACAACCACAACCATAATCGACTCTATCTACGAAGAATCGCTCAAAGTACACGAACTGCATCAGGGAATACTGGAAATTGCCAGTAAAGTCCCGTTAAAGACGATCCATGACCTGAGCGTGGATTATACGCCCGGTGTTGCTGAACCATGCAGGAAAATAGCAAAACATGAGGATGATGTGTACACCTATACCTCAAAAGGCAATCTCGTTGCAGTGGTGACTGATGGTTCGGCAGTGCTTGGTCTTGGAAACATAGGCGCACATGCCGCAATGCCTGTTATGGAAGGTAAAGCTGTCATTTTCAAAACACTCGGGGGCGTGGATGCATTTCCAATATGTATCGACACAAATGATATAGAAGAGATCATCAAAACCGTAAAGCACATAGCACCGACCTTTGGAGGTATAAATCTTGAGGATATCAAAGCACCCGGATGCTTTGAGATCGAAGCGCGGCTTAAACGGGAACTGCCTATACCCGTGTTTCATGATGACCAGCACGGTACGGCGATAGTGGCACTTGCAGGACTGATTAATTCACTGAAAATCGTGAAAAAGCAACCGGACAGTATAAAAGTGGTCGTTTCCGGTGCAGGTGCGGCAGGCATTGCAATTACCAAAAAACTAATCCATGCCGGTGTCAGGAGTGAAAACATATTGATGTGTGATAGCCGCGGCATAATCTATGAAGGACGCAGCGGAGGCATGAACCCCGAAAAAGAGGATATTGCGAGGATCACGAATATATCAAGGATGAGTGGAACGATTGCTGATGCAATGGTCGGGGCAGATGTCTTTTTTGGCGTTTCTGTAGGTGGGGTCGTAAGCATGGAAATGGTGCGTTTAATGGCGGACAATTCAATCGTGTTCGCGATGGCGAATCCGGACCCTGAGATCATGCCGGAAGATGCAATATCTGCGGGCGCGCGTATCGTGGCAACAGGAAGGTCAGATTATCCGAACCAGATAAACAACTGTCTTGGATTCCCGGGGATTTTCAGGGGCGCTCTTGACACCCGTGCACGTGACATCAATATGGAAATGGAAATGGCAGCAGTGTACGCACTTGCTTCAATAGTTGAAGATTCACAACTTCGTGAAGATTATATTATCCCAAACCCTCTTGATAATCGTGTGGTGCCTGCTGTTGCTTCGGCAGTCGCAAAAGCAGCAATACACAGCGGCGTAGCAAGGGTAAAACCTCATCCGGATGAGGTTGCACGGCATGCACGGGATCTGGTAGAAAGACAAAATGCATGGACGTATGATGAATTATAGGAAAAGGAATGGGGTCAGGCGATTAGCAGATATAATCCACACGATACTAATGCGCCCAAAAAAGTTGATACAAAATTGACACCGCTGTTTGTTAGCAGCCCCCTGTTCTGAAGTGTAGCCCCAAGCAGGCTGTCAATATTGGTACCAATGAATCCACTTATTGTTGTGATCACAATTACAAGTGGGATGTTGTCAACGATTCCGAGCACTGCGGCAAGTATTCCTATTATCATAGAACCCACGATCGTTACAAATTGCCCGACAGGTGTAATCCCACCATCAACACCAGGCTCAACAATTTTGAACGTTGTTATCATACGTGGCTTAACTTGTGAGGTCGTACCAATCTCACTGGCTAATGTATCTCCGGTTGCCGTTGCTATAGTTCCCAGATATGCATAGATTATCAGGGAACTGAACTGTGGATAGATGCCATGTGCAACTGCAAGCACAAGCGCTGCTGTGCTGTTGCTAAATACATTTTCATAACTGCGAACACCCCCTTTTGATTGGGCAAGCCCGATGGATTTCTTATATTGGTATTTGTATTTTGTAGACGCACCACCCAGAATAAAAAAAGTTAGCAGGAGTAATATCCAGGAAACATTTGTAAATACAATGATTAAAACACCTATTAGTGTTGCACTGAGAACTGCTGAAACGTCAGCTATCTTTACCCTGAATGCAAAATATCCTGACACAAGTGAAAAGAGCAATGCTGCTGCCATCTGGGACGGCGGCACGGAGTATCCGAAAGTCGAGAAAAGCCACATGATCATTCCAGTTCCCAGCGGAACTGTTAAATTATTATTGACTTTTGAAGGAATGGATTCGATCAATGCACCTGTGGCTGCTCCAATAGCAGCGACAAAGAAGATCATATTGTATGAGACATCGATTCCCTGCCAATAAACAACCCATAAACCTGCTAAAAATGCCGTGACGATTCCCACACCAAGCAGTGCGGAACTTGATTTTACAGAATAATGTTTATGTACCTCACTCTGGTATATTTTTTCCGGATATTCTTCAGCTGTAATGGCATCGAACTTCAATTGCCTTTTGTGACGCACAATGGTTGCAGCACTGTCACCGAATGTAGATATTGCGACTGCTCCGGCTATTGTGTATAGCGGATATGAATACGGTGTATGCTCAAATATGGCATTAATTAGAAGGAGTATGAACACCGAGATTAGCAGGTCTTTGGTACCTATTATTCCCTGATTCTTTATGGCACGTTTGTCTCGATTTGTTTTGTCAGCTAATATGCCATAAAGCATCGAACTCCCGGGCAGGTACCTAAAAATAATATTGATCGAAAATACTATGACAACAAGTATATTCGTATTGATGAATGGGAACAGCAGTATAAAGAAACCCAACCCTGCATGTAATATTAGCCTGCGGTATTCGTGGTCCATGTTTTTAAAATATGATATAATTGGATTCATGGTGTTTTTTGCATTTGGTTTAGAATTTCAATGTAAATCTTAGATTGAAATTATATCTACTTCTTGGTGAAACTATATAGTTATGATTGGTATTCGATTTTTGCCTTGTTTTTTGTAAGGTCGCCAAGTTTTGCAATAAATTCATTTTCATTTTCTTTTATGATACCAAGAGTAAATTCAACCTCATTTGAATAGTTCTCTGCGATTATGTTTACATAATTATGTTTGAGAATTAGGTTTTTTATTTTCTGCGTTTGTGGGTACTCAAAACGTATCTTGAGATTGATAGTTTCATGTACCTCAATTATGCCCGCATTTTCAATGGTTGTAACAGCGGTTTCCTTGTATGCTCTTGTGAGCCCACCGAATCCCAGTTTTATGCCGCCAAAATAACGGGTAACTACTATGACAGCGTTTTTTATGCATTTTAGTTCCAGTACTTTAAATATGGGTTTGCCACAACTTCCTATAGGCTCTCCATCATCGTCATATTTCATCGCAAAGTTATTGTCGCTTTTAATAAGGTATGCTGAAACATTATGATCTGCATTTATGTGGCGTTTTTTAACCTGTTCTATGAAGTACTTTGCTTCACCCTCATTTTTGACAGGGCTGGCATATCCTATGAAAACCGAGTTCTTAAACTCTTTTTTGGCTTCACCGAGAGCTTTTAGAGTTTTGTGGGTGGTCAATTGTGAGTCCCTCGATTATGATTTTAGGCTTTGGAATAATTTACATTATGTTGAATGATACATGAAATAATAATTAAGATCAATTAATTTTGAAATATCGTCCCATATGCTGCTGCTTTGTGATTCAAGAGACTTATCAAGCTCTTTGGATGTAAAAAGCAATGAAATGTTTTGTTTTGTAAACTCCAATGCCTCTTTTAGGATATACACTGCCTTTCCTTTTTCCACCACAAAATAGGTGATTTTCCCAATTTGCAGCCCTGGCGTATCACGAACATCTTTTGGGATTACAACCGGATATTTATTGTGTATTTTTACTTGACCTGATGCATAATATATAATGTATAACATATGAAGTATTACGTTATATGACATTAGTTTAACGATTGTCACAGAATGTATTCACCATGATTTATCATGGTATTTCAAATTTTAAAAAAGTTACATCCATTGGATTAAAACCTTTGAATATTGACCAATGGATTATTCTTTTGATTTATAAATGGTACGCCCCGGCCAGACGCGCAGGGATAGCACCAATAGCAGTGCATGTCTCAAGCGAGATGCCTGCCGAAGTAATGTCAAGATGATACTTTGCCAGCAAGAACAGGTGTTTTGGCAACCCTTTCCTGCCAAGTCCGATGAGAATAAGGTGTGACCTTCCATGCCATATCTCGCCTGCGAGCACTTCCGGCGTGATCGCTGATTTTGATTCGGGTTTGGATGTTGTTACAACAATTAAACCGAACTGGGACTGGAATCCCTTCTTTGGCAAGCCGAACACAAAAAACCGCCCGCTATCATGCAGGAGCTTGAGATACTTACCCGATTCCCCGATAGTTGTTTTGTCCATCACAAAATCCACAAGTTCGCCAGGTGTCATCCTGAATGGAAAATCAAATAGCGCAAGGTTAAATCCGAATGCATAACATATCGGCGCCGCCCTTGCAATCGCACGGTAGTGTGCATCAAGTATCTTGATACGGTCATACGTATTAACGATTCCAATTGTTTGCATTATTCTCATCTGCCTGATAATTCATTTAATCCGCAGTCGCATTGCACTCTGCCGGCATCTTTCAAACCTGTCGCATTTGGCACAGTCATCCCATAGGTTCACCTTTTCGCAATCCTGTAATTTTAAAAACCCAACTTTTTCGAAAAAATGTGGTGCTGTTGTTCGAACATATAGATATTCAAGGTTATCCGGCGCGTTTTCGACAAAATACCTGATAAGCATCGAGCCAATTCCTTTGCTTCGGTGGTTCGGATGCACTGCTATGGAATGAAGTTCCGGATATTTATTTTCAACTGTTGCTGCGCATCCAAGTACCCTGCGACCGGATTCTGCAACAATAAAGTTATTTATTCCAACTCCGTCAATGTTAAGAAAATATGTTGACAGCAGTTCCTGAATAGACTCAATGTCGCATTCACCCGCTTTTCGTATAATGATCAATTTATTGTTCACAGAACCTCATCCATGCTCCCGCTTCGAAATCCCTCGATATCCAGTGTCACGTAATCAAAACCCAGTTGCTTAAGACGATACACAATCCTTTCCCGCTCCTGTAATACCTTGTAAGACTCGGATGGTATAACTTCCACACGCGCTATGATGCTCCTGTCACTATGGTCACGCACCCGAATCTGCGTGAATCCCAGCGAAAAGAGATAATCCTCTGCTGCTCCGACACGTTTGAGGGCCTGTCTTGTTATTGCCTGCCCGTATGGGAACCTTGTGGACAGGCACGCCATGGACGGCCTGTCTGCAACCGACAGGCCGATCTTGCGGGCGGTTTGGCGCACTTCATCTTTTGTCATTCCGAATTTCGTAAATGGAGTAAATACCCGCCCTCCTGCTTCAACAATTGCCTTATGTCCAGGCCGATATCCCATAATTTCCGATGCATTGGTGCCTTCGAGTATTACATTGAACCCGTCCTTATCAGCAATGTCAATTAGAATGCGCAGAATCCCTTTTTTGCAATGATAACACCTCTCTTGTGTATTTACGGCAAATCCGGGCTCTTCCAGTTCATTAAAATGCACAACCCGATGCGAGATCCCGATCTCAGAAGCAGTGCATTCTGCAGATTTTAATTCACGTTTCGGAAAAGTCAACGATTTTACTGTAATTGCCAGGGCGCGCTTTCCAAGCGTTTCATATGCAAGTGCGGCAAGAGTTGCACTATCCACGCCACCGGAGAATGCGATGATAACACTTTCTTTTTTAGCAATCGCCTCTTTGATCAGTTCGATCTTTTCTTGCATTTTGTATCCTTTGGAATATGATTTTTTATTATCTTCTGGAATGGTTCGGAAAATTGCAGAAAAAAATAATGACTCTCTGCATACTTGCTAATGCGTCCTTTTCGATGTTTCTTATTATTCCATGCGTCATCGGTTAAGCCCACCATACATTCTAAAACAGTGCCGGTTGATCTGAGGATCTAATGATTTGATACGTTCTTCCTGTTTTGTAATAGTTGCAAGCAATTGTTCCATTAGATTGATGACTGCTTCTGGCCCGGCACCATAAATTGTAAGAATTTCTTCACGTTCCATGTCAATTCCCTCAGATTAATAGAAAATTTGATTAGTTTTGAATACTATTTATGAGAAGGTCATTGTATATTGATTTTCCGTTTCAATGTTGTTAGAGAGTAATCGGTTTATAGAATGGCTGAATAGTTACCTTTGTTATTACATAAACATTTTATGACATTACGTGCCTCCACTCGCCACGTCATAAGACAAATCAACGACGAGCAGCGGTATAATTTTAATGGGATTGGATGAAAACAAAACTAAAAATAAAAGGAGGATTAAAATGAATGTTGAAGATATAATGAGTTCCCCCGTATATGTAATTGCACCGGATGAACCCATATCTCATGCAAGAAATTTAATGTTAAAACACAAGATCGGGTCTGTTGTTGTTGTTAATAATGATGATATGATTGGCATTGTTACCAAATCCGATCTGGGAAAGCGAATGGCACAGGCAGAACCTGTGTGGAGGAGACGCCCTATTGATAAAGTGCCTATAAATCTGGTGATGACAGAATCCCCGATAACAATCTATCCGGAGGCTTCTATCAAACAGACTGCTGCTCTTATGATCGAAAACAGAATAAACAACATCCCTGTTATAAAAAACTCTGTTGTTGGTATAGTAACAAAAAAAGACATTATCAAATATGTATCAAAGCAAGTACTCGATACAAAAGTTTCCGAATTGATGCACAAAGATACCATATTTGTTCACAGGCACCATACGATAAACCATGTCATAGACGAGATGGAAAGAAATATGATCAGCAGGATTATTGTCATAGATGACGCAGAAGAGGCTGTTGGTATTATATCTACAAGCAACCTTGCACTAAGCACCCTGACAGATAATGAGGGAAATCTTTCAACCAAGAGTATTAAGATGGCAAGGCGTCCAAACCAGGGCAGTCAGAAAACCTATCGTTACATAAAAGAAGTTCCGCTTGTTGCAGAAGATATTATGTCCGGACCGGTTGTGACAATAGCCAGTAATGATACTATTGTTAATGCGTCAAAGATCATGATCAAAGAAAATATCACTGCACTGCCTGTAGATCAGGATAACGAGATTGTCGGAATGATCAGCAGAAGTGATATTTTAAAAGTAGTATAGAGACATATTGAATATTGTGAAATATATTTGAATGTAATAGGTGATAATTATGCAAATCAAAGATATAATGGTACAACCACATACCATCGATAAATCAGATACGATATCCCACGCATTGGATATAATGGATAAAAAAAGTACGCGCCGTCTGCTTGTTAAGCATGATGGTAATCTTATAGGTGTCCTGACAATGAGAAATCTGACAAAAGAGCTGGGAACACGTAAAAAAGGGACAAAACCTGCATCATCACTACACGTTGCGTCAGCCGTATCCAATAATTATATTCAGGTTTTGTCTGATACAAAAGTCAATGATATCATCACTTTGATTAAGAAAAATAATGGTGTAGTTATGGCCAGTGAAAATAATGATATTGTTGGATGGGTGACTCCAAATGAACTGATGAAAAGTAGTCATTTTGGTGGATATGCAGCAGAAATTATGCAAAAAGACCCGATAACCGCAAGTCCCGGTGACCGTGTGAGTCACATCAGGCACCTGATACTCGATAACAATATCGGAAGACTACCTGTTATGGAAAGCGGAAAACTTGTCGGGATCGTTACTGAAAAAGATGTTGCAAAAGCAATGCGTGCCTTCAGGGATATTGTATCCGGAAACCAGCAGGATTCCAGGATTAAAAATCTCATTGTAGAGGATATTATGACAAGAGGGGTGAAAACAACATATACTAACACTCCGGTGACTGATGTTGTCAGTATGATGATAGAGAACAATATCGGTGGTGTGCCTGTGGTTAACCTCGAAGGTGATATGGTCGGTTTCATCACAAGAAGAAGTGTTATAAACGCCATAGTGGAGTAAGTATAAATTAAAATCGTATGTTTGAGACGGGAAAATAGCACATAAGGTCCAAGTCATGAATGCCGGATCAGATACTGCAGAGGTTAAATTGGATATTGAAAGTGCGGCAGGATATCTTAACATGTCGCAATTAAGACTCAAGGGACTACTGGATAGACGAATACTTTCACAAATTTGGAATCGGAGCCCGTATGAAGGCTGGGACGAACACCAGCGATTGTTCCGGTTCGATAAAAGTGTTTCAAAGATCGAGCATGGGAGTGTGTTGTATCAAAAGAACAGCTCGTTCGAGTTAATACGCGGTTTTCCCAAGATACAAAGAGCAATGCTCCTTGATCCTGCACTAAAAAAACATTTCTCGAATATCGAAACGGTAGTCGTTGAAGAAAAGATGAACGGCTACAATGTGCGCGTGGCTTATATTGGAGGAAAGGTTTTAGCGTTTACACGAGGTGGGCTTGTTTGTCCTTATTCAACCGAGCGCGCAGGGCAACTTTTAAAACGTGATTTTTTCGATGACCATCCGGACCTTGTACTGTGCGGTGAAATGGCAGGTCCAGATAATCCTTATGTTCCAAAGGACATTTATGGGATTGAATCTCTTGATTTTTTTGTATTCGATATCAGGCACAAGGGCAGTGGCGCACCCTATTCTCTAAAAGAGCGCAGGAAACTTGCAGGGAAGTACGGATTCAGGCAGGTAACATTTTTTGGTGAGTTTTTGCTCAATGAGGCACCGGATGAAATTACAAGAATAATTAAAGAACTTGGAATAATTCAGCATGAGGGTGTTGTTATTAAAGACCCGCAGATGATACTTAATCCTATAAAATATACATGCTCACAAAGCAATTGTGCAGACCTGCGGCATGCCTTCAAATTCTACAATGATACGGGACAGGATTATTTCTTCTCAAGGGTCGTGCGCGAAGGGTTTCAGTCGGTTGAGTGGGATGAGGATGAAGAAGAGTTGCAAAAACGCTGCTTTCAACTTGGGGAAAGTATACTGCGACCTATGATAGAATCGATAAAACAGGTAAGAAATGGCGCACGTATTGCTGATGATGTGCAGATACGGGTTAAATATCCGGATACTATTCCTACGTATAAGGATTATCTTAAGAGGCTTGGTGTGGATGCTATTTTTGGTGTACCGCAGCGTATTGGGGATGAGTATATCGTAAAGATTAAAAAACTAAACCAGAGCACCAATGATAAGACGGAGTCGATGTGCAAAGGTGAATTATGGTAAGGGTTTGAGGAAAGATAAGGTTATAATCTATAATCCATAAAGTACAGAATCCGCATCGTAACGGCATTCAGTTAAAAGTATTAATGTGCCTGTGTATTTAGTGTTACGTCAAACATACAATGTTGTTAGTTGGAAGGGGATAAG
>JBQVLY010000025.1:0-15403 GCA_052361065.1 Methanosarcinaceae archaeon | reverse complement strand
AAGTTAGCCATGTTTTTATTAAAAAATGTTACGATTCGGTTGGAAATGGATACTGTGCCCGAGTAAAAACTGGTCCCGAATTATTTCACTACTGCGTTTACCATTTATTTTGCTTGCTTTTAATTAAGCAGATTAAAACACAATAATTCAGCCTCAACACCTTTTTTTTGTGCCTCCTCCTTAATAATTTGAACCGCCGCAAAATTCTTATGATAATGTGCGGCAATGTTAAACCCTTCAGAAGCAAGAGATATGGCTATAGCCTGACCAATATCTGAACTTGCACCTGTCATTAATACTGTCTTTGCCCCCATCTTTGCGTTCTATTTTTTATCGCGTATTTGATATAAAATTATGCACTACCAACTTTGTAAAGTTACAAAATTATCATATATGTACATTTCGAACAGATCCCCTTTGATACAATATATATATAATCATTAATAAGCGATAATATCCCACTATTATAAAAAAAATGCATGATATTGCGGCCCACTCGCAATGTTTATATGCAATATTGCTATTATGTCTGCGCTGCACTCAACATGACTGGATGAATTATCTGATGTAACAATATTTACAGTAAGATATCAACATCAGAGTGGGCTCGTAGCTCAGTCAGGCAGAGCGTCTGGCTTTTAACCAGACGGCCTAGGGTTCAAATCCCTACGAGCCCGCTTAATCAACATAATCAGGATTATCGGCGAATTCCAGGTATAATCACCTAATTAGACTCTAAATTATAGTTATAATTACAATTACAACTATACCATTAATTACACAATAGTCAAAGCCACCGCTCGTATCAGGACATTTTACAGGGAGGAAAAAATTTGAGAAAATTCAGTTTGCTCGATCACAATTCAGTCCCAAAACATGAAATTATGCAAGAAGATGAAATTAAATTATTATTAGACAAATACCACATAGGTAAGGAACAATTACCAAAGATAAAAGGTGTCAAAAAAGGGGCAGAAAAAGGGACCAAAAAAAGCACTGATAAAGGCGCTGATCCTGTTGTAAAAGAACTTGGTGCGGAAATTGGCGATGTTATCAGGATTACAAGAATTAGCCAGACTGCAGGTGAATCACTATATTATAGACTAGTAATTGATTAATTCAGGGAAGTTGGCATATTTCAGGGCCTTATTAACCTATTTTGTACCAATAAATGTGATTACTGTTATATTTTGCATTTTGACATTTTTAATTAACCATATAATTCATAGTATAAATTTAAAGGGGTGCTATCATAACGTTAGATATCAGTGTTTTGGCAGAAGCTTATTTTACACGAGATAAGATTGTAAAGCATCATATAGATTCCTATAACAAGTTTTTGGATTCCGGACTGCAAAAGATCATCGATGAGCAGTCCACTATCGAGACCGACCTGGAGGATATATATATCAAGCTTGGAAAAATAAGAGTTGAAAATCCAATCGTCAAGGAGGCGGATGGTGCAATTGAATACCTATATCCAAATGAGGCAAGGCTTCGTAATCTCTCATATTCAGCTCCATTATACCTTGAAATGAGTGTAATAAATGGCGATAATAAGTCAGAATTTGTTGAAGCAAAAATAGGTCAAATGCCAGTGATGATAAAATCCCGCATATGCAATCTTGTAGGATTGCCAGATAAAGAAATGATAAATTACGGCGAAGACCCGCTTGACCCGGGAGGATATTTTATTGTCAATGGGACCGAGCGCGTTGTCATGACCTTAGAAGACCTTGCCCCGAATAAGATACTGGCTGAGATCGGTGTGCGTTATGGGGACAATATTGAGGTTGCCAAAGTATTCTCACAAAGACGTGGATACCGTGCGCTCGTTGTTGTGGAAAGAGGGCGAAAATCTATTCTGGAAGTATCATTTCCTTCAATCTCCGGACGCATCAATTTCATAACACTTATGCGTGCGCTTGGCATTGAAACAGATGAAGATATTGTAAATGTGGTATCAACTGATCCGGAAATAATGAAGTTCATGTTCGAAAACCTTGAGGAAGCCGAAGTGTTTACCAATGAGGAAGCCATCGAAAAGATCGGAGGACGTGTGGCATCAGGACAGGCACGGGAGTATCAGGTCAAGCGTGCAAACTACGTTATTGACAGGTATTTACTTCCGCATCTTGGAAATGAACCTGAAAACCGAATCGCAAAGGCACATTTTATTGGAAGGATGGCAGAATCATGTTTTGAACTTGCCCTTGGCAGGCGCACTGGTGACGACAAGGATCACTATTCCAACAAGCGCTTAAAACTTACAGGCGATCTTATGGAAGACCTGTTCAGGGTTGCATTCAACCGTCTCACACGTGATGTGAAATACCAGCTTGAACGTGCAAATATGAGAAACCGTGAATTGAATGTTGTCACTCTTGTGCGTGCAGATGTATTGACTGACAGATTGCAGCACCCGCTTGCTACAGGTAATTGGGTAGGAGGCAGGACCGGTGTATCACAGCTTCTTGATCGTACTGACTATATCTCAACACTTTCACATCTTAGGCGTGTCATATCGCCATTATCAAGAACACAACCACACTTTGAGGCGCGTGACCTGCATCCAACACAATGGGGGCGACTATGTCCATCCGAGACACCTGAGGGTCCGAATTGTGGATTGGTAAAAAACTTTGCACAAATGGTGGAACTATCAACAGGTACAGATGACCTGAACACGATCAAAAATGTTCTCTACAATCTCAATGTCACTCCGATCTTATTGCATGTGCCTGTTAAGGCGGTAGTAGAATACGATAAAGATACCGATGATTTCACTGATGAATTCGATTCTGATAACAATAATACTACAATTACCAACTACGATGACGAATCGACATCAACTGGAGTTGCAGATGACAGCATTGGTGATATAGTGGATTCAATACTGGGTGATAATGGCAAAGGGAGCGATATTTCATGAGTGACGCAAAAGTCTTTTTGAACGGGGAACTTATCGGAACACATACCAACCCTGTTGAATTGGTGACTGACATTAGAAAACATAGGTGTGAAGGGGTGATATCACGCCAGGTAAATGTAACATTGTATGAAGATACGCATGAAGTCATCATAAATTCCGACATCGGCCGCGCACGCAGACCGCTTATTATTGTTAAAAATGGTGTGCCTCTTGTTACAGAAGAACATATTAAGCAACTTAAAAGTGGCGAAATAGGAGGGCAGGATCTTATAAATGAAGGGTTAATAGACTTCATTGATGCTGAAGAAGAGGAAAATCTATTTGTAGCCCTATATGAAAAAGATATCACTTTGGATCATACTCACATGGAACTAAATCCATCCATGATCCTTGGCATCTGCACAGGAGTGGTACCATATCCGGAACATAACGCATCTCCTCGAAACACAATGGGAGCAGCAATGGTCAAGCAATGTATCGGTGTACCGACAGCAAACACAAAACTAAGACCTGATACCCGTGCTCATGTGTTGCATTATCCTCAAAAAGCGCTTACGAGAACTCAGGCAAGCGAATCCATTCACTTCGATGACAGGCCGGCAGGGCAGAACTTTGTTGTTGCTGTATTGTCTTACGAAGGGCACAATATTGAGGATGCACTGGTATTTAATAAGGGCTCGATTGAAAGAGGACTTGGAAGAAGCCATTTCTTAAGAACGTTCGAAGGCGAAGAACGCAGGTATCCCGGTGGTCAGGAAGATAAGTTTGAGATCCCGGATTCCGAATACAGGGGTGCGCGTACCGCAGAATCATACGCAAATCTTGATAGTGACGGACTTGTCAACCCTGAAACTGATGTCGGTCCGAGTGACGTGCTCATCGGAAAAACAAGTCCTCCCCGTTTCCTTGAGGAACAGTCCGATTTCGGTATCACTGTAGAACAGCGGAGAGAAAGTGCTATTACCATGCGCTCGAATGAGAAGGGAATCGTTGACACGGTCATTCTTACAGAATCAATAAACGGTACGCGTCTTGCAAAGGTCAAGATACGTGACCAGAGAATCCCTGAGATCGGTGATAAGTTCGCATCAAGACACGGTCAAAAAGGTGTTATCGGACTTATTGTGCCATATCAGGATATGCCGTTCACAGAACAGGGAATGGTTCCCGATCTTGTAATCAACCCTCATGCAATTCCATCCCGTATGACAGTGGGACATGTTCTGGAGATGATCGGTGGTAAGGTCGGATCAATGGAAGGAAGGCGCATCGATGCAACTGCGTTCTTAGGTGAAAAGGAAGACGATCTTCGTTCTGCGCTTACTAAACATGGATTTTCCCATACCGGAAAAGAAGTATTATTTGATGGTGTGACCGGAAAGAAGATCCAGGCCGATGTATTCATAGGTGTGATCTTGTACCAGAAACTGCATCATATGGTAGCATCAAAGATCCATGCAAGATCACGCGGTCCTGTACAGGTGCTGACGCGGCAGCCGACTGAAGGCAGAGCACGTGAAGGTGGCCTGCGATTTGGTGAGATGGAGCGGGATGTGCTTATAGGGCACGGTGCGGCAATGACATTGAAAGAAAGACTGCTTGATGAATCTGATAAAGTGGAAGAACTTGTTTGTGGAACTTGTGGTATGATCGCTACATTAGACAGGAAGCAAAACGTAAGGTATTGTGCAAACTGCGGCTCAGAGACAGATATTCATTCGGTACATATGAGTTATGCGTTTAAGTTGTTGCTTGATGAAATAAAAACGCTTGGGGTTGCACCGAGACTTATACTTGAAGATGCAGTGTGAGGTGATTTAAAATGGATGATAATATACCCTCAATACCAAAACGGATCGGTTCAATCAAATTTGGTTTGATATCACCGCGAGAGATTCGGAAAATGAGTGTCACTGCGGTTATA
The DNA here is from genome assembly GCA_052361065.1 of Methanosarcinaceae archaeon. Taxonomy (GTDB): domain Archaea; phylum Halobacteriota; class Methanosarcinia; order Methanosarcinales; family Methanosarcinaceae; genus Methanovorans. The sequence goes on along the minus strand of JBQVLY010000025.1, from coordinate 10,547 downwards.
GCAGCGGATACATACGATGATGATGGATATCCGATAGATATGGGACTTATGGATCTCAGGCTTGGTGTTATTGACCCGGGTCTTAAATGTAAAACATGTTCAAGCCGTGCAGGGGAATGTCCCGGTCACTTCGGACATATCGAACTTGTCGCGCCTGTCATCCATGTTGGATTTAACAAGATGATCCGTAAGATACTGCGTGCAATATGTCCGAAATGCAGCCGTTTGTCCCTTGAACCGGCAAAGAAGGCAGAATCTCTTGAAAAACTTGCCAAATTAAAGGAGATGGGACATCTTCCGGACACACTTATAAATGATATATTCAAAGAAGCTGCAAAGGCTAAAACTTGCCCTTATTGTACTGATGTTGATGGCAACCCTACAAAAAAGTCGGTAATAAAGTTCGAAAAGCCGGTTGAGTACATAGAAGATGGAGAAAAGCTCACTCCATCCGAGATACGCGACAGATTTGAGAATGTACCTAATGAGGATGTGCGTGTATTCGGGATGGACCCTGATAATGCAAGACCGGAATGGATGATCCTGACCGTTCTTCCTGTGCCACCTGTTACAGTACGTCCGTCAATCACACTTGAATCGGGTCAGCGCAGTGAAGATGACCTGACGCATAAATTGGTAGATATCATACGTATCAACCAGCGATTCCAGGAGAACCGTGATGCAGGTGCACCACAGTTGATTATCGAGGACTTGTGGGAACTGTTGCAGTACCATGTTACTACATTTTTTGATAATGAAGTGTCAGGTGTACCGCCTGCAAGGCACAGGTCCGGAAGACCACTTAAAACACTATCTCAGAGACTTAAAGGAAAAGAAGGAAGATTCAGGGGTAGCCTGTCCGGTAAGCGTGTTAATTTCTCAGCACGTACTGTAGTATCACCTGACCCGAACCTGAGTATCAATGAAGTAGGAGTGCCACTTCCAATTGCAAAACAGATGACAATCCCCATAAGGGTCGTATCACATAATATTGATCTAATGCGTATGTATGTGGCTCGTAAAAAGGATGTTCATCCCTGTGCAAATTATGTAATACGCGAAGATGATCGTCGCATTAAAGTTACTGATATGAACTGCGAGGAACTCTCTGAAAAACTCGATCTTGGTTGGACTGTTGAGAGGCAATTGACAGATGGCGACATTGTGCTGTTTAACAGGCAGCCTTCACTTCACAAAATGAGTATCATGGCACACTTCATAAAAGTGCTGCCAAACAAGACATTCAGGCTGAATCCCTGTGTTTGTCCACCATACAATGCTGATTTTGACGGTGACGAGATGAATATGCATGTACTCCAGACAGAAGAATCAAGGGCAGAAGCAAAGATATTAATGCTGGTACAGGAAAATATCCTTTCGCCACGTTTTGGTGGTGCTATTATCGGTGGGATACATGATCACATATCAGGTCTGTTCCTTCTTACTAGAAATGAAAAATACATCTCAAAAAACGGTGCTCTGGAACTGCTTCGTAAGGCGGATATCAGGGAACTGCCGGAACCTGCGGGACACCATAACAATGGTGAACCGTACTGGAATGGTAAACAGATATTCAGTCAGATCCTTCCGAGGGGACTTGAACTTGAATTCCCTTCAAAAGTGTGTTTCCAGTGTGCTGTGTGCAAGAAGGGTGATTGTGAAAATGATGCATATGTTGTGATCAAAGGCGGAGAATTGCTCAAAGGTACAATTGACGAAAATGCGATTGGTGCGTTTAAGGGACTGATTCTTGATAAGGTTGTAAAAGAATTTGGCACAACATTAGGTGCTAAATTTATTGATGATGTAACACGTCTTGCAATTCGAGGGGTTATGCGAACCGGACTTAGTTTTGGAATTGCTGATGAAGATGTGCCAAATGAAGCAAAAATAGAGATATCTGTTGCTATGACAAAAGCAGAAGAAGATGTGCGTGATCTTATTCGGGCATATGACGCAAAGGAACTTGAATCACTGCCTGGTCGAACTGTTGCAGAAACGATTGAGATGCTCATTATGCAAAAGCTTGGTAAAGCACGAGATCTGGCCGGTCAGATAGCAGGAAACCATCTTGGGTTGGAAAATTCTGCTGTTATAATGGCAAAATCCGGTGCCAGGGGTTCAATGTTGAACCTGACCCAGATGGCAGCATGTGTTGGCCAGCAGGCGGTTCGCGGGGAGCGTATCAGGAGAGGGTATTCCAATAGAACACTTCCACATTTCAAGAAAAATGACCTTGCAGCAGATGCACATGGTTTTGTTAAAGCGAGTTACAAGAGCGGACTTAATCCTACCGAATATTTTTTCCATGCAATAGGTGGACGTGAGGGTCTTGTAGACACTGCGGTCCGTACTTCACAATCAGGATACCTGCAGAGGAGACTTGTGAATGCATTGCAAGATCTTGAGGTACAATATGACGGGTCAGTACGTGAAACGCGAGGTGTAGTTGTACAGTTCAAATACGGAGAGGATGGAATCGACTCGACCAAGAGTGATTATAGTAAACCTGAGGCTGTGCACAGGATTGTTCGTTCGGTAACAGGGAAGGAGGTAGATTGAATGGTTATAAGTGAAGCGACAATCGAGTCGATGACGAAGAGCCTTGCTCTCCCAAACAATATACTTTATACACTTCGGGAAGATGTATTAAAGGTAGGTGTCTCAAAAAAGGAACTGGTAGAAATTATCGAACGTGTCATGGAAAGTTATAACTATGCATGTGTTGAACCCTGCGAGGCTGTGGGCGTTGTTTCTGCACAGTCGATTGGTGAACCTGGTACGCAGATGACTATGCGTACTTTCCACTATGCGGGTGTGGCTGAGATTAATGTCACACTTGGCCTGCCACGATTGATTGAAATTGTGGATGCGAGGAAAAAGCCAAGTACTCCGATGATGACTGTTGCACTTAATAATGGATATTCGACAGACCGTGATAAAGCAAGAACAGTTGCATGGGAAATTGAAGCAACACATATAGAGCACCTGGCAGATGTTACTACTGATCTTGCAAACATGCAGCTTATCATTGATCTTAATGGGAAGGTACTCGACCAGAGAAATATGTATATTGATGATATTGCAGAAAAATTCCGGGATGAACTTGGTGTAAATATTACCAGTCCGAATGCTGTGGAAAATCAGCTTATCATCATACCCGATTCCCCTTCTTATCGTGAACTTTTGCAACTTGCAAAGAACATACATAACATAACTCTCAAGGGAATAGAAGGTATCAAGCGAGTTGTTATAAGAAAAGATGGAGATGAATATATACTCTATACTGAAGGATCCGCGTTAAAAGACGTGCTTCTAATCGATGGTGTTGATACTACAAGGACCCATACTAATAATATTGTTGAGACCTATGATGTGTTCGGCATTGAAGCTGCTCGCAACTCCATCATAAAGGAAGCAATAGATACTCTGAATGAGCAGGGCCTGACTGTTGACATTCGACACATCATGCTTGTTGCAGATATTATGACCTGCGATGGGGAAGTGAAACAGATTGGACGTCATGGTATTTCCGGCCAGAAGGCTAGTGTGTTTGCACGTGCTGCATTCGAAGTTACTGTGAACCATCTTCTTGATGCGGGAATGCGTGGAGATGTGGATGAATTGAATGGTGTGACTGAGAACATTATTGTCGGACAGCCAATAAAATTGGGTACCGGAGATGTTCACCTTGTCTCTAAACAAACAGTACTGAATAATATACCGACAAAGTCAGACTAACATAATCCTAGAAATTATGTGCAACCAGAAAGTAAATATAACGAATCAGATATTACAATACAAATCTGAATTGATACAAGAGATGATTTAAATGGATATTAATATCGATAAAGCGCTTATCAAAGTTATCAGAACGGGGTCAGTCATTATTGGATCGAACCGTACAATTGATGCAGCAGTGAGTTCCGATGCAAAAATGGTTGTACTCGCTGCAAATTGCCCTGAAGAAGTAAGATTAAAGATCGAATCTACAAATGTACCTGTGTTGAACTATTCAGGGACAAGTGTTGAACTCGGACCTGCATGTGGTAAACCATTCACTATCGCTGCAATGGCGATCATTGATATCGGTGAATCAGACATATTAGCAGTGGTATGAGGAGTTGCTTTATTTGAGCGAGATCAAACTTTCAAAAGAGGGAATACGGTATATAGCGCTGTTTGAAAGTGCGACAGGTGCAGGTATAAAGGACTGCATTGTTGAAGATACGAGAATCATATATGTTGTTAATGCCGGTGATATGGGTGCGGCCATTGGTACAAATGGTGATCATATTAACCGTGTAAAAAGATCAATTGACAAACATATAGAACTTGTTGAGTTTTCAGATGATCCTGAAAAGTTCATTATGAATGCATTCGGTTCCGTGTCTGTCGAATCTGTAAATCTGGTTTTAAAACAAAACAAGCGATTGGTTTATGTAGAAGTATCTGATAAAGACAAAGATCTTGCTATCGGGCGCGAAGGAAATAATATAAAAAAAGTAAAGATGCTTATGCAGCGACACCATGATATCGATGATGTGATCCTGCAATAGAAACCAACGCCAATAATAATTCAGTAACAATTAACAAACAATTATATTTACATTTACAATTATACTTATGTTCATACTCATATATGCAGGAACAATAATCGGAGGACGTTAAATATGCCAAACGGTAAATATGCAGCTCACACACTTCAGCAGAATCGTAAGGATGCAAGATGGAAAGACTCACGCTATAACAGGCGTGTCCTTGGATTGAATGTAAAATCTGATCCACTCGGAGGCGCCCCGCAGGGCCGCGGAATTGTGCTTGAGAAAGTTGGAGTCGAAGCTAAACAGCCAAACTCAGCTATAAGAAAATGTGTCAGGATACAATTGATCAAAAATGGTCGTCAAGCTACTGCTTTTTGTCCGGGGGACGGTGCAATTAACTTTATCGATGAACACGATGAAGTGACGGTTGAAAGAATAGGCGGTCGTATGGGCGGTGCAATGGGTGATATCCCGGGTGTTCGTTTCAAAGTTATCGCGGTTAATAATGTCTGTTTAAGAGAAATGGTCATCGGTCGTAAGGAAAAACCAAGGAGATAATTATATATGTACAAATTATTCAGTAAATGGGATATGTCAGAGATCGATGTGGCTGATCAGGGTATTCGAAGATACGTCAATCTTGATCCTGTTGTTTTACCGCACACAAGCGGAAAGCATGCAAGACAGCAGTTCAATAAGTCAAATATTTCAATTGTGGAACGATTGACCAATAATATGATGCGAAACGGCCACAACACAGGTAAGAAACAGCTTGCAATGCGTGTTGTGAGCGATGCTTTTGATGTTATTAACAACAGGACAAAACAGAATCCGGTACAGGTATTGGTTGAAGCTATTTCCAATGCAGGCCCACGAGAGGAAGTTGTCAGGCTGAAGTACGGTGGAATATCCGTACCAAAAGCAGTGGATACTGCACCACAAAGACGTGTTGATGCAGCACTTCGGCATATATCGATGGGTGCCAGCCAGTCTGCATTCAAGTCAAAAAGGTCAATTGCAGAATGCCTTGCATCGGAAATCATTGCAGCATCAAAGCGTGATGCAAAGTGTTTCTCGATAAACCGCAAAGACGGAAAAGAAAGAGTTGCAAAGGCAGCGCGTTAATGCGTCTGTCATTCTTTTGTATGATAAATTTATGTAGGTAGTAAGTATGGGACGAAGGAAAAAAATGGTTGAGCGTGTGACTGCGCTTATGTACAAACCGGAAAAGATCCGGAATATCGGTATTGTTGCACATATCGACCACGGTAAAACTACTTTATCGGATAATCTATTAGCAGGCGCAGGAATGATCTCCAAAGAGCTTGCAGGTAGACAGTTATTCATGGATTCTGATGAGGAGGAACAGGAACGGGGAATTACAATCGATTCAGCAAATGTATCAATGGTGCACGAGTATGAAGGCGATGAATTCCTGATAAATCTTATTGATACACCCGGACACGTTGACTTTGGCGGTGATGTTACACGTGCAATGCGTGCGGTGGATGGTGCGGTTGTTGTTATCGATGCTGTTGAGGGTACGATGCCACAGACCGAGACTGTTTTAAGACAGGCATTAAAGGAACATGTCAAGCCGGTTTTGTTCATTAACAAGGTTGACAGGCTTATTAATGAGTTACAGGTCGATTCACAGGAGATGCAGATCAGACTGGGCAAATTGATCGACCATGTCAACAAACTTATTAAAGGTATGGATGAAGAGCGCTATAAAGCAGGATGGAGAGTAGATGCGGCTGAAGGTACTGTTGCGTTTGGTTCTGCACTGTACAACTGGGCGATCAGTGTACCTATGATGCAAAAAACAGGCGTTTCATTTAATGATGTGTTCAATTATTGCCGTGATGAGAATATGAAGGAGCTTGCCGATAAATGTCAACTCCATGAAGTATTGAATGATATGATTATACGTTTCCTTCCAAGTCCGATTGATGCACAGGAAGCCAGGGTAAAGGTAATCTGGCATGGCGATATGGAAAGTGAGATCGGTAAATCCATGGCTTCTGCAAATGCTGATGGGGACCTTGCGTTTATGGTTAATGATATCTCAATGGATCCGCATGCGGGAGAAGTCACAACCGGCAGGCTGTTTAGTGGGTCACTTTCACGGGGAATGGAAGTTTATGTTTCAGGTGCAGCCAGGCAGAACAGGGTTCAGCAGGTTGGTATTTTCATGGGTCCCGAAAGAATTGAAGTCGAGAAGATCCCGGCTGGGAATATTGCTGCTGTGACCGGATTAAAGGATGCGATCGTGGGTTCTACAGTTACTACACTTGAGAATATGGTATCATTTGAAAGCATTACTCATGCAAGTGAACCTGTCGTAACTGTTGCTGTCGAAGCAAAGCATATGAAGGATCTGCCAAAGCTTGTAGAGGTATTAAGACAAGTCGCAAAGGAAGACCCTACACTTAAGATAACCCTTGATGAAGAGACAGGTGAGCACTTGATGGCAGGTATGGGTGAATTGCACCTTGAGGTTATAGCTCACAGGATCGAGCGTGACAAGGGTGTTGAGATATCCACTACCCCACCGATTGTTGTATTCCGTGAAACAATAACCGGAAAGGCAGGTCCTGTTGAAGGTAAATCACCAAATCGGCACAATAGGTTCTATGTTGTTGTTGAGCCACTTTCACCTGAAGTTATTGCACTTGTCAAGAGCGGTGAGGTATCAATGAGAATGCCGGAACTTGAGCGCCGTGAAAAATTAATGGCAGTCGGCTTGAGCAAAGAGGAAGCAAAAGGTATTGCTGACATATTTGAGAGCAATATATATTTTGATATGACAAAAGGTATTCAGCACTTAAACGAGACTATGGAACTCATTCTGGAAGGCTTTGAGGAAGTTATGAAGGCAGGACCACTCTCAAGGGAACCATGCATGGGTGTTAAAGTATCACTGGTGGATGCAAAACTTCACGAAGATGCAGTGCACCGCGGTCCGGCACAGGTTATTCCGGCATCAAGGCAGGCAATACAGGCTGCTATGTTGATGGCAGACGACACTATGTTCGAGCCATACCAGAAAGTGTTTATTCAGGTTCCACAGGATAATATGGGCGGTGCGACTAAGGAGATCCAGGGTCGCAGGGGTATTATCTCTGATATGACCTCAGAAGGCGATATGACTATAATCGAATCCAAGGCACCGGTTTCGGAGTTGTTCGGATTTGCAGGTGATATCAGATCGGCAACTGAGGGACGTGCAATGTGGAGCACGGAATTTGCAGGATTCGAACCTCTTCCAAAGAACCTGGTGGTTGAGGTTGTATCAAAGATACGTGAGAGAAAAGGATTGAAGGCGCAATTGCCACAACCATCCGATTTCATTAGTATGTAAGGCGGGATTACTCCGTCTTATTGCTATTTATTTTGTTTGTGCCTTCGGAAAGGTTTAAACGTGTAAACAACTATATGAGGCAAAACATATCAATTTTATTGAAATATACATTTATTAAAAGGAGGATTTAATTATGGCTGAGAAACCACATATGAATTTAGCAGTCATCGGTCACATCGACCACGGTAAGTCTACACTTGTCGGGAGGTTAATGTTTGAGACCGGTGCAGTACCTGCACACCTTATTGAAAAATATAAGGCAGAAGCAAGAGAAAAAGGAAAAGAATCATTCGCATTTGCGTGGGTTATGGATACACTTAAGGAAGAGCGGGAAAGAGGTATTACGATCGATATCGCGCACAAGAGATTTGATACCGATAAATACTATTTTACGATCGTGGATTGCCCGGGACACCGTGATTTTGTCAAGAATATGATCACAGGTGCATCCCAGGCAGACGCAGCGATCCTTGTGGTTGCAGCACCTGATGGTGTAATGGACCAGACAAAGGAGCACGTTTTTCTTTCAAGGACACTGGGTATCAACCAGTTGATTATTGCAATCAACAAAATGGATGCTGCAGATTACAGTGAGGACAGGTATAATCAAGTCAAAAAAGATGTATCCCAGCTTCTCGGTCTGGTTGGATTCAAGGCTGACGAAATTCCATTTATTCCAACATCGGCATTCGAGGGTGACAATATATCCGAATCAAGCGCAAACACACCATGGTATACCGGACCATCCATTTTGCAGGCACTTGATCTGCTCGTAGAGCCGGATAAACCGGATAAACTTCCACTCCGGATTCCTGTGCAGGACGCATATACAATTTCAGGTATCGGAACCGTTCCTGTAGGCAGGGTTGAGACCGGTGTTATGAGGAAAGGCGAAAATGTTACGTTTATGCCAAGCGGCGCAACCGGTGAAGTAAAATCCATAGAGATGCACCATGAAGAGCAGGCGCAGGCAGTACCTGGTGACAATATCGGATGGAATGTAAGGGGTATTGGTAAATCAGATGTGAGAAGAGGAGATGTTTGCGGATCGGCAAGCAATCCACCATCAGTCGCTGATGAATTTACCGGTCAGATCGTTGTTTTGCAGCATCCATCTGCAATTACAGTTGGATACACACCTGTGTTCCACTGCCACACAGCACAGACTGCAGGTACTTTCATGTCACTTGACAAGAAACTTGACCCTAAGTCAGGAGAGGTCAAGGAAGAGAACCCAACTTACATCAAGGCGGGCGATGCAGCAATTATCACTGTCAAGCCAACAAGACCAATGGTAATTGAACCGATTAAGGAAATTCCACAACTCGGCAGGTTTGCTGTCCGTGATATGGGTATGACCATTGCTGCTGGTATGTGCATAAGTGTCAAACAGAAGTAAAACACTTACCCTTTTATTTTTTGGAGAAAAAATGTCACAGAAAGCAAGAATACGATTATCCGGGATAAGTCCTAAAAACCTTGATGGTGTTTGTAATCAGGTTAAAGCGATTGCTGAGAGAACAGGCGTGAGTATAGCCGGACCTGTCCCACTTCCTACCAAGAAATTGGTGGTACCATCCAGAAAGAGTCCAAGCGGAGATGGAACTGCTACCTGGGATCACTGGGAAATGCGTGTGCATAAGAGGCTGATTGATATTGCAGCAGATGAACGTGCACTCAGGCAACTCATGAGAATTCAGGTACCAAAAGACATCAATATTGAGATTATACTTCAGAATTAATGCTGTGTAGTTATTGATGTTCAATAACTATTTCAGTTTAATTGCTTTTGGTTACAGATATATTTGGATATTTATCTGTAACAATTATTTCCTTTTCACATATTATATTTCTAATGTACGATTGGTTCATATGACCTAAACGGTGTCAGGGGCTACCATGACCACAACTGAGACATTTGGGACTGGAACGATAACATTGGATGGAACTGGGGACCGGGTCTAGATATGAATGACAAGAAGTCAGATACCGATGTTGGAAGATACAACATTTGACTTGAAAATTTATCTCACAGGCTGTCCCATAAGTCAAAACATCTGCACAGGTAACATATATTTTATCCTATATGGGCAAAACTTGCATGATTATTGCCAATAATTATCGTATTGAGTTAATATATGGATGATTTGTGCAATGAAAATTTGTTTTGGGACAGCCTGCTCAAATTAGTTCCAGTCAATAGTAAGCCCGAAACCATACATTTTCTAATGCCTGTTAAAATATGTCTAACTATTAACGATTTTTATCAAGGTGCGATAATATAATGGATATAAAAGATAAAATTCGTGAAGTTATTGAAGGAGTTAACATATCAGCACTTGCAACTGTTGAAAACAGTCCGCATCCGATTCCCAGAGTCAGATATATGGCTACTATGGGTTTTCCGGATTTAACAATCAAAACCGCTACACATAAGAGCTCTACAAAGATCTCACAAATAAAGAATAATCCAAAAGGCTGTATTACGATATGGGGTGGAGAGACCCTTGAAGATATCAAAAAGCCTTATGTTGTAATGAATGCGGATATTGAAATCCTTAATGACAAGAAAGCACCCTTCGGGTGCAAATTTAATGTAGCTACGGCTGAGCATTGACCCCACACCAGTCCGTTATTTT
>JBQVLY010000024.1:0-15648 GCA_052361065.1 Methanosarcinaceae archaeon | reverse complement strand
ATTTGTGTTATGCATATATTTTACATAATGCACACTTAATGCAAGGCGAAATCTCGATATGTAACATCAAAAAAATTCGGTTGGAGACAAAACGTGAATTGCTGACAAATCGTCATGTTTTTGGCCTTAATAATGGATCCACATATAAACCTTTAATATGAATGAAAACGATATGGTACAAGTCAGGATAATTATTGAAAAATCGGTCCAAGCGAAGCAAAAATAACATCTATTTAACACTATTTTATCATAATCATTTAATGGATATTTTGAAAATATCAAATCTGAAAATAATAGTTTAAATTATAGTCGAAATCACATATATAAAATTTTCACGGAGATATATTACAAATGAGTGACAAACAGGCTTACGATGCAACACGTATTCAGGTTCTTGAAGGTCTTGAAGCTGTACGCAAGCGTCCAAGTATGTATATTGGTAATGTCGATAACCGTGGACTTCACCATCTGGTATATGAAGTTGTTGATAACAGCATCGATGAAGCACTTGCAGGATATTGTACCTCTATCGATGTAGTTATAAACGCTGACGGCAGCATAATGGTGGATGATAATGGCAGGGGGGTCCCGGTCGATACACATCCGAAATACAACAAATCCGCACTTGAAGTCGTCATGACGATCCTTCACGCAGGCGGTAAGTTCGACAAGGGCAGTTACAAGGTATCAGGTGGATTGCATGGTGTCGGTGTCTCTGTTGTCAATGCACTCTCCGAGTGGATGATAGTAGAGGTCAAACGCGACGGTAAATTGTATCATCAGAAATACCTGCGAGGGGTTCCTGAAGAAGATGTAACTGTGGTCGGTGAAAGCGAAGGAACAGGAACAAAATGTATTTTCAGGCCCGATGCAAGGATATTCGAAACTACTGATTTCAAGTACGATACACTCGCAACAAGACTTCGTGAACTTGCATTCTTAAACCGTGGTATAAAGATTACCCTGACGGATGAAAGAACACCGGACCGGGAACATGCGTTATTCGAATACGACGGCGGAATTGTGTCATTTGTAGAATATCTTAATCAGAATCGAACAGCGCTTCATGACAAACCGATCTATTTCGAAAGAGAAAAAGAGGACACCTCTGTTGAGATCGCAATGCAGTACACTGATAGTTATTCAGAGTACGTATACTCATTTGCCAACAACATAAACACGCATGAAGGGGGAACGCACGTTGTCGGTTTTAAGACTGCGCTCACACGCGTTGCAAATGATTACATCAAGCGTAACAATCTCGAAAAAGGTGATGTCAAACTTTCAGGTGATGATATCCGTGAAGGGCTTACCGGGATTATCAGTGTAAAAGTAATGGAACCGCAATTCGAGGGACAGACAAAAACCAAACTCGGTAACAGTAATGTGAAAGGTATTGTGGAGTCAATGGTGTCCGAGGGGCTTGCCGAGTTCCTTGAAGAGAATCCGAAAGTTGCAGTTGCAATACTCGAAAAAGCGCTCAATGCAAAACGTGCGAGGGAAGCCGCCAAAAAAGCACGCGAACTCACACGCAGGAAAAGTGCGCTCGATGTCGGTACATTGCCTGGGAAACTTGCAGACTGCTCTGAAAAAGATCCATCGCTATGCGAGGTGTATCTTGTAGAAGGAGATTCTGCAGGTGGTTCAGCAAAGCAGGGACGCGATCGTAATACACAGGCAATATTACCATTCAGGGGCAAGATCATAAATGTGGAAAAGGCACGTCTTGCAAAAGTATTGAAAAACAACGAAATCCTGTCTTTTATTACAGCTCTTGGCACTGGTATCGGTGATGAGATGGATGTATCAAAGGCAAGATATCACAGGGTCATAATCATGACAGATGCCGATGTAGATGGGGCACATATCAGGACGCTCATAATGACGTTCATTTTCAGGTATATGAGGCCCCTGATTGACCGTGGATATATTTATATTGCACAGCCTCCGCTCTACCGCATCAAAAAGGGAAAGGCAGAGTATTATGTGTATTCGGACCAGGAACTCTCAGCGAAACTGAAAGAAGTAGGTGATAAAGGCACAATGATCCAGCGCTACAAGGGTCTTGGAGAAATGAATCCCGAACAATTGTGGGAGACCACCATGAATCCGGAAACAAGGACACTCCTTCAGGTTACTATGGAAGATGCTATCGCTGCGGATGAGATATTCACAATCCTGATGGGTGATCAGGTAGAACCAAGGCGTAAGTTCATTGAAAAGCATGCAAAAGAAGTGACTAATCTGGACGTATGAGGTGAGAAAAGATGGCAGATGATATTAATAACGATACGGCTGACACTGGTGAGGATGAACAACAAACGTTCGACATCCAGGCCACGGATACCGGAGAAAGGATCGTACCTATTTTAATTGAAGATGAAATGAAAAATTCATACATTGATTATGCAATGAGTGTGATTATCGGGCGTGCACTTCCGGATGCGCGTGACGGGCTAAAACCTGTGCACCGCAGAGTCCTGTATTCCATGAAGGAATCAGGTATCACATTTGATAAAGCTTACAAAAAATCAGCACGTGTAGTGGGAGACGTAATGGGTAAATACCACCCACACGGTGATGCAGCTGTTTATGATACAATTGTCAGGATGGTGCAGGTTTTCTCATTGAGACATCCACTAATTGACGGTCAGGGTAATTTTGGTTCGATAGATGGAGATTCCGCAGCAGCGATGCGATATACCGAAGTTCGTATGGACAGGATATCAAACGAGATGCTTGCGGACCTTGACAAGGAGACCGTATCGTTCCAGCCAAACTATGACGGGTCACTTAAGGAACCCACAGTGCTTCCGGCAAAACTTCCAAATCTTCTTGTCAACGGTTCAACCGGTATTGCAGTTGGAATGGCAACCAACATGGCGCCGCACAATTTAGGCGAAGTTATTGACGCCACTCTGATGCTGATCGATAATCCTGATGTGACTATACCAGAACTTATGACCGTTATAATGGGACCGGATTTTCCGACCGCTGCTGTGATACTTGGAACACAGGGTATCAAGGATGCGTTTGAGACGGGACGCGGAAAGATTCGATTACGTGCAGTTTCCACGATAGATGAGATGAAACACGACAAACACAGGATCGTTGTTACAGAACTTCCATATCAGGTCAACAAGGCAAGACTGATCGAAAATATCGCGGCACTGGTTCGCGAAAAGAAGATCATTGGGGTTTCTGATATCCGCGATGAATCAGACCGTGACGGAATTCGTGTTGTGATCGAACTTACACGCACAACAAATCCTGATGTAGTGTTAAACCAGTTGCATAAGCATACCGCAATGGAAACCACATTCGGGATCATCAATCTTGCATTGGTCAATAATATACCAAGGGTACTGAACCTTCGTGATATTTTACAAATATATTTGAAACACAGGATAGAGATTATCCAGAAACGCAGCCTGTTCGATCTGAAAAAGGCAGAGGACAGGGCACATATTCTCAATGGTTTGAAGATCGCACTTGATCACATCGATGAGGTCATTGCGCTTATTCGTGCCTCAAAGACTGTTGATGAAGCAAAGGCCGGCCTGATTGAAAAGTTCGAGCTGGATGAGGTGCAGGCAAAAGCGATTCTTGATATGCGCTTGCAGCGTTTGACAGGACTTGAGAGACAGAAGATCGATGATGAGTATAATGAACTTATTAAGGTTATTGCAGGATTAAAAGCGATCATTGCAAGTGATTCCCGCAAGTATGGAATTATCAGGGAAGAGCTCACGTGGTTGCGGGATAAATTTGCGGATGCAAGAAGGACAACGATCAAGATATCGCACGATGATGTTACAAATGAAGACCTTATTCCTGTAGAAGAGGTTGCAGTCACTGTGACAAATAGTGGTTACATCAAACGACTGCCTGTTGATACATACAAGCAGCAGCACCGTGGTGGCAAAGGAGTTATTGGAATGGACACAAAGGAGGAAGACTTTGTCGAAGATATCTTTATTGCATCCACTCATGATTATTTGCTGTGCTTTACGAACAAGGGTAGGATACACTGGCGAAAGGTGTATGCTATTCCTGCTGCGAGCAGGCAATCACGCGGAAAGGCTATTGTGAACTTCCTTGAACTTGACGGGGATGAATCAGTGACTGCGATGATCCCTGTAAGTAAGTTTGAGGATGGCAAGTACCTGTTAATGGGTACAAAGTCAGGTACTGTTAAAAAGAGTGCACTATCTGATTTCAGTAATCCGAGAAAAGGCGGAATTATCGCAATAACCTTGCTGGATAATGATGAACTTGTGAATGTCGCTATGACAGATGGGTCCAGAGAAGTTGTGATGGTTTCAAGACACGGCAAAGCCATCCGTTTTGCTGAATCCGATGTGCGTCCCATGGGCAGGAGTGCACGCGGGGTAAGGGGCATGAGGCTTGAAGAGAGTGACGCTGTTGTTAGCATGGACATTGTGGACGAGAATGCAGACCTTTTGACTATTACCGAGAACGGATTTGGGAAACGTACCAAATTTGGAGAATACCGCACAATGCACAGGGGAGGGCGCGGTGTTATCACGATCGTCACAAGTCTTCGCAACGGTCCTGTGGTGAATGTCAGGGCGGTTGCAGAGGATGAAGAGGTGATACTTACCAGTTCCGATGGTATTATCATACGAATACCTGTCAAGGATATTCGTGTGCAGGGCAGGAACACACAGGGTGTTAAGATCATGAATGTGAAGTCCGGTGATACCGTTGTTGGAGTTGCGAGGATACAGGTAGGGAAATAAGAATAAAGATAGATATGATGGAAGTAAACGCTTTTAACTATTGGCCCTTATTTAGTAGATTTAAGATGAATCTGAGTATTGCAAAACGGTTTGCTTTACAATTTTAAGTATGGTATGGTATACTAAACTATGACAGTAAAAAGATAAGGATGATTACAATGGAACTTGAGAAATTACGACATGGTACTGAGTTGATTAAACGCGGCTTTGCAAGGATGCAAAAGGGCGGTGTTATTATGGATGTTACAAACCCCGAACAGGCAAAGATCGCGGAGGATGCAGGTGCTGTTGCGGTCATGGCACTTCATGCCGTACCTTCCGATATCAGGAAAGAAGGTGGGGTCGCAAGAATGGCTGATCCGTCCATGGTGGCTGAGATCATTGAAACTGTAACTATCCCTGTTATGGCAAAGGCACGTATCGGTCATTTTATTGAGGCTGAAATATTGCAAGCACTTGGTGCTGATATGATCGACGAGTCAGAGGTGTTAACACCTGCTGATAATTATTTCCACATCGATAAGACAGAGTTTACGGTGCCGTTTGTTTGCGGTGCAAGGAATCTGGGCGAGGCTCTTCGAAGGATCAATGAAGGTGCTGCCATGATACGCACAAAAGGCGAAGCAGGTACCGGTGATGTCAGCGAGGCTGTGCGCCATATGAAGCAGATCATGGGTGAGATACGGGAACTTGCAGGCAAGACCAAGGAAGAACTTATCATGGTCGCCCGCGATATTGAGGCACCTATTGAACTTGTGCTTGATACGGCACAGAGACAGCGCATTCCTGTGGTCAACTTCGCTGCGGGTGGAATTGCAACACCTGCGGATGCAGCACTTATGATGCGCCTTGGTGCGGATGGCGTGTTTGTGGGCTCTGGTATTTTCGAGGCAGAGAAACCTGAGGTCATGGCAAAGGCTATTGTCGAGGCCGTTAATAATTATGATAAGCCTGAAGTGCTTGCTGGGATTTCAAAAGGTATCGGATCAGGTATGAAAGGGATAAGTGTAAATTCAATTCCAAAGGACCAGATTCTTCAGACACGCGGCTGGTAATCCCGCCGCCTGGTTTTTTTACATTTATTACTAATTATCATTTGTTGCTATTGTTGTTGCTGTTTATTTTCGATGGTGTTTTGATATGCGTATCGGTGTTATTGCGATCCAGGGTGCTGTTTCCGAACATGTTGATGCACTTTTGCGTGCGCTTTCCGAGCGCGGTGAGGAAGCTGAGATCGTTGCTATTAAACATGGAGGCGTAGTACCTTCATGTGATGCTCTTGTCCTACCCGGTGGCGAGAGTACAACACTTGGCAGCCTGCTGGTTCGCGAGGGAATTGCGGATGAGATAAGGGAGGCGCACGCACGTGGTGTACCTATTATGGGTACGTGTGCAGGGTTAATACTTCTTGCAAAAGAGGAAGATTCCCAGATTAAGAAGACGCACCAGAATCTGCTTTTACTAATGGATATCAGGGTTAACAGGAATGCATTCGGACGGCAGCGCGAGTCTTTCGAGGCAAGTCTGGATGTTTCAGTGCTGGATTCTCCATACAATGCAGTTTTTATTCGCGCACCTGCGATAGTTGAATATGGAAATGGTGTTACGGTGCTCTCAAAGGTTGATGAGTTTGTGGTGGCAGCCGAGCAGGGTAATTTACTTGCACTGGCGTTTCATCCGGAACTTACGGAAGATATGCGTTTGCATCAGTATTTTTTGGATCGAGTTTTTGGGCATTAAACGAATGTGCCGATATGTACAAAGTATGATTGCCCTCGTTAAAAATAAATACAGCACAATCAGGATTCTAAGATGGTGTGCAACAAGAAACGGAATTCTGTATTGTTTAATGCTATAGATACATTGCATTCTGCAGGGGTTCAAGCTTAAATGTGATTAACATGTTAGGTACATTATGTATTTTTCAACTGCACTTTTATTTGCGGCAAGCCTTGTGCTGATAACAAAAGGTGCTGACTGGTTCATTGAATCTGCCGTTTCCATTTCTGAAAAAAGCGGGATACAGAAGATAATCATCGGTGCAACAATTGTCAGTTTTGCAACCACTGCACCTGAATTTGCAGTTTCTGCAACTGCAGCTTATATGAACCATACTGAAATGACAATCGGTAATGCTGTTGGTTCTGCGATATGTAATATCGGGCTTGTGCTTGGTTCTATACTAATTATAAATGCAATTCCGATACATCTGGATACATTTCTGCGCAAAGGTGCATTCATGCTCTTATCAGGCGTGGTCTTAATCGCAACATCATTTGACGGTATATTATCACGCTTTGACGGGATGCTCCTTTTGTCTGTATTCTTTGGATTCCTGTATCATAATTACCGTTTGCAGACTACGATCTTTGATGAGGAGGGGTCAAAACCCGACCGTACGCAGATGATCGGTCTCAAAAAAGATATCGCTTTTTTTATGCTCGGTGCACTGTGTGTCGTAATTGGAAGCAGGATATTGGTTAATACTGGTATTACGATCGCAAAGATGTTTGGGGTTCCGGAAATGATCATTGGGCTGACATTGGTTGCATTGGGCACATCCCTGCCGGAACTGGTAACTGCAATATCAGCAACCCTGAAAGGTCATCAGGACCTCTCTATTGGAAATATACTTGGTGCAAATACGATGGATATAGCATTAATACTTGGTGTTTCGTCCCAGATCCGTCCGCTTCCCATAATACCTCAATCGATCAACTATGATTTTCCGGTGATGTTGTTCATTATGGTCATTTTGATACTGTTCGGGATTACAAAAAAACGGCTTGATAGATGGGAAGGTGTAGTGATCCTTTGTTCTTATCTTGCCTATGTTGCAGGGCTTTTTTTGTGGTATAATTAAAACAATTCGAAATACAGTAACTTTTACATCAGGTCTTGTACTTTAAACCTGACATTATAGCATTAATGTAAGGTATTTATTGTAAATTCTAATTGAGGAAGTAGTATACTACGAGAAAATCCTTGCAACGCTCAGATTTACTCGTACTATATTGACATATAAAGTATATACTACTAGAAAATACCTGCACCGATAAAAAGCGACGAGAATAGGATCGCGATCATATTCACTACTTTTATCAGGGCATTAAGTGCAGGGCCTGATGTATCCTTGAATGGATCACCAACCGTATCCCCAACAATTGCTGCTTTGTGTGCATCCGAGCCCTTTCCGCCATGTGCACCGTCCTCGATCAGTTTTTTTGCATTATCCCATGCACCGCCACCATTGTTCATTGTAAGTGCAAGTAAAAGACCCACAACAATAATACCTATCAAAAGACCTCCGAGTGCCTCCGGACCCAGTACAATACCAACTATAAGAGGTGTACCAATCGCAAGGAACCCAGGAATAACCATTGAGTTTATCGCAGACTTTGTCACGATGTCAACACACTTTCCATACTCTGGTCTTGTAGTACCCTCCATAATCCCGGGGATTTCCTTAAACTGGCGGCGGACCTCGGTAACGACTTCAAAAGCCGCAGTACCAACTGCGCGCATTGTAACTGCGCTGAACAGGAACGGAAGCAGGCCTCCGATGAACAAACCGACAAGGACCACAGGGTTATCAAGACCCAGGGAACCAGCCTCAAGGTGTACCTTGTGCCTGTAATCTGCGAAAAGTGCCAGTGCACCAAGTGCTGCCGAACCTATTGCGTATCCTTTTGTAACCGCTTTAGTTGTGTTGCCAACTGCATCCAGTGCATCAGTGACCTTTCGTACACTTTCAGGCAGATGTGCCATCTCTGCAATACCACCTGCATTATCCGTGATAGGGCCGTATGAATCAAGTGCTACGATCATACCTGTTGTCGAGAGCATTGCTGCTGCTGCGATTGCGACCCCGTACATACCTAATGCAGGGTTTGCTGCACCGCCAACAATGAAGTACGATGTCAATATTCCTATTATAATAGTTATGACCGGTAAAGCCGTACTTTCAAATCCAATCGCAAGACCGGAAATTACATTTGTGCCTGCACCTGTTTCGGATGCTTTTGCGATCTCCTTGACAGGACGGAAACTTGTAGATGTGTAGTATTCCGTGAAAATAACCATCAGAACCATTATTCCGACACCGACAAGTGATGCGTAATAAAGCCTGATGTCGTTCATTAATATATCTGTGATGAAATAGAATGCAACAACACAAAGAATCGCTGATACTGCTACACCTTTATACAGCGCTTTCATAATCTTTCCGTCATCACCTACTTTTACAAAGAAAATGGATATGATCGATGTAAATATTGCTATTGCCCCAAGTATTATCGGATACAGAACTGCATTCGGATATTCAGTGAGCAGCATTGTACCAAGCAACATTGATGCAAGTAGCGTTACTACATAGGTCTCAAACAGGTCTGCACCCATTCCGGCACAGTCGCCCACATTATCACCAACATTATCGGCAATGACACCTGCATTTCGAGGATCGTCTTCAGGTATGCCTACTTCGATCTTACCCACAAGATCTGCACCCACATCGGCTGCTTTTGTAAATATTCCACCGCCAACCCTTGCGAATAAACTGATAAGACTCGCACCGAACCCAAATCCTATAACAAGGTCTACATCACCGTAAAGAATGTAAAAGCCGCTTGTGCCCAAAAGAGCAAGACCAACGACTGCAAGTCCTGTAACCGCCCCGCCCCTAAAGGCTACTGACATTGCTTTTTGCAGTCCGATCGTAGCAGCTTGTGTAGTCCTTACATTTGCCCGGACTGATACGTTCATTCCAACATATCCTGCAACTGCAGAACTTACTGCACCTGCAATAAATCCGAACGCGACCTTTGCGCCGTCGTCTAGCAGTACAAAGATCAGCGCTGCAAGAATTGCTGCAACCACTGCAATTGTTTTGTACTGGCGATTCAAATATGCCATAGCACCCTCCTGAATCGCGGCTGATATGTACTGCATCTCTTTGTTACCAGTATCTTCTTTCAGGACACTGCGTGCAAATAATGCAGAGAATACCAAACTTATAAGGCCCGCAATGGGAGCAAGATATATCAAGTTCTCAAAGTTATCCATATTAAAACTCCTATCAGTTATCAAATGTGTTTCAGAAAGTTTGTTTTGTGCTTACTCTATAAAAATTATATATTATCTAAATACAGTTTATAATTATGAATAATGCGCATAAACCGGATGTATAAAATATAAATAGATTATCAATACACAATTAATATACTACTAATATACTTTAAATGTGATATGCATTTATTACGACTTATGAAACAGGTTTAAATGGGACACACTCAATATGAATGTATCGATTAAATATATATTTGTACTGTTACATTCCACCTCCAATCTGGGAGAGTTCGAAGCCTATGTCATCCGGTATTGATGCCATAAAAACAAATGTGTTACATCGCAATTGTCTTGCATTATAAATGGCATTTTTCTGTTGATCCGTAAGTTCCTTGCTTTCACTTATAATACAAAATGACCGCTGATCGTTGCTTTTTACCAGAAAATCAAATATCTGCGCATGCGCATGCAGAAATTCAACGAGTTCTTTTAATTCATCCCATTTCTCACACATATGCACACTTTTTTTAGCCGAATTCACAACATACCAGTCACGACTCATGTAAGGGTATTCATCATATTGCCTATCTAATTCTTCAAATGCCGCATATATTTTACCAACATCGCTCTTTAAACTGATCCAGTTCCATTTCTGGCTTGAAAAGTATCGTGCTGCTACAATCTTAACAATAGCTGCTTTGTCTTCGTATTCAAGTTCCATTCGTACATCCCTTCCTAAAAATTATCATCTTGTGCATAACTTCTATTAAATTGCAATGCTAACTCCGCTTTTTTCAGTTCGCATCCCAGATACCCTGCATGTCCCAATGTGGATACAAGTCCCATGTCAATAAGTGTATCCAGCACTTCACCTGCGGTTTCCCCGACAATGCATCCATTTTTATGGCTGGCTATTATCCTGCCCCCTGCGCCGCTGCCCGGACCAGGTGATATCCCGATCTTGACATATCCGGCAGGATCTAAACACCACGTGTTTGCCACTTTTGCACAAATAATATCGGTGGGAATTGTTGCATCCTCACGCCGTCGTTTTTCCTTAAATATCAAAAGATCAATACCAAGATCTTTTGGGGAACTGTCTCTTTCTTTTGATAGAACCATCATTTCCGATGCAGTCTTTAATTCGTTTATGGACCCCTGTGTCTTATTACTATACTCTGGGGTAAATAGGATACTTGCGCCCACATCAGCCGCAATCCCACAAAATGCGGCATTGACACCTGCTGAATCTGCATCAATGAGTTCTGTCACATTACCAACACCAAAAAATAAAGGAATATCAGGAAATTGTCGGTTGAACTCATAATAACGTACAATCGACCCTGCAATTCCGTGTCCTATTGGATCAAGGACCGGGTCGGCAATGATGCATGAAATTCCAATATCATGCGCTGTCTTGACATTTTTAACCAGACTCTCAATGCCTGCGCCAGTGTCAGGAATTACAACCGCCGCTGTGCCTGTCTTTTCAACCTTGCTTCCGATCTTGCCAATATTACTGCTGTTTAGACTCAAAATAATATCCACACCAGTATTTAGTGCCCTTGTTAGTAATTCCGGGTCAAGTGTATCAATACTAATCGGTACTGACGAAACTTTGCGCGCGGTCCTTATTGCATTTTCCACATCATCCGGCGTTGCATTGAGTGATGCACCAAGATCTATGATATCTGCACCTTTTTTGATAAATGAGCGTATCCTGTCAGATAGTTCTTTTGCATCAAGACCTGTGGCATCTACAATTTCCGCCATTACTTTCATACGTGTAGCACCGCCCAGTTTCAACTGGCCGATGTGTATTGGCGCATTGGTATTTGCCTCAATCCTTTGCACAGTATTAAGTGCCATCCCACGTCTTACGTTTATCAGAAGTTCACACGCAGGAACAGTTGTTGAAAATTCCACCTTGCCCACAAAAGACATTATGTATTCAAGATCATAGGCATGCTTGGGACCAAGATATATCCTGCAGCCAAGTTCATTTTCAACATTTGAAAAGTTTCCGGAAACGAGTCCTGGTACAAAAATAATATCATAAGTACTAGATAAATTGTCGGATAAACCACCAGATGCTTGCTGTGCCTGCATAGCAATAAGCAATCTGTGGGGAGTGATGAATGCAGCAACATCGGTGTCTATGGCCAAAACATCTGCTTTTGATTGTACTGCAAGCCGAACCGTCTGTTCTGCAAGATGTCCGGTCGCAATTAAAATATTCATGGCTTCAGTCTTCAAGATGAATAGATTCTTATATAAATATATAAAAGATCATATCCGATTATATTATACTACATAGTAGTAGAATCGGATATAACCTGATATTACGATATTTGCTTCCAATCAGTGGATAATATCAATGACCGATCCACCGTTGCTTATTGCACCAAAAGGTTCAATAATTGTGTTACGTTGCATATTCGTATGACGGTTCGAACGACCATATGTTGGCTTTGCCTGAGGTACTGGTACTGCTTTTTCAACGATATTTCTATCGTAGTGAGGTCCAAGTACCTGTGCAGATTGGACACCGGTCATGATTGCCATGACACGTATCTTGCCTTCATAATCTTCCCTTATGCGTGCGCCCCATATGACATTTGCATCAGGTGAAAGTTCATACGTAAGGGATTGTGCGACTTCTTCTGCCTCTTTAAGACTCATGTCAGGTCCGCCGGTAATATGTACAAGACTGCCTGTTGCGCCTTTGTAATCGACATCAAGTAGCGGATGATTCAGTGCTGTACGGACAACATCAGTACTCTTATCCTGTCCCTTTGCTTCTCCGACAAGCATAACTGCGACACCGCCGCATCCCATAATCGATCTGATATCTGCATAATCAAGATTGATAAGTGATGGCATAGTTATGGTTTCAGTAATTCCTTTTACGGTCTCTGATATTAACTGGTCCATAACTGAAAATGCCTGCTCTATTGGTAGATTTGGTACATAGTCCAGTAACCTGTTGTTATCCATGACAATTACAGTATCAGCCGCACGGCGCAATTCTTCCAGACCTTCTTCTGCTTTGAATGTGCGTGCTCTTTCAACTCTGAACGGACTGGAGACCATACCAACTACGATCGCACCCTGTTCCTTTGCGACCTCTGCCAAAACAGGAGCAACTCCGGTTCCGGTTCCACCGCCCATACCTGCTGTTATGAATACAAGATCACTGTCTTTAAAGACATCTTCAAGTGTACCGCGTGCAAGTTCAGCAGCTTTTTTACCTACTTCAGGATAGCCACCGGCACCAAGTCCGCGAGTGAGTGTTTTGCCCACAAGGATCTTTTTGTCAGCACGTATGTTATCCAGGTGTTGTTTGTCAGTGTTAATAGCAATTGTGTCCGCACCATCTATACCAATATTGTATAAACGATTTATTGTGTTGTTACCAGCACCACCACAGCCTACTATTGTGATCCTTGGAAGACCAAAGCCCTCAAGTTCATCATCGGTTGTAATTGTCTGTCGATACTTTTTCTCTTTCTCTGTGTATTTTAATGCTTCTTGAACTATAGATTGCACATTCATCCCCTCTCTTGGACTTTGCATTTTGTTGTCATAGATTATGTAATTTTATATTAGAGATGCTAACATCTCCGACCGACGGAGTAGTTTTTCACCTCTCTGATCTACAAGATCACGTACAGCCGTCCTGATTGCCTCGCTTACAGACGGAAATTCACCCTGATTTACCATATAGTCGATCATTTGTAATTGCTGTTCCGGGAGTCTGATCGTTATACGCTCCATATTTTGTGTCCGTTCTTTTGTTATCCTGTTGTCAGACGAATGTCGGACAGGCGTCTGACAAAAGCCTGACGGTAGTCAGACCTATGTATGCCATTTGTCTGCTAAACATATGACGCTTGTCTGACAGAGTATTTGTACATAGTTGTATATAAGACTGTCGTATGTACAGATTTTGTGTTAAAAATCTGATTGTGCACTGAATTCTTACCTAATACATATTCCCGGTTTTTTTAATAGTATATAATTTATAGAATTATATAGTTCGAGTTAATCCGAGCATAGCGAGGATTTTCTCGTAAAATCGAAAATGTATAATTGTATATCTGGAAAGGCTCAACATCGGCTGTCCAAAAAAACAATTTTCAACGACATTATAAAGTTTTAAGAATTTCCAACACTCAAAATCATTATACATAATTTTTTGAAAATGTGTTTATGCTACATAGAAATACACCAATTCCACCGAAATTTCACAAAAAACATAGGTTTTAAGCACCCATTGCAACATTATTCGTATAATTTCCAGATTGTTTTGCTCCCATAATCCCATTTTTCAGTATTTCTTTCAAGTTTGTCCCCCTCTTTTCAAATCTTCCGCTATCTTCTCAATATTATATACTGGACCGTGGTATTTTTAAAATCTGTTTCACATCTTGGAAAAAATGAGAAAGTGTTCCGATGATGTTATCGAGAGTAGAAGACGTTATAAGTGGTTATTTAGGCATGATACTGGAGAACATGGTTTTCAAATACCAAAAACTTCAATACTATTTATTCTACTATTACATGAGTTTCGGGTAAACATATTTTGCTGCTATCTTAACCACATCACTTCATATAGTGTAAAATACATACAGTATATTTAATGCTGGATGATATCCGAATTTCAGAAATTCTAAGTACTATTAAAAAGATCGAAGATTCGAACCTATCCGTTAAAGGATATTTTGATCAAAACATAGTCCCATTCACGCGTCCACAATACTACATCTATTGTAAAACACTTCGCCAATACGGTGAAGAAGGACTTCATGATAAAAGAGCAGCTGGAAACAACACGAAACTGACACAGCGTATAAAAGATTACATCATCCCCATCGTCACCGAGAACAGGAGCCTACCTTCATCACAACTGCAGATAAAGATTCAAAACCTGTTTGGCACAAAGATTTCCATATCGAATTTGAATAACTTCAGGGCATCCACCTCATTAACAAGATTATCACCTCCTCCCAAAAAAGAATGCAAACAGCAGAAATCCGGAGGAGGCGAGATATTAACCGCTTTGTCCTTTTTCACACACATAATAGACATATACACTCAGACAATAATAGAGCGAATGAACGAAGTTCGAGAATCTCCCCTATTTAAACAGAACGAAAATATCCCGCAAGACAATCAGGATTACCGTCAGCAGGGGAAATTCACCAGCGAGTATAATCAATTAAAATCGGTAAGAGAAAACCGTTTCAAATCTATAGATGATAAGATACTAACAAAGAATATATCCACCATGAACATCTTTAAAATGTCTGAAAAAACAATATTTCGCTACAATCTGGCTTTGCTTTGTTTACCGCTCGTCACATCTAATGGAAAATCAAGTCGGGTAAACCGTGTAAAAGGAAACGATTTAGCATTTCTTTGTGGACAAAATTACAAAGATGCCTCACTTGAGAGATATCTTCAGGAATTGAAATATCTCAGAATTTCTGACAAACTGATCGCTGCAACTGCAAAATTCTGGCAGGATTTCTGGCAAAATGAATTAGGGGAGAAAACGTACCTTGTATGTTACTATATTGACGGCAATACCAGACCATTATGGTCATCAAACAGGTGCTACAAAGGTAAAGTAACAATGCTTGGTCGTGTTATGAACTGTCTTGAAAACGTGTTTATTCATGATGGCAAGGGACATCCACTATATTTCCAAACCTTTCACGGACACGCCGATCTTGGTAAACATGCATTAGGTATGCTCACAAAATTGACAAAACTTTTAGATAGTCCAGAGGCTCATGCTTCTGTGAAGAGGATACTG
>JBQVLY010000023.1:0-15956 GCA_052361065.1 Methanosarcinaceae archaeon | reverse complement strand
ATCTCTGCACAATCGTATCATTCTCAGAAGCATCTTTTCTAATTGATATTTTACAGGAGATTAAAGTGAGTCCTTCTAAGTTGAAGAAGATATTCTATGAAAACGACTCGTTGCCAGTCAAACATTCAATCTATTCACAATACAGTGGTCAAACAATTGACGTTATAATCATCGATGATACTAAATCAAAAAGAAGGTCGGGCGGTCGTCCCAGCATCAAAGGTGTTTTAGGACTCAATTTGGAATTGGGGGAAGAATATCTACTATATCTGGGTACGACTAAGAGCTGGGCCGAAACATTGACCCATATTGAAAATAATTATCGAATGTCTGATGAAGTGTATGCTGTATGTGATGGGGACGATAAATTACAATTGAATCTGGAGACATATGGATATAGAATTCAACAATGTACAAATCATTTTGTTAAAACTTCGATGTATTATTTGTGGAAGGAGCAATATCCGAAAGAGGATAGAATAAGGATCAAAAAAGATATCAGCAGGATAATATCGACATTGAAAAATTCAGTGAAAAAGCACAGAAAAGATTCTGATTTTGCGAGACTCAAATGGAGAATAGATAAAACTCAAGAAGAGTTGCTGGTAATTGCCAATGAGTTACTATCAAAAAATAAGGATAGTAATACTGGCAAATTTATTCTCAAAACCGGTGGCAAAGTAACGCTATTCGCAGAATTGGCAACAAAGGGAATACAGATTCCCGATAACAATAATCATGTTGAAAATCTGATGGGAATCGTAGGGCAGAAGGTGAAAAAGAATCGTCAGTCCTGGGTTGACGCAAATCTGAATATTATGCTGAACACTATCTGGCACATAATCTCATAAAACTGGTCTAAAAGTGTGGTAATATCCTCACCCGAGTGTTACTGGATATTTTTGATCAATTTTTTGTGCCCCAAATTGTGACTGGTCCCAAAAAGTTTCATGGTATGAACAGTAAGTTTAAATATCAATGTTAACCAGTAATCAAAACATGGTTGACAATGTGGATCTTATTATATTTTCCAATGCACATGATATAAGAAAAATGGTTTTTGCCTCACTTTTTGCGGCAATGACAGCTGTTGGTGCATACATAAAGATACCTATTCCTATTGGCCCGGTTCCGCTCACTTTACAGGTACTATTCGTACTTTTAGCAGGCATCATGCTCAAAAGCAAATGGGGTACAATGAGCATGCTTGTATATGTGCTTCTTGGGATTGTCGGACTTCCGGTATTTGCAGGCGGTGCTTCAGGTCCGGGAGTATTATTCGGACCCACAGGAGGATACCTGATCGGTTTTGTAGCAGCAGCGTTTGTTGTTGGTTTACTTGCCGAGCGCAAAGGGACCTTAAATATCCTTCTAAATGCAACTTTTATGACCATCGGTCTTGGCGTGATATACCTGTTTGGTGTGGCACAGCTGATAATTGTTGCTAAGTTGACACTCATGCAGGCAATTGCTGCAGGAATGCTCCCTTTCCTGATAGGAGATTTTATTAAAATCATAGCGGGTGCATACATCACATCAAAATATGAGATTTGACCACAACATCATGATCAACATCAACAACTTAAATTACCGATACCCTGACGGAACCTTTGCACTTAAAGGAGTGAATATTTCCATCGACAGAGGTGAGTTTGTTGCATTTATGGGTGAAAACGGGTGTGGAAAAACTACACTTGTACGTCATCTGAATGCACTTCTGGTGCCAACGGCAGGTTCGGTTTCCGTTTTTGGAATGGATACAAAGGACACGTCAAATATCTGGAATATCCGGCAAACCGTTGGAATGGTGTTTCAAAATCCACAAACCCAGTTTGTTGGCACTACTCTTGAAGAGGATGTTGCCTTTGGTCCCGAGAACCTGGGGCTTCCACAAAATGAGATTCGAAAGCGTGTGGACAGGGCACTTCTTGAAGTCAGGCTCATGGAATACAAAACCCATGCACCAAAAACACTTAGTGGCGGGCAGATGCAGCGCGCTGCTATTGCTGGTGTGCTTGCAATGGAGCCTGAATGTATTGTTTTTGATGAGGTAACGTCAATGCTTGATCCGGAATCGAGACAAATGATACTGGACACCATTCAGCAACTTCACCAGGGCGGAAAAACCATAATATACGTCACGCAACGGATAGAGGAGATCCTGCCGCTTGCAGACAGAATTGTTTCCATGCATGATGGCAGGACCTGGTTTATGGGAACACCACATGAATATCTGGCATCTGTGGGATCACATGTTCCTGCAATCACCAGTCTTATGAGAAAACTTAAGGAAAAAGGATTTGATGTGAGAGATGATGTATTCGCAGTTGATGATGCATTTTTAGAAATCATTAAAGCATGTCGTGTGGTGGAAAAGGAGAATATAGACGATGAATGAACTGTTTCTGTCCTACATTCCAAAGAACTCACCACTGCACAGGCTTGATCCGAGAACAAAATTGGTTGCGTTGATGATCACAAGTATTTTTGTACTCCAGACAGTTACTTTTTCAGGACTGGGCCTGTTTGCCGCTTCTTTTGTTATTCTTGCATATCTCTCCCGTGTCAACACAGGAACTTTTTTACATTCCATACAGCCAATGCTTGTATTTTTTGTGTTTATATTTCTGATGCACCTGTTTTTAACAGAAGGTGAAATTATATTGCGGATAGGTCCGTTCCGCCCGACATTTGATGGTTTGATAACGGGAACAATTGTCACCACAAGATTTATGTTACTGATTCTTTTTGCATCGTTATTTACTGCAACTACACGTCCAACCATGATAGCATATGGCATTGAGCGAATGATTCGTTTTGTACCGCTAAAACGAATTGGTATATCATCATTTGATATTGCGACCATGATGTCGCTGTCAATACGATTTGTGCCTGTACTTCTGGACAACGCACGCCAGATACGTTATGCACAGGTCTCGCGTGGGCTGGATATCAGGCACAATATACTCCGCAGCGTATCAACAACAATTACACCGATGATCCGGGAATCCCTGCAAACGGCTGATGATCTGGCAATGGCTATGGAGAGCAGGTGTTATCAGGGAAAATATCGCACTTCCCTGTTTGAACTCCGGATGGGAGCGATAGATTGGGGTGTGCTGGGCGGAATAAGCTGTGTGGTGTTTCTCTTTTTTCTGTTACGCTAGAACTCGAATAGTACGCATCATTATTTTTTAAAACAGTACATTTTTCAAACTTCTTCGTGAAATCATTCGGATTTGTATATTTAGGGAAATATTGGAATGGAATATCCAATTTTTTATAATATTCTAATATCTCCTTTTGATCCATATTTATCTCCTCTCTTTGATCGTATGCACAATAATACTATTTTTTATTTGGTGTGTTTAACAGTATCTCCGGCCCTGGGATAAAATTCATCGATCACCCTTGTTGCCAATGAGGTACAATGTCATCCATGATCTCAAGGTAACCAATTCTTCGAACGTTATGTGCAACATTCTTCAGTTGTGTTTCAGTAACCCTGTACGCATCAAGTCTTTTCCTCAAAGGAGCACCAAATCTACACTTGATCTGAGCATTGTCATATAGATTCCAGTTGGTTATGGGAGGTTCACGACTATTATAGCCAAATTCACCATCACGAACCTGCTTTATGACTGTTCTGAGTTCTTCAGTACGAGATTCTGCGGCCATAATACCATATTCACCGTTAAGTATATATATTTATGAGTACATACACCCATCAAATGGACGGAATACTAATAGCATTCACAGTACCTACTGGCAAAGACAAAACCAAAGCAAGTGCATTCGCTAAAGCATTTTATGGACAAGAAACAAGTTCACATCAGGGAAAATACAGATACCGCAGACATGGATTGTTGGATGATATCGCATACAAAAAACTAATACGGGGGGTAATTATTGTCCAGATGGAGGATGAAAAGAGGGTACTAAAATTTTTAGAAGAACATTCTGCGAAATTTTATACTCGTGTCGTTAAGCTCAAAGAGGAAGATTGTAAAGCAATGAAGTTGCAGATTTGATAATTTTGTCCCAAGGCCCTATGTCACAAAAACTATATAATATCCACATCAAATGTGGCGAAGGTATTGTTACAATGAACAGTATTTGATCCAAAATCGCCGCAGCAAGGTAACCTACCGTTACTTTTTTATTATCTGAGTGTTCTATTTCATCAGAAACGCAATTTTAGTTTTATACAAGGATTTCACCCCCTTTCAAATTAAAAACCACAGGAGATATTCTTCATTTGATTTAATTTCAACCAATATTTCCACACGAAAAAGACTATATAAATGTATATTACAAGTAAACATGATATTTGAGAAAATTCACACTGTTCCCACCTCGGATGAACTGATCGACAAGGCATTCAAACGAGCAGCAAGGGCAAGAGCTGGTAAAAAGATTGTTGGCAGGGCTAGTGCCATGAAGGCAGAAGAATCAATGCTATTAACAGCTGCAAACGTCCTTTCTGACAATCTGGCAAACATTGTAAGACGTTATCCGAACTTTGATGACCTGCCTCGATTTTACTATGAGCTTACAGACATACTGGCTGGTATTGATGACCTTCGCATGTCCCTTGGTTCTGTTGACTGGGCAAGCGACATGATCCATACTATCTCAAGAGAGTATGTCGGTAAGATGCGCAAAAGCCGTGATGCCACAGGCATAAGAAAAGAAGCATTCGGAAGAATGGCTTCTATTATAAAATCCATCAACAAAAACCTGCTGATGTTAAATGAAGCAAGGAATAACTTGAGGAAATTGCCATCAATCCACGATGAACCTACTATTGTAGTCGCAGGCTATCCAAATGTCGGTAAATCAAGTTTTGTGTCTGCAGTAACCGGTGCACATCCTGAGATCGCATCTTATCCGTTCACCACAAAAGGAGTGTCTATCGGTCATTTTTTTAGAGACAGTGATAGGTATCAGGTCATTGATACTCCGGGTCTGCTTGACAGGCCAATGGCAGACAGGAACGATATTGAACTGCAGGCAATAACTGCACTGAAATATCTTGATGCTGTCGTACTTTTTATTCTTGATGCAAGCGAGACGTGCGGCTATGAGATAGCTGATCAAAAACACATGCTTGATGAGATAAAAGAACAATTTGACCTGCCAATCCTTGTTGCTGCAAACAAATCCGACCTGCCCGAATTTAAAGAAACTAATTTTGTTGACATGAAAATATCAACCGCAACAGGTGAAGGTATTGACCTGGTGATCAATAAACTGCTTGATATGATCAATGAAAATAGGAAAGTTGAGCCTGATGATGTCGAAAAATATATATAACGTTCTGATTCTGGCATATACTGCTGGTACATAATAATATATTATATGACCAAAATCCAAATCCCGCTATTCACAAAACACGTTCCATTATACCAAGTGCCCGCTCTATATCGGACATCGATGTGGCATATGATAATCGAATGTAACCATCTCCTCTGTCTCCAAATGCCGTACCCGGAACAACGATTACGCCATTTGAGATAAACTTTGAAGCCACATCAGCCGAATCCGGCACTTCAGGAAATGCATAGAACGCACCTTTTGGAAGGGCACATTTTAAACCCAGCGTATTTAAACCTTTGACTAAGACATCGCGCCTTTTCCGGAACTCCTCGCGCATGGTAATTACCGGTTCCATCGATCCCGAAATTGCTGCAAACGCCGCTTTCTGTGCGATCGAATTTGCACACGCCTGGACGTACTGGTGAATTTTTAACATCTGTTCCGTATAATCACTTTTTGCTGCGACATACCCAAGCCGCCAGCCTGTCATCGAATATGTTTTTGACGTGGCATTCACTGTAATAACATTATCCGAATACTTTGCAGGGCTCACATGCTCTCCCTCATAGATGAAATGTTCATACACCTCATCCGAGATTATCGTGATATTGTAGTCATCCGCAATATCCGCAAATGCTTTTATGTCATCCTTTGTTTGTACTCCACCAGTTGGATTTGAAGGGGAATTAACAATAAGCGCTTTGGTCTTTGCAGTTATTCGCTCGATCACATCCTCCGGGCGCATTGTTAGATCCTTTCCAAGTGGCACACCAACAACACGACCACCCATAATACTAGTTAATGCATTGTAAGATACAAAACCTGGGTTTGCAATAAGCACCTCATCGCCCGGATTGACAAGTGAAGCAATCGCAATCTCAAGTGCCTCGGATGCGCCAGATGTTACAATGATCTCGTCAGGAGAAACGTCAAAATCATTATCCTTCTTAAATTTATGGCTTAGTGCCTCGCGAAGTTCAATAATCCCTAAACCAGGGGTATATCCCGTAAATCCTTCATTTATAGCATCAATTGCTGCCTGTCGTATGTGAGATGGTGTGTCAAAATCAGGTTGACCAAGTCCGAGATTTATCGCATCCAAGCCTGCGGCTTCGAATATCTTACGAATGCCGGATATATCGATATCCAAAACCCTTTGTGCAAACTTCGTATCAACCATGATATGTTCCCTATTCTAAAATTGTGTGCATGGATCGCAGGTCAGATTCGGATATGCCTACAATAGATATAAGTTCAGCAATAATTGCATCAAGGAATACGAGAGCCGTTATCTCAAATGATGTTCCAAGCGGTGTCAGGTGTGAATACTCACCGCGCATGTGCCTTTCAAGATAGCCGCCCACATCTTCCTTTGTCCTGCCCGGAATCAATGCTACGGTATCTGCCAATCTCCCGAGTGTTGATTCCCTGTTGGATGTTACGGTTATCAATGTTGATCCGATATCCTTTGAGATCTTGCCAAGATCTGCAATTGATCGTGTTTCACCTGAACCCGATATTGCAACCACAACGTCAGTGTTCTTTACAGCTGGTGTGGTAGATTCACCAACTACATAAACGCTAAATCCAATATGCATAAGCCTCATCGCAAATGCCTTGGCGACCAGGCCGGAACGTCCGGCACCCATAACAAAAATACGGTTTGCTTCCATGATATCAGCAAGCATCTTCTTAATATATTCCACTTCAATTTCATTGGCTACGCCATGAATGTGCTTTGAGATGAGTTCCATAGAGGATAATAAATTGTTACAATCAATGCTGGATAAATCCTTCATAATAGTTGCCTCTTTAATCAATAGGTACACAGAATTTATAAAATTTTGTTATTGTCTTTAATCTATATGATTATGTCAATCATATTTGTCTGACTTTTGATACAAATCGTAGTTTCATAAAGTAAATCCTACGTTCCCGTTAAACTATTTTTCTTTTCCTTCATCTTTATATTTGACCTGTTTAATTTTCCATCCATCGATAATACTAAGTTTATCGTATAGCAGTATTATGTCAGTATCATCACCGATCCAGTATATATCAATGTTAATGTTTTTGTTCTTAAGATTTTTGCTAATCGATTCAGCAAGATGGAAAAGCGCGGTCTTGCTGCTAAACGGAACATTGAATGTTGCCCTGTATCCACCATTCGTTCTCGCATAGGATACAAGTACATACTCATGACTCTCATAATCAGTAATTTCTTCAAAAGGACAAACAATATCACATTCATGTACTGATGATGCATCTACAATGGAAATGCCAATTAAGACCTGTCCGATAACAACATCAGACACCTGGCGGCCAAACCAAATTTTGATCTTACCATGTGTGCACAATACATTAACATCGTCTTGTCCCATCGCAAAAGATGATAGTGATTGTGGATTGGAATGGATCTTTTCAATTTCTTCAGTGGTTCCCATTGAATATCACACAACTACTTGTTTGCGAAAACAAGTGCACTTATCAGGTCACGATCTTTCTTAAGCGTTTTTAATTGTTTGGCGGGTCCAATAACTGTAAGTCTCGTCCGGATCGTATTCTTTTTAAACAGTTTTCCAAGCAATGAATTGTCAATTTTAAAAGGGTAACTCTCCATCTCAATACCTGTGAAATCACCAGGATCTATCTGTGACATTGTTATTTCAATAAGATTTGCTTCTTCTTCAGGTGTCAATCCACTCTCAAGAACGAGTATTTTGCCACTTTTCACTTCATCAATGATGAACCTGACTTTTTCCACTGGAGCCATTTTAGCCAGTTTATCTTCTGATATCAGATCCATTTGAATACCATTCATTTAAATCACCCAAACCTTTTTGCAATTTCTCCATAGAGATGATCGATATTATCGCCTTCCAATGCCGATATTGCAACCATGGGATGCTGTGGGAATGCATCCTTTATAGTTTTTGGAGATGAATCTTCAAGATCCATCTTGTTGGCTGCAATCAATAGCGGTAAACGACGTGCCTCCATATTTCCGATGACTGTGACATTGACCTGGGTAAATGGATCTTCAGTCGCATCCATTACAAGAATCACACCATCAAGATTATCAAGCCACTTCACAGCTTCGATAACACCTTCAGTTGCTTCTTTTGCCCTGCGTTTTGCTTCGCTTTCTTCCAGCCCCGCTGACATGAAGTCCTGAAAATCGATCTTTGTGGCAAGTCCCGGGGTATCAACGATATCCAGAGTAATGGAATTACCGTTCGTCTTGATAGTAATACCTTCTCGTCGTCTTGCGCGTCTGGTTTCGTGTGCTACATGTGAAACCGAACCCATGGCATCTCCTGTCCAGTCTCTCAGTATCCTGTTAGCAAGGGTTGTTTTTCCGGCATTTGGCGGTCCGTAAATGCCGATGCGTGCATTCTTTTTGTTGAATAGTTTTTTGAAAAACCCTTTGAAATTATTTCTAAATGATTGTATTATTCCCATGTATTTTCTCCGTTGGAATTGTGAAATTGAAATAATAATTGTTAATTTTGATTATGTTTTAATGAATAATTATAATATTATAATAAAATTATGCCAGTCCACAAAGACGAACGCCCTGTACAGAATACAAGGTCACCAAGTTAATCTGAGTTCAGCAAATATTTTATTAATGCTCTTAGGTATTATGTCAAATAAATCCTGTTATTCTATTACCTTGTAGTTTAAATCATTTTCAGTTTTAACCTTTCAGAGAACTTTCATTTGCTTATCATTGTAGAATTTATTGTTATCTATTATCATGACAATTCAGTAATTAACACTTTTTGTTACAAGTAATATTCTTGAAATACTTGCCCATTCCCCTATGTTTTGACGATAATATAATTAATTTCTTAATTACCGCATCCTTTAAAGCCTTTAACAAATTATAATTTCACTCGATCGTGTACCACAGCATAGATAAATGTTGATATGAGGTTCATATGATCCGTTATATTGTGGATGTGAGAAATTATGAAGTATAAATTATAGATTATAAAGTATATACTATTAAAAAATGCTATTTTTGAAAATCAACAAATCAATTTTTTGACGCTACAGTACAGGCGACAGCGCGCATGCAAAACTTTAAATTACATTTACATTTATGGAAAATTATTAAATGTGATTTACAATAAATATGCAGGTACCAACTAAGTATTTATGAGGGATTGATGCTGATACCTGCATTTATCAAATGATTGTATGCCTTAAAGTGTTAGCGGTAACATATTTTGAGCACAATTTAAGTCCGGAAATAAATAAGTCCTTGAACATGATTATTAATTAAATTCAAATAGTCCCGGGCGGATTCGAACCACCGTCGCAGGCTCCAAAGGCCTGCAGGATTGACCGCTACCCTACGGGACTGCAATATTTTAGCAAAATACAGGCATACTAATACTTATTTCTTGTGCAAAGCCAAAAGTCAATATCTCATTTCTGAATGATCAGCGTCAAAATATCCCTGTCATACAATAAATGGTCGAGTCCGGCTCTTTGTCCCGGGTGTTTTGCAGATTTACCCCAGATTTGTGAATAACGGAACTTTTTCCTGAAATCACGATGTAATTTATCGCAGATATCACCTACAGTCGTACCATTCACAACTATCATAGGTTCATCCATGTCAGCCGGCTCACCCTGTGGTTTCATGTATATTCTGATAAAATTAAGCTTCTCAAATACCGCATCTTTCACGGCACCCAGATTCAGATCCTTATCAGCAGAGATCAAAATTGAATAAGGGAACGCATTCATAGCATCTTCAATAAAGATTTCATCAGCCAGGTCTACCTTATTAACAACAGTGATAGAATCAATATATATCCTGTTATCAAGAACAACATCTATTAACTGGTCAACCGTAATATTCTCCCTGATAAGCACATGTGCATTGTGAATACGGTACTCATTTAAAACTGCTTTTATCAACCTGTCAGACAAGTCAAGTTTCAGGGTCTTGCTAATTATAATACCACCACGATCCTGTTTTATAATCATAACATCAGGCGGTTCCTGATCCACACGTATCCCTGCGGAATAAAGTTCCTGCACCAGAACTTCATAATGATACGTCTGGAAAACATCGAGAATGAAAATCACAAGGTTGGAACTCCTGACAACAGAAATAACCTCCTTTCCACGACCCCTGCCCGATGCCGCACCCTTTACCAGACCTGGTACATCCAATATCTGTATAGTCGCACCTTTATATTCAAGAACGCCCGGAATCACATCAAGTGTCGTAAAATCATACGCTCCTACTTCGGAATTCGCACCTGTCAGTTTGTTTAGTAGCGTTGACTTTCCAACAGAAGGAAATCCCACAAGAGCTACTGTCGCATCGCCTGATTTTCTGACCGAATACCCATCACCTCCTGATTTGGAGGAAGCAATCTTCTCAACCTCATCCCGAAGGCGTGCAAGTTTTGCTTTCAGTTTACCGATATGATGGGAAGTAGCCTTGTTATAAGGCGTCTTGCGAATCTCATCTTCAACGTCTTTAATATTGTCCTGTATACCCATTTGCACATAACACAACTTTAAGGGTAAAAAGATTATCCCGAGTGATTGATCAATTTTATTATTATATATCCTGTGGTATAAAAAGAAACAATGAATAATTCCGATGTTACAAATATCCAAAACTATATGACCATTTCATATCATCTATAGTTCATGACCCTTGAACCGATCCACATAAAAGCAATCTCTAACCTTGCGCACCGGATCGATCTTTGCAGAGACAATAATGATCTAAAAACCGCTTCCGACCTTTTCAACATGCTCCTTGAATTAAAATATGATGGTGAAGTGGTACTAAGATCGATAGGGAAATTGAGGCGTTCAAAGGTAAATGTAGACTTGATGTCACTATCAAGTGATCCATTCAGGATAACGTATTCCTGTGACAGCGGAAGTACAAATCCAATTCCTTTTGATAGCGGACTGTTTGTGGACTTCTGCCATTGTGCACTTGCGTCCACGCCAACAGACCTTGATCTGCACAGGCGAAGAACGATAGTATCAGCCACGTATTCCCCGAGCAGCAAGGTAACGATCAACACAACAGATGGTTGGGAGATGTTCGATGAAGGTGAGGGGCGATGCAAGATCGTGCGTATCCAGTCAGGGCTTCTGAACAAGAGGATCAAGCGCATGGTACACAATATTGCAATCTATCTTTCAGAGTCCGAGCATATACTCTGGATGATGAGAAAACTAAAAAAGGATGGGTTCTTTATCATGGATGGTCCTATATATCCAAAGCAGCTGATGTACTGGATGGTTGTTGAATCGGATGATATACAGATACAGTATGACCCCAATGCAAAAAAGATACTACAAAACTACATTGACATCATGGACCATCATATCGAGAACCGGATACCAGTTGTTGGGTTTGTGAAGAATCCCGAAGATATGCAGATCATGCAGACCATTAAAAAACAGGGCGGCAGGGTGGATATTCCATGGGTCCTGGATGCGCAGTTCTTCAAGAATGCACTTTCTCTTGATCGGAACAGGCAGGGGAATGATAGGTATATTACCTATACCAACTGGTTTTTGCAGCAAAACCAGTTCTATGAGAGAATGCTGAACAGTACATCCCCGCTTGTTGCGGGGTCGCTTAACCACAAGTTTGGCAAGGAGGACTATTCCCTCACCTTTTTTATGGTATATGTGCCCATGACAGGTGTTATCTTTAAGGTGGAATCGCCATATGGTATTACAAAAAATGAAGATATGAGGAACACAATAACGCGAAAAATACTTTATGACCTTTCTGTTAGCGGATTTCCTACAACGCTGTTAAAAGCGGATTCTGTTGCAAAGATACGATTGAGCGAGAAAGAACAGATAATTGGGCAGTTTGATGATTTAAAGTTTGATACGATGTATAATGATATACGATGGGGTGAGAATGATGATTGAGAACGATGTCAATACTAACATCAACACTAATACTAATACTAACATTAACGAAAATGATATACTGGCATACGCATCTGATGAATTGGGAGAAACGGGCATGTCCCAAAAACCCGATGTTCAATCGGACAAGTCTATGTTTGAAGAATATGTGCCTAATATGGACAACACATATGGTGCGGAAGATGCGTTTGGGATTGTCACGACTGGTATAGAGCCACTTGAAATAACGGAATCCGGCGCGCGGATTACAGGATATATCTCAACTTCACGTAGACAGGATGTACGTCTGGGCACGTATGTGATAGTGCCGTACGGTGATGAAGAACTGTTTGCACGCATCTGGAAATTGCAGTATCTTCAGGAATTTGAGGTGGATGACGCGACAGAGATCCACTCGCGCAGGATGCTGAAGTCCAATACAACAGAAGAAGTGGATTATAAATTTCTGGCACTTCTTGATCCGATATGTATTCTTTATGAGCACGACAGCAAAACCGCAAGTAAACCTCAACTTGTGCGCAGAATGGCTGACAGGATACCCCGTCCGAATACTCCTATATTGCCTGTGACCGACAAGAGCAAGATACAAACAGGGCTCAATATCCCGAAAAAGGGCATATTTCTTGGATATTTAAGTGTAGGGGGCGAAGTAGTAAGGACACATGCCGTGCCGCCTACCGTACCGTATTATATGAAAAATGACTATTCTATGGGTGATCCGCTGGTGTTTAGACACATTCTGGTATGCGGGAGTACGGGTACCGGAAAGACGTTCCTGACAAAGAACATACTCCGCCAGTTCATGAGTGAGGATAATAGGTACCGCTTGCGGAATGATAGGACTAAGAACAAGAATCCATGCCTTATTATCATGGACCCGCAGGATGAATATTCCCAGATGTTTGAGGATAATCCTGAAATTGAGGCTGGTGATGAGTATGTCTTCAAATCGGAAAATGTGGATTTCGGACGCTGTGCCACTACAAAGACGTTTGTGGCAAAGGTGGCCGGGTATTCGTATAATGGAAAGTCGCGGGCTGAACAGCTGGAATTTACAATTCCTTTTGAACTTGTGAGAAATAACCTCTGGCTCATTACGCCTGTGGGAATGACAGATCTTCAATATACCGGACTGGAACTTTTGGTTGAGGATTATTTCAAAAGGGGCGGCAGCCATACATATAGTGAATTTGCAGATCACATAGGTGATGAAAGTACAAGGATGACCTATGTTGACAGTAATAGGATACATGAGGCTTCGTATGATGGTATCGTAAGAAGGGTAAAGAGCCTGACACTCCGGAAAGTGTTTGACCAGCCTGCGACTCCGATCACTGAGATACTTGGCAATGTGTTCAGCTCCGGACAGGTGAGTGTGTTCCCGACAGAGTATATCAATTCATCGCAGATACGCGACCTGATAGTGCTTACACTGATGACGCTGGTGGTGGATAATAAACTTAGTACTTCTGGTGATGCAGCTGTTAAGGATACACCGATCATACTTGCACTGGATGAGGCGCACCGGTATCTTTCAAAGGCATCGGGCGAACATTCGAGGAAGATTATATCAAAATTTGCAGACGCTGCACGACAGGGCAGAAAGGAAGGTCTTGGCCTATTTCTGATAACACAGGATCCCCAGGATATTGATGATACAGTGTTCAAGCAGATCAATACGCGGGTGATATTGAACCTGACAAACGATGCGGCGATCAATGCTTTGAAAGTGCAAAAGGAGTATGAAAAAAGGATCCCTTATTTGAAGAAGGGGCAAATGATCGTGCACAGTCCCGATAACAGTGATATGGTTGAGGTGATGGGGCTTTCAAAGTGTGTGGTTAAACATGAGTGAATTACTCATTTTTAAGGTGATGATAAATTACATTTTAAAACTCCAGAACATCCCCCGGTTTAAAATTTGATAGTTTTTACGAGTTGTTGAACTGGCACTCTAAATGAGAATAAAATGAAATTGTGTGAATTGCTGTATCTTCCCGGCTTGTAGGGCATTTGTCTTTATATCTGAGAGTATGTTTGAAGTCTTTTTTCAACAAATGCCTGAAATTGCATAATCGTAATACTCGTTCCTACATAATAGGCTGGTCATCAGAAATATTGCATATGCATTATAACTTATTTATTATTAAAACAGCATGCTGCGGAAGGGTTAAGTAGTGCATTCTGTCTTGTTTTATTGAATAGCTATAAACGTTCAATAATTCAGACGATTTTCAATAACATTTAAAATATATATCAATATATATATATATATATATTAACCAAATTTATCGATATATTGTCAATTTACCAAATCCTGCTTGACGGTGGTAATTATGAATTCAATACAGACATACAAACAAAATTCATATATTTACGGTACAGACATATATGGAAAGCATATTTCTGGTGTGAGCCATAGTGTAGGGGATTACACAGAAAAAATAATTGAAGATTTCTTTGAGATTTATTCATCTATTAAGGATCTCAAGGATGAAGAGATTCTTCAGGACCCTTCAAATTACCTTAAAACGATTTTTCAAAAACTTGATTATTTGATATCACTAAATGTATCAGGTAAATCTGCAGAAGTTATCCTCTGTGATTCTGTGTTCAATTTAGCATTTAACGCTATTGCCAGATTCAGAAGCTTATATACTGCAAAATTGGAAATTGACTATGCATATTCTATACTGGAAAGTAAGTATCCAATGGATATGCTTCAAAATTTCAATTATATACAAAACTATCTCAAATTGTCCCAAACTGAATTCCAGGGAGCTAAACTAAAACTTGGTGATAGCGTTGTATTCCTTGGGAGCGGCCCGCTACCTTTAACGCTTATAGTCCTTTGCCGCTGGTATGGACTTAAAGGAATTGGTATTGAACAGGACCCTGACAGGGCAGAACTCTCAAGAAAAGTGCTGGAAAAACTTGGGGCTTCTGATCAGATCAAAATAATCAACGGAAATCATTTAACGTTGCCTTTGGAAACCAGATCTGATCTGATCATGATAGCTGCTCAAGCCGAACCTAAAAAAGAGATATTCACTCATCTGGCAAAGGTGCTCCCGGAAGAAACCAAACTATCCTACCGCATATATGAAAAGGGATTAAGAAGTTTATTAGACACCTTTTCTTCTTTTGAACTTCCTGACCAGTTTGAAGAATATCTTCGGGTCCAGCCTGAATCGCCTGTTAATAATACGGTTGTATTTGCTTCAAAAAAAGTTTGTTAATCTTAATCATTATACCCGCTGAATAAAGAAGAGCGATTACTCGCTCTTTCTCTTTTATATAACGGTACGTGAAGGTTTTCCGGTCGTGTCCCTGAGCAATTGATAGCATTTAAATAGTTTAAATGTAATATCTTTTTTTGAGGAACATTAATGAATTTAGAACTAGATTTGTCAGAATTTTGTTGTTTGAATGAAAATTGCCAGGATTATGGTAAGAAGGGTAAAGGAAATAGTAACTATTCAGCCCTGTCCGCAAATCACCTAAAGCATTCAGTTTCTTCACTTGATGTCACAAATTAAATTCCACTTATGCAACTGGCATAAATGGAACAAATGGCTTTCCATTGAATACTGCTTCAATTGCATCAATAACAGAAAGCTTATTCTTCTTCATAGTAGAGATGTATCCCCTAATGCGGCAGAAATTACGTGCACCTTGGATACTTCTAAAAGTACCTG
>JBQVLY010000022.1:0-16242 GCA_052361065.1 Methanosarcinaceae archaeon | reverse complement strand
TTTGTTTATATCCAAGCTGTCTAAACTATACTGTCGCTCGTCGTTGATTTGCCTTATGATATGACGAATAAAAGCACATAATGTCAAAAAATTATTACGAAATGTCAAAAAAACATGCCTTCGCTTGTATACGTTTAAAGTCATAACGGGAATTGCTGATATTGACGTAGACTGAATGAATACGTCATGGGTGAAAAAATATTTTCTTGCTGACTGCTTAGATTTATTTACATCAGTTATTACATCAAGTATCAATTGTTCTCTACTACCAATGTCATTTATAGAGCTACTTAGACCCAAAATAAAAGAGGGTGGGAAAGTATTTAAAGGCGATGCAGTTTATTTTTCCTTTGAATTCATAATAGCCGATAGTCATGTATTGTTAGATTGTACTCTTAAATAGTGCCATATCCCATAAACCCCGCACATCACTTTAAAAAATCCCGGGTGATAAGAAACACAAAGAATTGTCCAGTCAATCTTTTTGGGATATACGCTTAACAACAAGCACAATTCCATCCTTTTCAACAATCTCTATCTTTTCCCCTTCAGCAACATGTTCATCTGCGCGCGCTTTCCAGTATTCCCCTTTATATCTGACAAAACCATCTGTTCCGGGTTCAAGCGGATCTATGGTCTTTGCCATATCCCCTATCATCTCCCCGACAAGGGGTTTGCGGTGCCTGACTTCCATTACCTTATATATCGCAAACACCATCAAAATTCCAACAACCACAGTCGGCGCAGCAATGGACATCATCAGTGATCTCTGAAAATCGGCGGGTGTGTAATAATTCGGAAAACTCATAGGAACCAAAAGAATGCTTCCTGCTATCAGGCAAACCATGCCTGTAATTCCAAACACCCCAAAACCGGGCGCCTGCAGTTCCAATGCCACCAACACAATTCCTATCAGCAAAAGGAAAACTGCAGCGATATTTACATCAAAACCAGTGCCAATAAGACCAAGTGTTATTGAGATTATGCCAAAAATCTCAGCACCCATCCCCGGGCTTGATATTCCGAACACGACCCCGTATATCCCCAGCATAATAAGCATGGACGAAATAAGAGGATTTGAAACGATATTCATAAAAGAAAGCCTGACAGACGGGGTGTAATATTCAATAACTGCACCGTTTGTGCTGAGTGTTTTCCCTTTGATAACTTCTCCGTCTATCTGCACAAGCAGATCCTTGATCGTTGGCGCAATAAACTCTATCACACCGGCGTCCAGTGCAGATTCAGCATTGAGGTTCAGGTTTTTGGTGATAAACTCCTCAGCAACAGTTTCATTCCTGCCGTGCATAAGCGCCTTCTCGCGCGCAAGCGCAACAATGGCATTAACGATCTTTGAATCCTCTATCGGTTCAATTCCGGTTGCTGACATTTCAACAGGCTGTGCCGAGCCAATTATCGTATGTGGCGCCATTGCGGCAATGTCCGTACTGATCAATATAAGCGTACCCGCAGACCATGCTTTCACACCCTGGGGATAAACAAATCCAATGACAGGAACACCAGTCTGGTCTATCTGTTCAATGATACTAAACGTCTCATCCAATCCGCCCCCTGGCGTGTTGAGTGTGATTACAAGAGCTTCAAAACCGCCGCTCTTTGCCATAGATATTGCATCCAGGACAATGTCATCGGATACCGGGGTTATGGAATCCGATATTTCAAGGACAAGTACTTTTTGCTGTTCATCGGCACAGGCGGGTGAGAGGATCAGACAAAGTGAAAAAAACAACAGAAAAAGGGGATAAAATCTTTTAAGCATCATATCATCCCCGATTCCAATATCATATCCGGTTTTCTCATGTCTTTTTTACAACAGCCTGCGACACAGCAGCAATCTCACCAATATCACTTGATGAAGATATGATTATCATATTCTTCTCCCGCGCGATCTCAGCATAAGTCTGGAGTTCTCGCAGTTTGATGGCCACAGGCACCTCCCCATACATTTTTGCAGCATCTACCATATTTTCAGCAGCTTTAAACTCACCCTCTGCAAGAATGATGCGCGCGCGTTTCTCACGCTCTGCCTCTGCCTGTTTTGCGATTGCACGAAGCATGGTCTCCGGAAGACTTACATCTCTTAATGTTACGCCTGTGACCTTGATACCCCATGGATCTGTGGAAACATCCAGCAATTCCTGAATATCCTTGTTGATAGCCTCACGCTCTGAAAGCACATCATCAAGTTCCATCTGTCCCAGTACATCACGAAGCGTGGTCTGGGAAAGCATTGACGTAGCAAATCTATAATTCTCCACCTCTGTCACAGCGGCAGCGGGTTCAACAACCTTATAGTAAACAACAGCATCCACCTCCACTGTCACGTTATCTTTTGTAA
This sequence comes from Methanosarcinaceae archaeon, assembly GCA_052361065.1. Lineage (GTDB taxonomy): Archaea > Halobacteriota > Methanosarcinia > Methanosarcinales > Methanosarcinaceae > Methanovorans. The sequence continues at coordinate 13,883 of JBQVLY010000022.1, read as the reverse complement.
TAACAGCCTGTTTCGGGACATCGATTGTAACCACACGAAGATCGATCTTTACGACACTATCGATCACAGGAATTATAAGGAACAAACCCGGTCCTTTCACACCGCTAAGCCTGCCCAGCCTGAAGATCACAACACGTTCATATTCCTTTACCATCTTGACGGATTGGAATAAAATCATAATGATAATTAATAACGGTAATATAATTTCACTTGCCATTTTAGCACCCTCCTAAACTAAAGTGAATGTTTCAGGATAAAAAGATATTGCTTGTAAAATTTTTGAGTTAAATGTCGGAGGCATGTGATTAGTTTTTAGTACCGAGTCCATATCCATTGATTTCAAAAATGTTTGACAATTGTGTCTAATTGTACATACATATATATACATACACATATATGGCGTACCAGGTCTACAGATGATGTTTCTGTATATCCGGATAATTAATATAAGTATCTCCATTGCGATTCGGCCTGTGTGGCACAAATCCTTTTGATCCCTACATCCTCATTCTCTCAGCCCTTTTCGCAGCCTGGATCTCCCTGATCCTCCTGATTATAATATCCAACAAAAACAGCAGCAGCGCCGCAATAATTAAATACATCTTCCAACTCACAGGCTCCTGTACAACCCTTTCCGAGTTATTTTTTGCATCCCCGAGAAGAAGCGCGCGGGCATCCCGCTCAGTGTATGTTTTTCCGCCACTGGATCTGACAAACGATAGAAGTCGCTCGTTCAACCCGACATCGCGGTATTCCTTTGGATAGTTCACAGCAACCGGATAACCCGAAATATCATGCATTCCGATCCGGTCAGGATCAATTGTGGTTTCATAGGTATTCTTTCCTGTCACCGAAAGTTCAAGCGAACCGGCACCATCAAGTGCAAGTGCAGGTAGCACGCCCTCATCATACATCGTGAGAGTAAGTGTAACAGGCGTGCCTAACCATGCATCTATTCCTTCAAGTACGGCACCTTCTTCCACGCGCGGATTCCCGATCGCCCAATTAATTGTGGCAGATGTAAGTTTTGAATTGTTACCGGCATACATCTGTGAACTCCACCGGTTCCCTCCACCCTCACCGTTATCAGTGGTCAGGGCTGCCACACGCCCGAGTCCATATCGCCATGTGGTAAGTACAGGTTTTCCGGTTGATGTGATTATTATCCTGTCCGAACCTGCTTTTGGTGTAACGTCATTGTAGCCTGTGATATTACCAGAGATATCGATGTTGCGGGTAATGAAATGCTTTGGGTTGTATTCGATGAGCGGGAAGACGTAAAGAGTAATTGTTTCACCTTCCGGAGGCTTTTCGATTTCTTCGAAGATTATGTTTATATTACTTTCTTTTGATACTAAATAATTTTGAGGCTCCCCTATTTCAGTCATCAAATTATTAGGATACTTCGAAAATTGGTCAGATAAAGTATGATGGATGAAAAATATATTTACACCGTTGTTATGAAGTCGCTTTGCAACCTCAACAGTATTATCATAGTATTTTTCAATACCACCGTCAGAAAGTATTACTATATTTTGCGAACCAGCACTTTGCTCGAAAAGTTTTTCTGCCATAATGAGTCCTTCTGGCAGGTTAGTATCCCCTGATTCTTTAGATCCATTTATGTTTTCAATGATTTCATTTCGGTTTGATTCGATACCTAAATAAATAAATCCTTCTGATGTATCATTTGCTTCATCTCCAAAAGAAATAACGGCAAGATAAGCATCTCGATTATCGATATCATTAATAATATATTTTGCATTGCTTATTATATATGACAGTAGTGATGGAGACTGTGGTGGTGGTCGGTAAGTTATTGTTCCACCACCTTTAAAATCATCTGCCTTAGGAATAGCATGCTCATGTGAACGAGTACTCTCCGATATATCCAACAACAGCACCACATTCCTACCCCCTCGCCACTCAGTCGGTTTTGATATCACAGGCAATAGTTCTTCAAAAGAAGAATCAAGATAATCACCGTAATCATATGCACGCTCACCGCCAACAACAACAAGACCATTTCCGTCTGTTACGTATTTCTTAAGCACCCCTACATCGTTTTCAGACAGGGTATTGATGTGCTTATTGTCAAGCACGACAACCTTTTTGTCATCAATTTCAGACAATCCACCAGTTGTTGAAACATCATAAAGGTTAAGTAAAATTTTGGAAAACGATGCTGTAGTGTCATCGGTTATCAACCGGACCTTCGGTTTCGGAACTACATATATGGATTTGTAGAACACATTGTTTATGCGATCACTATCCTCACCATGAGGTGTCAGTATTACTTTGATAGTATGTGCACCAAGTGACGTGAAAGGGTTGATACCTGCCAAAGATATTGTTTTTTTACGGGTGTCCTGGGTTTTTGTAGACTTACCTACCCCAACAGGTTTTCCATCAACCAACACCTCAATAGAGTACTCTATTTCCCTCTCCCCTGCCTGTGAAACAACCACATTAAATTCATTCTTATTCCCGATAACAACCGTTTTATCACCAGTGATCTCAACACTCAGGTCGTTGACCTTAAGTTCGGGTCCGACAGAATACACAGTCGTCCCCATCTCATTCGCGACCTTAAACGCATCCTCAAGAGTTTTGCCGTGATTATTGTTTCCGTCACTTACAAGCACTATCTGGTTCTCACCCCTTGAATACTGGACTATCGCATCCCCGATCGAAGTCTTTTCCCCGCTGACCTTTACAAGTGTTGTTGGTGTCTTTGCAGTGAGTGCTTCGTATATTCTGGATGCTGTCCCTTCTTCAAACAACTGCATACTGGCAGTCTCATCAGATATTATAACAATATCCGGAGTCTCATCAATTGTCGTTTTGCTAATAAGTGTATAAGGTGATGCAAGTGCGAGAATAAGCAGCACTGCAATAATAATGCGTGATTCAACAAGTCTTGTCTTTGCACCTTTTTTGACCATGTAAAGACCGACAGCCAGTAACGGAACGATCAGCCACAGCACCTGTGGATTTTCGAGTAATAACATTTCCATTACAGTTCACCCCTTTTTCGTATTATCATAATCTCAAGTAGCATCAATAAGAACACACCTGCTATCAGGTAGATATCAAGGTCTTTTTTGGTTGTATAGGTCGTAGCCCTCACAATACTTGGCCCGGTCTTTGAAAGGGAGCGATCAATCACATCCGATGCATCCACAGTCGTATCCGATTCCCGATCATTGTAAAGGTTAACAGCGATCCTTTTCCCTGCTACCTCATAGATACCGACTTCATCATACAACACGCGGTTGCCTGACATTGTACCACCTGGTGCTGAATAATCCATGTTCTTTGAAAGTGCCGTTATTGCGCCTGTCTTTAAATTGTAGTCAGAAATATCTCCGGCTCCCCCAAGCCAACCTATCAGTTTTGCCCAGAATACCGGATATTCGGGCAAGTTGTGGAAATTACCCCATGCCTCTTCGCCAAGTACATCATTAAGTCCCAGATATACTACCGTGCCATCACCGATTGGCTGGTAGGTAAGCATAGGAATATTGTCCCCTATGGTCACAAGTGATGTAGAATCACTTCTTGGTGTTACGTTTAAGTACTTATAGACCGCAATCTCGTCGAATTTCATATCCTCAGTGAGTCGTGTTTCCTGTACAACTTTTAAAGATACACCATCATGAGCCTCTGTGATTCCAAGTGGTTTTACAGGCAGTAATTTGAACAGGTCAAAGTCAGCCATATCCGGTGCAAGTGCATTGCTTGCAATGAACACAACCTTTCCTCCATCTTTGTTAATATATCGATCAAGTATTGAAATCTCCTGTTTGGACAGGGCAGTATCCTTGTTCGCGATGACAGCGACATTATATTTAACAATGTCAGAAGGAACACTCTTAAGAGTAGTAGTCACGGTATTTGGTATAAGTGAAAGCGAGGTTTTTGAAGGCAGTTTTCCTGTGTCAGAGACTACCAATATACGCTGCTGCGATACACCCGGGATAAGGATATAGGCTGTGTTATCAACCATCAGGTCATCCGTATTTGTAAGTTTCACTGTTGTGATTCCATTACCAAGATTTGTTAACATGAACTGTTTTGTAGAACGCGCCGCAATGTCAAATGACATTGTTTTAGAAACCGCAGCACTATTACCATTACTTATACTTATGTCGATCTTCGCTTTTTCAGGTGTATCCTTGTAATTCTTGATTATGCAATTGTAGGTATATCCCGAATCACCCACTTCAAGCCATCCGTTAATAATTCCCACATTCCCTGCACTTTTTCCCACCTTGACAAATGTCATTTTAATACCATAGGATTCCGCAAGGCTCTTAGCAGTCACCGGATCATCTCCGTCCCAGTTCGTGAAATCGGAAATAACAATGATCCTGCCTCCTTCATCAGAGAGAAGGCGCATCCCGCTTGATATTGCCATCGAGAGGTCAGCAACAGTGGCCTTTGGCTGCAGTTTTTCAAGTACGTCCTTTGCACCGGATGCGCCTGACTTTTCCAGTACAATAACAGGCACATTTTCTGCAAGGATGATACTGTTCTTCTTGCTCACATAATTCTGTGCGATTAAAACAGCACTCTTGAATCGATCATTTGTCTGCATGCTTGCTGACGAGTCAATGATAAGTACCGTATGTTCGCCGCTAAGTGGTTCTTCAGTCATAAAGAACGGACCTGCTGCGGCAACTGATAGGAATATCAGGACAAGTAATTGTGTCAGGAACAGTGGATCTTTTATGAACCTGGTAATAGATGAGTAGAATCGTTTTTTTTCTTCCTCTATCTTCATCAGGAACATCAGGGATGGAATATGTATCACAAGAGGTTTCGGGTGCAGGAGATATATAATTATTAAAGGTATTATGCTTGCAAGCGCTGCTAATGCCATAGGAGTTGTAAAAGGCATCACAACCGCCTCCTGCTGAGTGTTTCGAAGAATGCATTAAACACAGGTACATCTGTCGTAAAAGTGTAGAACTCGGCACCTGCGCGTGCGCAGGTTTCTCGTATGCTGCTAATATGATCTTCAAGATGTTTCTGGTATTTGATCTTGAAATCCTTGCTTACATACGTTTTTAACTCATCGCCCGTTTCCAGGTCAAGGAGTTTGGAATGTCCGTGTATTGTGAGATCACGCTCACTGCGATCAAGTACCTGAATAAGTATAAGATCATGATCTGCAAGTCTTCGCACTGCAGCGCTGATAGATTCAAGATCGTCCATGAAATCCGAGATGATAACAACAAGCGAACGTGAGCGTATCATACGCCCGTAACTGAGAACAGATTCATTTATTGCAGTCTGACCTCCAAGATCAGTATCTCCCAGACGATCAAGAGTGCGTATAAGATGCTGCCTGCCACGGCGGGGTTTTGTGATATCTACATTTTCAGCAAATGTTGATATTGCGAACATATCATTGTCCTTTGTGACAAGATACGCAAAACCTGCGGCAAGCATGGCAGAATATTCGAATTTTGACACCATGTTATTTGAATAATCCATGCTATTACTGGCATCAAGCAGGATATGGGTCGTAAGGGACTTATCTTCCTCAAACTGCCGCACATACAATTTTTCCGAACGGGCATAAACGTTCCAGTCAATTGATTTTAGTTCATCTCCGGGATTGTATTCCCGATATCCGATGTTATCAATACCGTGTCCACTATGAATGGAGCGCCGGCTGCCTGCATAGGCAGTAGAGATCCGTTTCCGGACCATGAAAGTAAAGCGGTCAAGTTGCCTGAAAAAATCAATGTCAATCCGGTGTTTTTTGTCGTTCATTGAAGTTGATAAGTTTGTGTGTCTTAATTAATAACAGTGTCTGCGACTAAATTCAAAATTAGCCGCAAGATACATTCATCTCTTTTCGATTGAATACCTGCCTACCCGACAAGTATGAGCAGGTAAGTGTGGATAAATGCAGATTAGCGAGGTTGTTATGTGGTTATTTTACCTGTAAAAGCAAATCTTTAATTACCTGGTCCTTTGATACACCCTGCCTCTCCGATTCAAATGTAAGGATAATCCTGTGCCGGAGTATCGGATATGCCATAGCATTAATGTCTTCGTTGCTTACATAATCCCTGCCTTGAATAAACGCACGTGCTTTTGAGGCAATTATTAATCCGATCGATGCTCTCGGGGATGCGCCGTATTCTATTTGATTGCTCCCTGTACGCGTGGTCATTACGATCTTAATCGCGCGCATTTTTAAATCTTCAGCTATCGGCACGTCACGGACAAGTTTCTGGAGTGCCAGCAATGTGCTTTTGTCTATTACCTTGTTGACCTGCATTAATTCTGATTTCGTATAGCGGTTCACTATCTCGCTTTCCTCCTCCAGTGTCGGGTAATCCACCAGTATTTTAAACAGGAACCTGTCAAGTTGCGCTTCTGGTAATGGGAATGTGCCTTCCATCTCAATTGGGTTTTGTGTTGCGAGTATAAAAAAAGGCCTGTCCAGCAAAAATGTTTCAGTGCCTGCTGTGACCTGTTTTTCCTGCATGGCTTCCAGCAGTGCGGATTGGGTTTTCGGAGAGGCACGATTTATTTCATCCGCAAGTACAATGTTCGCAAAGACTGGTCCGGCTTCGAACTTGAACTCTTTTATTCCACCTATCTCTTCTATTATATACGTACCTGTGATATCAGCAGGCATAAGGTCGGGTGTACACTGTATCCTGCTAAACCTCAGGTCCATTGTCTTTGCAATCGTTGATATGGTAAGGGTTTTCCCGAGTCCCGGATTACTCTCAACAAGTGCATGCCCGTCAGAGAGTATTGCAATAATTATTTGCTCAACTACTTCCTGCTGACCGACTATGACCTTGCCTATCTCATCAAAAAGTGCAGTAAATATATCATTGGAATTGCGATATGTTTGTGATATTCCATCTGAATTCATATAATTTTCTCCTTGTTGTTGTTATTGTTACTGTCATTATTTTGTTTATTTTTGTCGTAATCTTTATTTTCTTTGGCACTATCCCATTTTCCAGTTATTTTTATACACCGACTTTAAGTAAAACCTACTAAATTAACATTTAATTCATCGATTATTATAAGAAATTCACCGCAGAGTACGCTGAGGGCGCAGAGTTGCCAATGTAATATCCTCTGCGGGCTCTGCGGTGAATTTTTATTCCATATTCACTGAGATAACTGGATTTTGGAACTGTGTCATTTTCTTTATCTTCATCTTTCGGTAAATTGTATTATATCATGTTCATGAGTCGTTATTTATGTTATTGGATCTGCCAGTCCACCAGTTATCACTGTGCCATTTTCTCAAAATATGCTTTTATCATGTTGCTGTAACCTTCAGGCAAACTTTCGTAGTAAGCCTGGGATGATACCGTGTTAATATCATATGCAGATGAGGGTTTAAAGTCTTCAGTTCGTATCTCGCCTTCTTCACCAACGGAAAAACCAATTCCTGCACCCGGTGGAAGTGCAAGGTCTATCTCCTCTCCCTCGATCACGATTATCGCAGGCTCGCCAATAAAACTTTCGCTGCCACTATCGTCACTTTCGCTGTTTCCTTCGTCTTCCGGTAACAGCCCCTGTGTTTTATCCTCTTCTTCTTGCATAAATGGAAGGTTTTCAATCATCTGTTCCAGGTCTTCAGGTGTGTTCACCCGATGGTCAGAACTTGTCACATACGTAAAGAACGAAGATGTAAACACAAATGCGATGATGCAAAAAGCAAGTCTCTTTTTGTTTAAAAATGAGGATGACCTGACCGTTGTAGTATCGGGAAGAACATTGTTTAGAAGATTATCAACAATTATGTTTCTGTTTTTGCGATTATCGTAAGCAGTCCTGAGCCGTTCATAAAGGATTGGATATTTATCTTCAATTAGATAGACGGCACTTGATATTTTGTCGCGTATGTGCAGCATGATAGTAATAATGAGTGAAAAGACAGCTGCTGCAACTGCCAATCCAAGTGTTTCAAAGGATATGGAATAGCCAATTAATTGATAGGTTGAACCTGTGTAGAGCTCAAAGACGCTGTTCATGGAGAACAAAGCATCCATGCTAAACAGAAAAAAAAGTGTATAGAGTATAAGGGAAATTGAGGCAAAATCAAATAAGATATAAATGCGCCGATACCATTTAAGCGCTGTATTTTGTTTTATTACAAATGTTTCTATGTCCATTGTAGAGCACCGTTTTGTTAAATTTTACTTGTAGTTGTTATTGCTGTTACTGTACTCAAAGATGCATGTCGGTAAGATCCGAGTACCTTTAACATGCCAACATTCGAAGTTATATTATCGAGAGCATCTTTTATAATTGCATCGCCGATGTGTCCTGCAAAATCAATGTAGAACAGGTAATCTCCAAGTTCTCGTTTTGACGGGCGCGATTCAATACGGGTCAGGTTTATGTCCCGTTTTGCAAACTCGCCAATGAGTTCATACAGGGCGCCAGGTCTGTCTTTTTTGAGATGTAATACGATGGATGTCTTGAAATCCACATCAGGTAATGGTGACTCTATTTTAGTATCCTCAATTCCACAGGCGCATGCTTTTAGAGCAATGAACCGTGTTTGATTTTTTTTTCTGTCCTGGATGTTTGGTATAAGTATATCGAGTCCATACACCTGTGCGGATTCACGTGATGCTATAGCAGCCATCTCCTTGAACTCATTTGCAAGTTTTGCGGCATGTGATGTACTGCCGGTTGTTCTTATCTCAACGTTTTTAAAATGTGTTTTTATAAATTGCTGGCATTGTGCAAGTGCCTGAGGATGCGAAATTATCAATCTTATGTCAGGGAGTTTACCTCTTGATAACAGGCAGTGCTCTATTGATACTACTATCTCACTAATGATATTAAGATCATTTTCAAGTAGCATATCAAGTGTGATACCCACAGAACCTTCGATGGAGTTTTCAATTGGAACTACTCCGATGTCAACGGTTTTATCAACAATTGCAGAAATTGTGTCAGGTATGTCGTCGTAATATTCCAGTGAAACTTCATTTTTGGTTCCCTGTTCCATTATCCACTGTTTGACCGCTTTTTCCGAATACGAGCCTTTTGGTCCAAGTACACCGATTTTCATAATGCTGCTTAAATGGTCGGCTATTAATAATAATTTGTGATAGCAGTGCTTTTGAGCGTATTTATTTTCACACAGTTATAAAATGATCAAAAATCCATATTCTGCGATCAAAAAAGGTGGTCCCATTTCCAGGGACTTTTTATTACTACTATAATATATTGTTATAAATACTTTTCAATATTAAATTTTGATGAGAATTTTAGTATCTACTCCATCTAAATTTGAAATAGTTATATATAACATTCAAAATACATAATGACAGAGAACCACAAATCTAATAAAAACATACATGAAAATTGATTTTTTTAACAAATAGTGCGCAAAAGCGCAAAAAAGAGTATTAAAGCATCGGATTATAAAATCGATTCAAATGCTCCGGCCGGGATTCGAACCCGAGTCTTCGGCTCGAAAGGCCGGAATGATTGGCCTGACTACACTACCGGAGCATAATGAATATTAGCAGTGAAGCGAGCCCAATAAGTCACACATCATTATTAAACTTTCGCCTAGTATCAGGATTGTTTTTCGTCATCATTTAAGTTTACGATCCATTCACCAAGTTTCCCGCAGAATTCTGGCTGGCATGCATCCCTGCATCCTGCACAGGGAGAGAACATATCCCCGGCCAGAAGTTCACAATACGATGGTTTGGCGTTCTCTGCCACCCTTATCAGATACGTTCTGGCACCATTAGAAACAGCATTCTCGCGTATAACAAGTTCATCATTTACAAGTTTTGTCACAATCCTTGAGCACTTCCGGCTATCGATGCCCATCTCCTTCCAGAGTTCACTCTGAAAAACACCATCTTTATGCTTGCTAATTGTGTATAACGTTAATTCATCCAGTTCCATAATTTCATTTCCACAGAATCAAATACATCAGTTTTCAATCGGAACTATTAGAATAATGTTGTTTCCACGCAAAACCACAGACGCAAGAGAGCGAATTCTCTCACCATCCACGATCTCAACAGCATCTACCAGATGAAGATTAAGATAATCATCTACACTCTTAAGAGTACCTTCAAGAATATGCTGATCTCCTTTCATTTCCACTTGTACCTTCAAGCCAATTGCTTTTTGAACTTTTTTATTCGGGAACAAAATAATACCCTCACATTAATTGTAAATTAAACACCAATAAAACGATAATAATCATATACTAAAGAATCTTAAATGCACAATGTAATATTTATGCTTAGCGATTTATTGATCGCGGGCTTATACAAGTCAGCATAAAACATCCCTGCATTAAACTTTGTAACATTTCGTATTCTTCACATATCCTACTATATTTTATATGTAACTTTTATATGTAACCCTGTATCTCAGAACTGTCCTTTGAATATTTTACTTTTGATTTCTCGCTAACCTGCGTTACCTTGCCGATAGGACCAAACATATTTTCATAATCCTGAATATGTTGATTTAACCATCGCGAAAGTTCAAGTGCAGCAAGAGGAGTCAATATCACTTCAGTCTCTACCCGTCTTTCAATAATATGTGAATCATCCACGTCGCCAAATGCACGCGGTGAGTCATTGTAGAATCCAATCCTGAAATCGTACGGGCTGTGTCCGCCTATCGCACCTATCGCATAAACCTGCTTAAAATCATCAGGCCTATAGAATTCGATCTTAACCTTTCTATTTGCTCTTAAATCTTCATTCGTTTTAGTCATGAAAATATATCCCTGTCATGTCATTAACCTTTTCACTTACTGTATAGCCACAGACTCTGTTTGACTGGTAGTTTAACCACATCCCTTTAATAGGTTTTGATGCGTAGAGCAACAAGCCGCATAATTAATCATTATCCAATCATCCCTCAACTGCTCTTTTGAGACGGTGAGTCTCAAAAGCTATATCCATTTTTGAATATGCCTTTGCAATCATTTCCACTGCATCAAGATTTCTTATAACACCATCCAGATAACCTAACACATCACCTCCATATGCCGTAATTCCATACAGGTATTCCAGTTTTTTCACAATATCAACAGGATTATACCCTTCAGTCCTGAGTTTGATCACCTTTGCCGAAAACTTACGCTCGGGACAGCCACAATATGGCGAATCCTTGCACGAACATGTCAAAAACTCACTGGCAAAATCAAATAATTGATCCTGAAGTTTCATATCGAGTTTTGAGATATTCTCACCTTCAAAAAGAATATCTATCGAAGCACCCTGAAATACCCTTGATGGCATATTGATATTCAAAGTGACCGATATCTGCGGCGCATACTTAAAATACACGGCATCAAAAAACTCAAGATTTGTGACAATATTCAGAGGATCAGTGTTTGCCATAACTGCGCTTCGTATCAAAAATGCCTTTGGTACTGACAAAAAATGCCTTGCAGCAATGCTGCCAAAACGTGTTAGCGAGATATTGTCACCACGTTCTCTGATCAACTGATATTTCTTCAATTGTAAAAGCAGCGTACCCATAGCAAAATCACCAAGCATCGTCCTGTGAATTGTCTCAAGATCCTTTCTCGAAGATGTAACCGCAACCGATGCCAATATCTCCTCCATCTGCTCATCCTCTCCATACTGGACATCAGTATGCACCATACTACCTTTTAACAAGTTCACAGCAACAACCTCTTCGGATTCTGCCTGGTCAGATGTATATTTCTTGTTAGGCACAGCCAGTAGCACAGCAATACCGCGGTCATGAAAATCAGAACGCCCTGCACGCCCCAGCATTTGTAGAAACTCCTGTATCGATATCCAGGATATTCCCATTGCAAGCGATTCGAATATTACCTGTGATGATGGAAAATCAACACCTGCCGCAAGTGCAGCCGTGGTCACAACAACCGGCAATTTACCTGATGCGAACCTTCTTTCAACCGATATTCGCTCATGCTGCGTAAGACCGGCATGATATGGTGCTGAAAGCAGGGAAATTGATTCTGATATTCGGTGGCAGTTACGTCTGGAATTGGTAAAAACAATTGTCTGGCCTCTGTGTCCTTTTGAAGATGTCCTATTATATTCATCCCCGGCAAGTTTTGCAATAAGTCGTATCTTGTCATTTTCCTGACAAAACAGCAGATGCCGCTCGATCGGAACCGGACGGTACTCATATTCAATAAGGGTAGCAACAAGATTTTTTGCAAGCATCTCAGGCTTTGCCACAGTTGCAGAAAGATAGATGAACTGGGCATCGGATGCGATATACTTCATACGCCCTATCAGCCCATCTACCCTGTGTCCACGCTCCGGGTCTTCAAGCATGTGAACCTCGTCAATGATCACTGTTCCGATCTGGCCAAGTTGATCTGCATTGCTTGTACGCAAGACATAATCAAGTCCTTCATAAGTACCTACGATTATATCAGAGTCAAGTGACCTGCTCATGGATGATGTTCTTTTAGTCTTGATCCGGGCACTGCCGACCCGTATGGATGTTTTTAGCCCGATGCCGCTATATCGTTTTGTGAACTGGTCATATTTTTGGTTTGCCAGTGCAACCAGAGGGGCAAGATACAGCATTTTTCCCCTGCCGCGCAGGATATTCTCAATTCCTGCAAGTTCACCGATAAGTGTTTTACCTGTTGCGGTCACAGATGTAACCAGCTGTGATTTCCCGTTCAGCAATCCATTTTTAACAGATAATGACTGCACAGGCAGCAGGTGTTCGGATTTTTCCAACAGTATGGACTTGAATTTATTTCTGATTGGAAGATCGGCGATCTTTTCTGTACTCCGGATGGGATTTGCTTTAACCGTGTCAAAACGTGTAAAGTCAGGATCAAGTTTTTGAGGGTTCAGCATCCCTACAGTACGATCAAGATCTTTTGACCGCATCATCAATTCTTCCATATGTGCGACTGCTTCATCCCCATAATTTGTCTGGGAATTTCGAAGTGTACGCATCAGTTCCTCTTTTGCACATTCTTCACAGATCAACTCCCTGTGATATTTTATTGACTTTTTGTTCACAAAATTGAATTTACGCTTTATGAGGCAAAATCTGCAAACATTAACCATATCAGCCTCAAGTTGAAAACCTTTGAGCATCTCTAAAAAATCTGATGTGCGTCTACTGTCCCCTCCAATTGTGACCATGACACGTTCTGAAAGCCGTAAAAGATCGACCAGTTCTTCCGGTGATCGATACTCATCCTTATTATCGCGAAACACCCTGAACTTATGCGGACGCGGACCTGCGGGGGTAGTTCTCAGGATAAGTTCTCCTACGAACAAGGGAATCTTCTTCTGATTTTTTATCGGCATAACGATAATTTTCGACTTTTCAGCGTTAATGAGGATCCAGAGTGTCATGTGCGTGTTTCAATTGTCAATGCCCATATAATAATGGTGGTTGGATAATTTTGTTGAATATACATTATATAGCGCGAATTTGGCAAATACAGGTTAATAGTAGCAGTGGAACGCGCCCTATTACGAGGTTGTTGCACGGGGCTGGCAATTTTGGTTGTCTTTGTCAGATTAACATTTAATCCTTCTGATTTACCATTTTGTGTTTGTTTAGCGATTTTTGACACCAAAGCAATCCTCCAAAGGTTTCGCATTCCCAAACCACTGGCATGAACGATGACGCTTTAGCGGCATTTCAACTTGTTGAATAAATGTAGGGAAATGCAGCATAGCGTTTTTACACACCAATGTTATTAAAAATGTCACATTTTGTCTGACCGATGTGCATGTGAATATTTTATAATGTATGGAATCCGCCGCCTGCGGCGCTGTGACAAGAAAGCACCCTTCGGGTGCAAATTTAATGTAGCTACGGCTGAGCATTGACCCCACACCAGTCCGTTATTTTCC
>JBQVLY010000021.1:0-16536 GCA_052361065.1 Methanosarcinaceae archaeon | reverse complement strand
AGCCAAATCAACGACGAGCGACAGTATAGTTTTAGACAGCTGGGACATAAACAAAATCATAAAGCGGGAATTGCTGCATGGATAATAAGAGGTAATACTTATGGATGGTTATCAGTTTTTGCTGTTGCTTGCAGCTTATCTGGCAGGGCTCATTGCAATTGGATGGTATTTTTCGAAAAGACAGATATCTGTCACTGATTTCTGGCTTGCGGGTAGGGAAATTGGAACAATAGGTGTTGGCTTTTCAGCCGCAGCATCCTGGCTCACAGCAGGAGCACTCCTTGCAGTCATTGGTTTTTACATGTTGCTTGGAATGGGTTCGATCTGGGGATTTGTTGCCCCGAACATTATTGCCCTGTTGATAATAGCGCTTCTTGTTGGAAAGATAAAACACTTGCCAGCAATCACCCAGCCAGAATTACTTGAGCAAAGGTACAGCAGTGCAATACGCGCTCCTGTTGCGTTAATCATCACCATTGTAATGATACTATTTGCAGTGGCTGACATAAAGGGGTTTGTATTCGTTCTGGAAGTTTTCTATGGAATAAGTCCGATTTATGCAGCATTGATAGTTGCACTTGCCGTATCAGTATATGTAACCCTTGGAGGACTATCTGCTGTTGTATGGACTGATGTAATACAGTTCGTATTCCTTTCAATCTTTACAATTGTAATGGCCGTACTTGCAGTGAGTGTTGCGACATCCGGTGGAATGCAGGATATTTCTGTATCCGAACTGTTCATTGATGTACCCGGTTCATGGTGGAATCCGTTATCGATCGGAATCCCGATGGTATTGATTTTCATTTTTGCGATCATCCCCGGATGGATGACAGAACAGGATCCGTGGCAGAGAGTCTGGGCTGCAAAGGATGCAAAATCCGCAAGATTCGGACTGGTTCTGGGTGCATTTTTAGTAGCGATCGTATTTGCAGCATGCGCAGTGATAGCTATCGGACTTAATGCAATATATCCCGATATTGCAGCAGCCGGTTTCCCAATGGGAATGGCACAGGCAGAACCTGCGCTTTTGGTGTTTATTGTCAGCAACTTTTCACCGACCATTGTCGCACTCAGCGCTATTTGCCTTGCAGCCGCAGCCATGTCATGTGCTGATACATTCGCAACATCCGGAGGATCATGCCTTTCCCGTGACATATACCAGAGATACATAAAACCTGATGCAACAATGAAAGAGATGCTCGTGGTTAACAGGATCAGTATATTGATCGTTGTTGCGAGTGCAACAATTGGTTCATTTTTCATTACCAGTATCATTGAGGCAATTCACATAGCAACCTTTATCGCAAGTGCATCATACTTTTTCCCGCTCATGGGCGGACTGTACTGGAGGCGTGCTACAAAGCAAGGCGCACTTGCAGGACTTGCGGTCGGGGCAGTTGTCCAGATCGGACTTATTGCCATAGACCTTATAAAAACAGCACCAATGGAATCCCCGTATCTTGAGACCATACATCCAATCCTAATGAACCACGGAATTATTGTTGGAATGCTGCTAAGCGCAGTCGCGTTTTTTGGAGTATCCTTTGCAACGAAACCTTCAAGCGATGTGAATCTTGCGCCGTTTTTCAAGGACGTTGCAGAAAAACTCACATTGAAAAATAAACAGAAAGTCGATGAACTAAGCCCTGAATATGCCAGATTCCTTGTAAATCTTGATGAAAAGATAACAGGCGAGCGTGCACATCTGCACTTAAACATTGAAGCGTCTACAACATTGAATTGGACAAAGTTTATTGACAATTTGAAATCCCTGTATCCTGTATGGGTAACACCGACTGGTATTGATTCTATCTACAGGTTAACACAGGCAGATATGCTTTCATGTGTTTCTGTGACGCGTGGAACCACTGAAAGGGAGATATGGTTCGCAGCGGAACCGAAGGTCGAATCCATTGAAAACCAGCGAAAAGAGTTATTTATTGCATTCAATGAGATCGCAAATGCTCTCAATGATATGGGTGTAAAAGGTAACACTTTAAGGCGCAAATTGAAATCTGACTGATGTGACGGCACACCTAACCGCAGTAAAGATGTGGGACATGATGTACAGTCGCTTTGTAGTTTCGTCTCAACTTTTGTACATATGTCCGGAGATATAAACATTTACATAAAGATTGTAATGTTTTTGTCCCGGTCATAGTGGATATGCAAGATATAGTAATAAAGATCAAGAGCAAACTACAACTCGCAAATTTTACTTTTCCTCAACCAATCGATATCTGACTGGTACAACTCCCGCAGATCCTTTAATCCCAATTTAAGCATTGCCACACGGCTTACACCAAGTCCCCATGCAAGTACAGGATATTTAATCCCAAGAGGCTCTGTGACTTCTTTTCTAAACACTCCGGCACCACCAAGTTCTACCCATCCCATGCCTTCAACATAAACTTCAGGTTCAACGCTTGGTTCAGTATATGGAAAATAGCCGGGACGGAAACGTACATCCTTAAATCCCATCCTGTGATAGAACTCTGCAAGGCATCCAAGTAGGTTTGCAAAAGACATGTTCTCATCCATAACAACACCTTCAAGCTGCTCGAATTCAGGGGTATGTGTGGGGTCAATTGTTTCGCGGCGATATGCTCTATCAATGCAAAATGCTTTAACAGGAGCCTTAGGATTATCTGCAAGATATTTGATGGTGACCGCTGTAGTGTGGGTTCTCAAAACATTCCTACTTGCAATGTTCTCACTCCATTTACCCCCCCATCCGGTCGAGTCAGTGCCGCCGCCATACTCATGCATTGTGCGCACATTGTCCACATACTCAGTAGGCAGTTCGGATGTTGATGACAGATGAAATGTATCCTGCATTTCACGTGCGGGATGATCCTGTGGCTGGAAAAGCGCATCAAAGTTCCAGAATGAACTCTGCACGATATCGCCTTTAATCTCAGTAAAGCCCATCTCAAGGAATATCTGGCGCATCTGGTCAATTAAGCGCTGGTACGGATGTATCTTTGCACCAAATACCTGTTTTGGTTGTGTGTTAATGTTATAGGGCCTAAATTTTTTAGATTTCCATTCTCCACTTTTTAACAGTTCGGATGATATCCGATTTAACTCTTCTTCGATCACAATCCCCTCTGTAATCAGTGCCTTTCCTGCATCTGTGATCGAGATTTGCCTGTTTTTTTCCTCGTGTTTCGACACAAGTTTTCGTTTGATAAGATCCTTTAAGACCTTGATGTCAACACCCGGTTTATCTATGGCCTGTGCCTGTTCTCCAAACATTCCGATCACAATTTCATCATCGCTGATATCGGATTTGCCGGTCGGAACTATCATGCCTTTTTCAATGGTTGCCCAGCCTTTGCGGCGAAGCCATCCGGTTGCAATACCAACCATTTGTGGGGACAAGCGATTTTTAAGATCGTCAATGGAAACAGGTTCTGATATTGCATTGATTATCTGGCGTTCGGGCAATCCATTCTTTGCATATTCCATACCTTCTGCTGTTAGCATATATGTTTCAACAAGTTCCTCATCAACCATTGCAAGTCCATTTTCGACCAGTAGATAGGCTGATTGCATGGCTGTCTCTGTCTTTAAGAATGATTCCTTTGCAAGTTCTTGCGGAGTCGCATATAGTGGTAATTTATCCAGTGTAAGCAATACATTTTTGTCATTGGTTGTGAGATTGTATTTAATGCCCATAATTATTGCACCTGATCTGTGTTATGAATATACATATCTTAGTTTTTTTATCTATAATTATATTATCACATTATTCGAACAGTTCACCATCTGTTCAAAATATACTATCAAATTATAGTCCGTATTCATCCAACCTGTCCTTGGCAAGTTCACGCAATTCCTGATGTTCAGTCAGGAAATCGGACATAAGTTCGGATGCAAGTGATTTACAACTGCCACACATACGCTTGCCGCTGACACATTCTGAATGTATCTCCATTAATTCCTTATCATCATCTATCAGATGGAACAACAGCAGTTCATATACCGAACACTTATCCGGTTCACCGCCAAGTTTTTTCTGCTCGTCAAGTGTTACACGACCGCCAGTCATTGCACGTTTTAACTTTTTTGCAGCTTCTTTCGGATCATCTGTAAGAGCTATATGGCTTTCGGGAATACTGCTTGACATCTTGCCGCCCTGAAGCCCTGACATGAACCTGTGATATGTGGCCGCAGTCGGCATGAAACCGTATCCTCCGAAATCAAGTTCCACTTGGCGGGCAACATCAATTATCGCAGGGAAATCATCAGTACCGAATATATCAACATGACCTTCAAAAAGATTCGATATGTGTGCAAGATTACCATTCATTATACGATCCCAAACTTCTGTAAGTGCACCTTCAGGTGCCGCCTTGCCGCGAATACTTATGTATTGGTTGCCCTTGTCATTCTCACGCCTCTCTATCTTGAACATGTTCATCTTGTTACCAAGTCCTCGCGTAAGTCGTATATGTGGGTCCTGGTCTGCACCCACCGGAATAACTGTAGGTTTTGGTCCGCCAAATTCCGGTAATTGCGGCTGTAAAATATCAGCGCTCTGTGTAAGCGCACTGATCATATGGGATATATTGGTCTCTCCGCTAAAACCGTATATTGCGCTAAGTTCTGAAAAATTCACCTTAATTCCAAGTTCAAATGCCAGGTCTTTCACGCGGTTTGATTCAGACTGGAAATAGATAAGCCCATTCGGTTCAAATCCAAGAGCTATCAGGCTCAGGATGTATTCATTAATACCCAGGTCATGGCATTTCTCCCATGACATGCCGCGAACAGAATGTGATTCCCGATCAGCAATGCCTACAAACGCATCACCTCCCATCTGCTGATGCCAGATTATTTCATCCATCACCATTTTACCGCCAAGATGGACCTTTCCTGATGGCATGAAGCCGCTCATAACTGAAAATGGTTTGCCTTTCTTAATTGCACCTGTGATGAGATCATAACTGCGATGGCCAAATATTACGTTTCTTCGCATGTACTTATGAGGTTTGGATATATCCGAATATACGGTATCAAATGGAAGTATCCCAAATTCATGGAATAGTTTTGAATAATTGTCTATATTCACTGCGCCCCATGGGTCAAGTTTCATATTCATATGCTTCCTCAATTACTATTACTATTCTTATGCTCAAATATGCAACACAACTAAAATCAATAAAATCAACAATAAAAATACGTAAATGTATGTAAATGTTCGTATGTGTCACCGTTAAGAAAAACTTGAAATATGATAATGGATAATAATTAGTTATTTGTGTATGTTTCAATTATATAAGGAGGGCTTATTGTGACAGATAGAAAATATCTAATTAAAACAAAATGTCGGACTAATGAAGCAGGAGAAATTAAATCCGAAACCTGGGTAACGACTTCGAATTTACTTGAATTGGAAGGACATAACCACTATCTTGTGTTTTATCCAACCGAAGGCAAAGACGTTGGCAAAAAACATTACGTACCTGTTTCCAATATTCACGTAGTTAAAGAAATATAATAGATCTTGCATACAAGTGCCGGATCATTTTATTTTTTTATAACTATTCAGCCATACATAATCTTGAGTTTCAAAGATAACTGAAAATCGCCATATTCTTATCAAAAAACCCGCATCCTGCGCCTTTGTTGCGCATTTCGAATCTTAGTCCCTAACTATTTAATTCATAAATTAAGTTCTATTGCACTCAAAATTTAGCAAAAATACTATATAAGTATAGTCCCTATTACTAAACTATGGTATTTTTAGAAAAGAAGAAAATAAAAGGTCATACTTACTGGTATGCCTCCGAACGCGGTCTTGTTGACGGAAAGATCAAACGAACCTTTCAAGAGTATCTTGGAACAACAGAAATGATAATAGAATGCATGAGAAAATCAAAAGAACTGCCACATATCAAATTAAAATCATTCCAATATGGAAAAACTGCAGCCTTACTATCCATTTCAGACGAACTCAATTTCATAGAAATCGTAAACAAACATACCAACAAAAAGAAAATCGAAGGATTGACAGTTGGTGAATATCGAAGATTTAGTATCTAAAATGCACATTGTGGCTTCGGCAAAGCATAATCAAGCAGAGAAACTGTTGGAAATCCCACTCAGTTAATATGAATATATATATATATATATATGCCAACTCTAAAGATAATAAGATATACGGTTACAGAACAAAACACGAATTCTTCGGACAGGAATACACTACTGTCGTTCTTTACAGCAAAGCTTCATGTAAAAAACAGAAGAGAAGCTATGAGAAAAGCAAGGAAAAAATCCTGATAAAACTTGCTGATCTGAAGAGGAGACTTGAAAGTAATAGAGGTAAACCACGAGATAAAAGCAGCGTGGTGACTGAGATAAATGGCATAATTTATGAAAAATTCAAGGCCGTGATAGGATATGAGGTTGGAAAAATACCACAAGGAAAGAAAAAACCGATTTTGAAAATATGGATCAAGGAAGACGTGGAAAAAAAACGCTATACAGGTTTTGGAAAGACTATTGTCTTTACTGATATGCATATATGGCAATCTAAAAAGATTGCAAAGACATACAACCAGAAGTATCGTGTGGAAGATGCTTTCAAGCTGCTAAACGATCATCTTCTCGTTCCAATAGGACCTGTGAATCATCACAAGGATTTCAATATCAGGTCACACATTTTTCTGTGCATTACAGGTATGCTTTTCTATAGGTATTTAGCATGGAAATGTAAACATTTTCATCTTAGCCTGAGACGGCTTGTGGAAGAGTTAGAGGGAATTCGCCTTGCTCTTGTAAAGGAGAAAACGAATAATAAGGTCGAATTGGTGGTTGAAGAGATGAATTCAAAACAGGCCGGATTATTCTCTTTGCTGGATATGGGAGTATACATGGAAAATCGATAACGGGATGATTTACTTTTGATAGGGACTATATATACTGATTCGCTTGCTATTGATTTTAGGCATATCTTTGAAACACAGGTTTCTTATTGGATTGTGTAACAACTTTGTGGCACTGAGTAAGCTTTTCAAGCTAAAAATAGATAGGGAAATTTATGGAATTGCAAGCCTAACTTAACGCCATGGCATTCACACTATCTGCTTATTTTTTCAAATATTCAATAATACGTTCCGCAAGTTTAATACTGATCCCTTCAACCTGTGCCAGTTCTTCAACCGATGCATTAATGGCGTCATCAACCGATCCAAAATGTCTAATAAGCGCACGTTTTTTCAAAGATCCTATTCCCGGCACATTGTCAAGTTTTGAATGTGTCAACCTTGCAGCACGCCTGCGCCTGTGTGACGATACTGCAAACCTGTGTGCCTCGTCTCTTATTTGCATGAGGAGTTTGAGTGCCATTGATGTGCTCGGCAGGATAATAACTTCTCCTGCACCCTTTTTTGTTGTTACGATATGTTCAAACTTCTTTGCAAGACCAATTAAAGGGATATCCAGACCAAGTTCTTTTAGTGAACCATGCGCAGCACTGACCTGCCCCGCCCCACCATCAACTAATATCAAATCCGGCATGTTCTTTTGTTCTTCAATGAGACGCACATACCTGCGCAGGACAACTTCTCCAATCATCGCAAAATCATCAATTCCTTCCACGGTTTTAATATTGAACTGCCGATATTCGCTTTTAGCAGGCATTCCATTTTCAAATGCGACCATTGATCCAACTGCATCCGTGCCGGATATGTTTGAAATATCAAAAGCCTCAATTTTATCAGGTAGTAGATCTAATGAAAGTGCTTCTTTTAACTGAACAAGTGACTGTTTAGCTGTTTCATGTGGTTTCCCTTTTAATTGTGTTAGTTCCATTGACATTTTTGCGTTTTTCCCTGCCATGTCCAGAAGTTTTCTCTTTTGACCCCTTTTTGGCACATGGATATGGACATGACACCCGGATTTTTTGGTCAGCCACTCTGTTATGAGATTCTTATCATGTATATCGTGCTCAACAAGTATTTCAGGCGGCACAGGTGAATCCTGATAATATTGCTTGATAAACTCTGTCAGCACATCAGGGATATCAGTGTTGGTGCTGCCCCTTATGAGTACGAAATCCGCCCTGCCTACCATGTTGCCATCCCTCACATAGAACATTTGTACAAAAATACTCATATCTCCCGGAAATGCGGCAATCACATCACTATCATCAGAACCTGCGGTTGAAACCTGCTGCAGGGACAGGGACTTGAGTGCAATAAGTTGGTCGCGGATCATGCTGGCAGCCTCGTATTCCTGCGTGGCGGCAAAACCATTCATTCTGGATTCCAGTTGTTTTACCATTCCTGACACATCGCCCTTTAAGAACCTGACAACACCTCTGATTTGTTCTTTGTATTCGTCTTCATTTACTCCACCAGCACATGGTGCAAGGCAGCGTCGTATATGGGAATTCAGGCATGGTCGCAATTGTTTTCCATTTATATTTTTATGGCATCTTCGTATCTGGAATATTCCGGAGATGATATCAAGCGTTTTTCGGATTGCCTTTACATTTGTATAAGGTCCGAAATATATTGCCCCGTCCATCAAGCGGCGGCGTGCTATGTATATCCCCGGAAACCTGGAATTGATGGTTACTTTGACGTAAGGGTAGCGCTTATCGTCTTTTAGCTGGATATTATAGCGCGGCTTGTATTTCTTTATCAGGTTTGCTTCAAGTACAAGTGCTTCCACTTCCGAACCTGTGACAATGTATTCCAAATCTTCGATGTGCCCAACAAGTATCTTTGTTTTTTTAGACTGGTTTTTTTGGGATTGGAAATACTGGCGCACCCTCTTTTTCAAGGAACGCGCTTTACCCACATATATAATTGTATCGAACCTGTCTTTCATCAGGTAGACACCGGGAGAGTCCGGTATTCGGGATATGTCAGGAGGCATTTGTTTTATTTTACTATACTCCCGAATAACTGATATGTTAAATGGGAGTATTCTGGTATTGCACCAAATTTAATTTTGTGTATAATTATAATTTAAATTATAATTTAAATTTTAATTACAATTTCAATTTCAATTCGAATTTTATTATTATGTTTAAGTTTAATTTGAATCTCGAATTTGAGAAGTTTAATTTACACTTATCGGGCTGGTTATAATATCGGGGCAAAAATATCAGTCCTGTGGTCGGATTTACTTGAGTAATAATTTCACATATTATACACTAACAAAAGCCCGCAGGCGGCGCATTCCACTTCTGGATGATTTTCCCAAGTGATTCAATTTCATACATATCTGAATTGATAATAACCCTGTCAATTCCTTTGGCCAGGGTGAAATCGCTTTCCATATAAATAGAATTCCCAAGCAATTGGAGTTTTGGAAATATCGCTTTTAAATCATCACCAGGCTCTGCAAATCCAGGCGGTGTACCGGCAAGGTCGAACATATCCCGCAGTTCGATATCGATCCTGCTATTGCACCTTTGTTTACATGCCGGTGGTATTTCACTATAGAACCGCGCGGTATGGCATGAACGGGCATATGCAACAAGTACATATTCGGCATGCACCCCAACAGGACAATCAAGTGCCGCTGCGGCTTCTACGGTTCTTGGCAGCAGATCGGTCTCAATTTCGGTCATGCCGAGTTTTGAAAAAAAATCGAACGTGCGATGGTAGTTCAGATTGGTCTGGAGATATGCCTGCTTTATATTTTCGGTCTCATCGCGAAGGAGATGGTCAACCCACGGGCATCCTTCCGAGGTGTGCACGATCCCGCGTCCTGCTGTAATTGCATCAAATAAGCCGGAGAGGTCTCTTTTATGCATTCCATAAAGGATGCCCACATCGTTAATCACAAGATTGATGTGATCACCAAAAGACGATATATCTTCAATATATTGCATTACGGATTCGTAGTGCTTCTGTGGAGTGATCGGAGTGATCACTGTAAGTGCAGCCGTTTTTTCAAGTGTATCTGCAACCAGGTTTGCATCGGGAAGTTTGTATGGGCATCCCTCGCTCCCGATCCCGACAACTGCGCCGTTGTCGGATGCGGTATTAATAATTGCTCCGAGTTTTTCATAATTTGCAGTTCTAATCTCAATTTGCGGCATGTTCAAAATTCCCTTACCTTATAATTATCATATATACGAATCTGCAATTGGTGTTTTCATATACTTGCAACGCTGTTGTTCGCACATCATTTGCCAGAATGGAATTTCCTCGATTACATATGATTTTATGTCGCCTGGGTTTGCACCTTTTTCTGACATATCGATCGCACTGCGGTATAACCCTATGATTGTTTTGATCATCTCCGGGTTCATACACCGTCCGACAACCTTCAAGGCTGCAACTCCCACGTCTATCAGGTCGGGAATGCTGCAAAGGGAGCAGTCCATTCCTGCGTCAAGTATCGGATGCAGCCGTTTGTCCACACTGACCCTGTAATTTGCACGGCATGGCAGTCCGAAGTTGATTGATTCATCTGCGCTGTGTATGAGGTGGCATGTGCCGTTAATGTTCGAACATCCGAATTGTCCGAACAGCTCGAGTTCCAGGCCGGTTTTATTCAATTTGCGTATCTCGTCAAGTGTAACTTTAAATGGTAGCACGACCTTGCTTATGCCCATATCTTTTAAAAGTTCAAGCTGTCCGATGTTAAAAGTGTTTAGAAGCACACTTCCGTGAATTTGAAGCCCGAGGTCGAGTTCATTAATAAGTTGCAGCGCGCCAAACTCTCCAACAATGAGTGCGTCCACACCTGCATTTACGCCTCGCATCACATGTTCGATGAACATATCTTCCAGTTCATTGCTGAGGTATGGAGTGTTTACAGTATAGTCCACCGCAACGCTGTGGCTGTGTGCATATTCCACGATATCATGCAGTTGGTCTTTTGTCGTGACATTGCAACTGCGCCCGCGTCCTGATAGGTTCAGGTTCGCAAATCCCGGCGTTTCCAATCCAATGTATATTTCATCTGCGCCCGCAGAGATAACGTTCTTTGTAGTTTTCATTGATTCGGCAGGCGCCATTAAGGACATTTTTGTCATGTTTCTCGTTATTTATGTTTATTATCATTTAAGTAAATAGTACGTTTAGCGATTTTTGACGCCGAAGCAATCCTATGGAGGCTTCGCATTCCCAAACCACTGGCGCGGACGATGATGTTTTCGCGACATTTCAACTTGTAATATCGTATATAAGATAACACATAATAGTGTTTTTACACACCAATGTTATTGAAAATGTTTAGATCTATTCGACAGGGGTATATTTTTCATAATGTTTAGAATGCGCCGTCTGCGGCAGTATTGCTGCGCGAGGTTTTGCAATATGGGCTGTGCATCGAAATTATATCAAAACCACCTGTACAAATACAGTAAATCAACTACAGGGGGTGATCGAATTGATAATGTAATAGGATTATTGCAATATATAAATGTTCCAGAAAGTAATTTAATTATTATACCCCACAAAAGAGATGCGGGGTATAATTTAAAATGTTTTAGCGGCATGAGAAGAAACTTTCATGTACCGTTATATATAAGAGGGAGATCTAGTAATCGCTCCTCTTTATTCGGCACCGCGTTGTTTTTTGCATTTGTTTCACTCCCATCCGGCGACATTGCATGGTTGACACGATACTAGCCTGAATACTGTATTTCAAAAACATTCACTCACTTCCCTAAAACAAAGCATAAATCATATGAAAGTGGTATTAACAAAACAAAAATTCCGAAACCAACCATGTCCTATACTACCAAAAAAACCTCGAACACTCCGAATATCCTCGCTCCCGCCGGCGACCGTAAATCCTTGCTCGCCGCCCTGAAGGGTGACGCAGATGCTGTCTATCTTGGAATACACAACTTCAATGCAAGGTGGGGAGCAACAAACTTCGAACTCAATGAACTTGAAGATGCTATCGACCTAACTCATTCATATGGCAAAAAGGTGTTTTTAGCACTAAACATACCCATAAAGCAAAATGAATTGCAAGAATCCCTTGAAATAATAGATAGCGCCTATTCCTTTGGCATTGATGCAATAATAATACAGGATCCTGGTCTATTACAATTTGCCAGAAAAACATACCCTGATTTGAAACTTCATGCAAGCACCCAGATGACAATACACAACAGGGCTGGTGTTGAGTTTGTTGAAAGCATTGGGGCAGATCGGGTAATTCTATCAAGGGAACTGGATACCAGAGAATTGAAAAGCATAATTGACAGCACCAGCATCGAAGTAGAGGTATTCGTGCACGGTGCACTTTGTTATTCATATTCAGGAAGATGCCTTTTCAGCAGTTTTCTAAGTGGCAGGAGCGCAAATAGGGGAGCGTGTGCCCAGCCTTGCAGGCTGCGCTATAGGTTCATGATTGATGGACACGGGATCGACAATAAAATTATAGGTGACTACCCGATAAGTTGTGCTGAACTCTGCACGTTGTCGGGAATTGATGAAATTGTAAATACGGGTGCTACAAGCCTTAAGATCGAAGGCAGGATGAAAAGATACGAGTACGTAATTCAAAGTACAAGCGCATATAGAACAGCAGTTGAGAAACTGAAAAACTGCGTAATTTTCAGTGAAGATGAGATTAAGGCACAAGAAAAGGATCTTGCAAAACTATTTTACCGTGGATTTACAAAAGGATTCATACTTGGCGAGAAAGATGTCACACATTCAAAATACAGTTCAAACTATGGTGTGTTTCTTGGTAAAGTCGCAGGTATTTCTCATTTCAGGTACACTACAAGCATCACATTACAACTACATGAAAATATTCATGTAAAAGATGGCATCGGGATACATACCCGGACAAGAATGCTCGGGTCAGCAGTCAATGTCATAAAACTTGATGAAAAGCGAGTTGAAAGTGCAAAAGCCGGCGAGACTGTTACACTTGAGATCAGTTCAAAGACTGGTAAGACCGTAAAGTCCGGTGATGAAGTGTATCTCACAACAGACAGACACCTGTTGAACAGGTTACAGGAAATCGAGATGAAACCATCTCCTGTACGGATCAGGGTCATAGCAAAAAAAGATGAGAAACTTAAGATTGGAATAAATATCGAAGAAAAAAGAGATGGCGATAGAAATATAAATAGAAATATAAATGGAAATGGAGAAACATGGGGGAGCGAATATGTGGATGAATATATTGTACAGCAAGCCATAAGGTCACCTACTACCAAAGAAAAGATAAGGGCGATAACTGAGAAACTGGGCGATACTCCCTATGTTGCTGATTTTGTAGATGTTGTGGTAGATGAGGATGTTTTTATCCCGATAGGTATTCTCACAAATGCAAGGCGTAAAGCCGCAGACATGTTGCTGCAAAAAACTATAAAGGGATATAAAAAGGAACGTAAGAACCCGCAGTTATCAGATTACGGTTATCTGTGTAATGATAGTAAAAATGAAAACAAAATAGATACTAATTCATCAAACATCAAAAACAATAGCATAAAAGAAATCCTTTTGAGCGTTGAAGTGAAAGATGCTGATTCCATGTTATATGCAGCAGATGCCGGTGCTGATATTGTATATGTTCCAATTGAACAGTTCAGTAAACTGAAATACCAGAGTGGAGAAAAAAGAAGGGAATTTAATGCGAAAAGTAAAGCCGGAATCGAATTCGTATTCATAGTGCCCCAAATTACACACGACAACGAACTGACAGCATTAACACCACTTATCAAAGAGGTTAACAATGCAGGATTCGGTGTAGCATGCTCCAATCTCGGCACGGTGCAGATTGCAAAGACATGCGGTATCCCATTTGTCGCACAAAAAGAGCTCAACACCTTCAATGCACTCACGTCCTGTGTATTATTTGATGCTGGGGCCCACAGGGTTACACTTTCAAGCGAATTGAACCTTGATGAGATCGGGCATATTTGTTCTAATCCGTATGCATTTAATGAGAATCAGCAGATAGAGATCGTTGTGCATGGCCGGGAACTTCTGCTTGTGACAGAAAACGATCTATTAAAACCACTTATTGACAACAATCTTGTCGAAACCGACAGTAATAGCAATAGCAATGTACTCCTTGTTGACACGAAAGAACGCAGATATCCTGTTAAGCGTTGGGGGACGCGGACACTCATTTATAATTTCGAAGTGCTCAACATGCTTGAGGATATTGAACAGATCAAAGAATGCGGTGTAGATGTATTGCGACTTGACCTCAGGTTGAACACCAAAAGAGAGGTAAAGGAGATAACAAAAGCATACAGGGATGCGCTCATGGGAAAAAATAGCAGGATACGAGGGCGGCAGGGAGATGTTTATACGAAAGGGCAGTACTTCAGGGGAGTATAATTGAAAATCCAATCAAATATTGATTTGGAAAAAACGATGTGCTGATCCTTTTTCTTTAACTTTGTATTGATCCCTTCCACTTATGCATGTTGTTTACAAAGGCATTCAACCGGATTGTGAATGTTTTATCGATATACTCATTGATAAAAAAGTGATCCTTAAAATAAAATCATAGTGAAAATCCATAATCATCTTGTAAGTCATTGTAGAGCATCAACAAGCCAACAATGACAGTTGGCCTGAAATATGTCACCATGTGCAAAATTCGCAGCTATACAACTGCCTCTGCAAACAGAGAGCCAATCACAATTCTGGCAAACCCCCTTAATGTCCGAAATGTTCAAACTACGGAAGTAATTAAGAAACTGTGAGTTTTTCCAGATATTTGCAAAACTATTTTCCCTGACATTCTCTGTTTCAACACCTGCAAAGTAATTGCAGGGCAGCACATCACCTGTTGAAGTTATGGTACAATACGCTATACCTCCATCACAGCCGATATGGGTTTGTGGATCCAACTTTTCCGGTTTCAATGGGTTTAAAGTACACTCAAACTCCATCTGGACCACCGGAAGTCCGCCATCGTTACTTCGGTTGCGCAGATATATCGTAATCTCACGCATTTTTTGTGGAGAAACTTCCAGTTCCACTGCATCTCCTCCACGCCCGAAAGGTACAAAAGGAAGGATACGAAATCTTTGAGTTCCAAGATCAGCAGCCAGTTCATACAATGCCGGGATCTGGGCAGCATTGGCATTAGTAACAACAGCGGCTATCATCACAGGCACACCAGCCTCCACAAGGATCTTTATACCTTCTATAGTTCGCTGCCACGCACCAGGGCACTGGCGCAAACCATCATGAACATCAGGTGTGGCACCATCAAGGCTGACCTGGGCAGAAGCCTGGACTGATGACAGGCATTCTGCAATTTCTCCTGTGATCAAGGTACAATTAGTAGCGATCTGTAAAATTAGACCCTTACTGGCCGCGTATTTAACAATATCCAAAAAATCAGGACGCATTAATGGTTCACCACCACTTAAAATTAATTGCTGTACCCCGAAATTAGCCATATCATCGATTAGGTGGAAGCACTCCTCCAAACTCAGTTCATCATTGTCCTGTATACCAGCACTCACAACGCAATGACTGCAGCACAGGTTACAACGTGAGGTCAAATCCCATAAAACAGCCATAGGAGGGGATAAATTCCAGAATTGCATTCGCTGGCTTCGCCACCAGAGCATTCCTTCACCTGTGAGCAGATCAAGTAGAGGTTTAACCAGAGCAGTCACTTTATTACGGTCCATTTGATAGTTTCTTGCAAGCTCGATTATTATCTCATCGAATTTGTGGTAACCATCACACAACTGCAATACATTGTAAGCAGATCGGTCAATTTCATGTTCAGCACTGGTAATGGGATTTTTAATTAGCCAGATATTCTCTTCTGATGCAACCTTAAAAGGAAAATAAGGAATGGCATCACAGTTTGTTATTGATTTTTCCATGAGGCATTAACGATTTATTATTTCCATTCATATTTATATTTATACTCACATTTATATTCATATATTCAATAGGAAAATATAGTACAAGTAAATCCTCCCCAAAAAGGGAGGATTTCCATACCCGCTTCAAATCTAAGAGTAACTTACTCTATCTCAAAATTTAGAGCCGCTTAAGGCGTGTAATTTTGATAATTCGAATACGCACTTTGCCTGCTTTTGAAATGGATACGGATTTACTTGTATTTCTTATCTATATTCATCTTATCAGGAGTTTCGCCATTTTTCTCCAGTTTCTCAGACGATTTTCAGAAACACCAACAGTCTCCGCAAGATTTGTTATTGAATCCTTTGATTCTGTTGCATGAACAAGTTCCTCTACAGTGTATATATCATTACTTTTCAGTAGTGATGCATATTCCGGACCTATCCCTGCAACTTTCAGAATATCCAGATCTTTTTCCAATGGCGTCTTTATCCGGGTTATTATTTTTGGGATGAATGGAATCGGATCCGGACCTGGGAGGCAGCCGAGTGGTACTTTCGGGTCTTTCATCAATGGTGAAGGTGGGCACCACCTCGTTGGTGCAGGTGGACATGCCATTAATGGTGAAGGTGGACATATCAAATATGGCGAAGGTGGGCACAACTTCATTGGT
The DNA here is from genome assembly GCA_052361065.1 of Methanosarcinaceae archaeon. Taxonomy (GTDB): domain Archaea; phylum Halobacteriota; class Methanosarcinia; order Methanosarcinales; family Methanosarcinaceae; genus Methanovorans. Next base: position 72 of record JBQVLY010000021.1, on the reverse strand, counting down.
GCAGGTGGACATGCCATTAATGGTGAAGGTGGACATATCAAATATGGCGAAGGTGGGCACAACTTCATTGGT
>JBQVLY010000020.1:0-16547 GCA_052361065.1 Methanosarcinaceae archaeon | reverse complement strand
CACAATGATCTTCACAGTTTTTCGCTCATCTCCCTCAAGTGCCCGTAAAATTACATCCACATTGCTTATTTCCGGTGAAACTGTGTTAGTATCAAGTTCTGGAACTGTTTTCCCTGTGACCTTGACTTGTGATGGCTCGAACTTAGACACCTTGATGCAGATCAGTATCTGTGAAATAGACATTCCACCAAGCAGTCCGGTCGCCAGCAGTATGTATGCATCCTTTGTAGTATAAGAATAGGGGATCTCTATAACTTTAAATGTATCACCCTCTATCTGTATCACTACAGGAGCGCTTACAAGCAGCATATTAACTGCAACTATGCTCAACAGGATGATGAGTCCGGCTGCCAGCATCAATCTTGTTCGACATCTCATCAATCGTATCATCTCGCTTGACATAATAATAATTATGGCTGAAACAAATGATATAATCTAAGTTTGACGACTGGCAGAAACGTATCATATTTCTGAAACCACCGCCTATTGGTGTTGATAATTGCTTTAACGAGGAATAAGTATGTTTGATGCCTCCGTTTAGTTCCAGTCATATTGAATACTCCGCAATCATCCGCGCCGGCACCGAGAATAATCTCAGGACTGCGCGCGGAATTGAATATTTTCGACAGGCGCGCGATTAAAGGGCGCTCGCCGATTGTGGATACAGGGGTTGTTTTAATCATAGGTATTTCATGCCATTGAATTATCCCTTTAAATATTTTCTGTGCAAATCATCAAACTGTTCTCAATCAACCCGAGCATCACGGTCTTTTCACGCAGGCGGTATAACCATCGGCGGAAATCACCTGATTATGCCATGTGGATGTGACATTCACCCTGTACATCTCTGCAAAAGAATGTGCATAACCTCTAACATATCCAGGCGCCCTGAAAATAATAACCCATTATCGCCGCCGATGTTAAACGCAAGTTCCGCTGTCTCATCCGCACTGCCAGCAAAGACGCGCGCGTCATCATCAATAAGCGGCGCATTGTCATTAAACCTTAGATCCGACCCCGCGCCAGCGTCTGCAACATCATGCAGCGACATTGCGAGCCCGTCACTTATATCCATCATTTGGCAGGTTATTTATACATAATAAGTCATTAATTAAACGATGCCAATTCCAAAATATGCTGTAATAGCCTGTCCGCAGTGCAGGACCCATGCCCAGATCATTGAATACGGGAAAGCGACAACGAAATGCCAGAATTGCGGTTTTGCTATAAAGATCAAGAAACTCAGGATATCCCATACTTCAGACATTCTTGATGAAGCAATCTCGGCACGCACGCAATTACAGGCAAAAATGCATGGCCGGGGTTTCGGATCAGGAAGTATGCCGGAAGGAGATTTTGTAGATGACCGGCGAATATCCGAAACAGAACCAAAAAAAAGCGCACAAAAGATAATTCTTGATCTTATGCGGTCGGCAGATAGTGCGCTGGAAATAGAAGTATTGAAAATGCATGCACTGCATAATGATGTAGATGCTAAAAGCTTTGATAAAATACTAAACAGTTTACTCCTGACAGGAAATGTATATTCTCCGACGGCCGGATATGTGCGCCTTGTTTGATGTTTTGATATTTTGATGTTTTATTAAAAAAGTTTCATACATATTTTTTCAATTTCAAGCCGCAGTTTTTTCTGTGATATGCCGTACATTTTCGCAAGATACATTGCACCGCCGGCACCCACGCCTTCTTTTACATCTCCTGCTTCATATCTTTGAAGTCCTGCCAGATTTGATGCGCCAAAACCAGGGTCTGCCGTGTACACTGGTACTCCAAGTTCATCAACAAGTTCTCTGAAATTTGCACTTTCATCATTAACAACATACTTTGTAGTCGCAATAGAAATGTTGTCTGTATTTATGCCAAGATGCTTTATTACCGCAAAAACAGCCGCCATCTGGGTTCCGCCTGCAAGCACAACCTCTATCCCATCGATACCCGATACAATTCCTGCAACTGCAACCATCATGGGATCACCAATACATGTTATTGCATGCAGGGGATCGTCACGAAGGCTTCCGTATTCAATCCCGGATACAGCCATTCCCTCCTTGACAATCCTGTTTTTTAGTTCAAGCGGATTGGAACAGGAACTGCTGCTGACATTCCCATCATATCCAAGAGCGTTCAAAACACCCATAGCCGTGGTTGTACCACCAGGGATGCTTTCTCCGATTAAAAGATGGTCAGTTGTATCCCTGATATCGCGGCCAAGTTTTTGTGCACGTTCAAATATCCCTTCCGTATCATAAACTGCAACAGGCTTTCGGATATCAAACCCGGGTTTTGCCATAAGGTCTACAAAAGATACGGCAGGAACCACTTTTAATCCTGCATTTACAAACATGTGCGGGATACCTGTGAGATTCAGTGCAGCACAGGCAACAATTGCCGGTGTCGGTGTATTATACGGAGGTGTGATCGGCAGGACGGGTACACTGACAATGTTGCCAGTCTCAACAACCTCTGCATCGCCTGCCGGGGTATAATCTGTAAGTTCCGGTGTTTTACCTGCTGCAGAGATACCTGGAATATGTGCTGTTTCCGTGTTTGAGAGTACGAATACAAACAGTGGCTTTTCAGGCACATGCGCCGGTGTAGGTACAATCCATACCATAGGTGTCACCTCAATATTTTGTATGTTTTGTTGGTAAAATAACAATTAGTGTCGGTTAGTACGTTCTTGCTACATACGCCCTAATAGTAGCATTTGCATCACATACCGGGCATTTTCCGGTAATGTTTTCGTCCGGCACATTCGGGATTCCGAGTATTCCCGCACCAATATCTTCTTCCAGTGTAAGACCACATTCCTTTTTACCACACCAATATATCCTTGCAATTCCCAGAGGAAGTTTTTCTTTGACTTCATCAAGTGTCTCACAATCAAAAATACGGTTGTACAACTCCTCTTTTGCTTTTGTGAACATATCTGAATGAATTGTGTCGAACCTCTCCAAAATCACGGTCTCAATACCATCAAGTGGCACCTGATCTTTCTCACCGGTATCACGTCGTACAACCATAGCAGCGTTATTCTTCAAGTCGCGTGGTCCGATTTCAATTCTAATCGGAACGCCGTGCATTTCCCACTTGTAATATTTTGCTCCCGGACGTTTGTCGCTCGCATCGATCTCAACGCGTATGCCGGCAGATTCAAGGGTTGATCTGACATTCTCACATGCCTCAAGGATTTCCGTCCCGTTTTTGAAAATAATAGGTATGATAACGACCTGTACAGGTGCTATCATAGGAGGAAGCACCAATCCTTTATCGTCTCCGTGTATGGAAATCATTGATGCGATGGAACGCTCGGATACGCCGTAACATGTCTGGTGTGCATAAATTTGCTCGCCGGCAGGGTCTTCGTATGTTATTTCAAATGTCTTTGAGAATTTATTCCCAAGATGGTGTGCAGTGCCGACTTGAAGCGTCTTTCCGTCAGGCATCAGGGCATCGACCGCGATAGTATAATCCGCACCAGGGAACTTATCCCAGTCCGGTCGCTTCGACGGAAGGACCGGAACCCCAAGTTGGCGGTAAAATTCAATGTAGATCCGTATCGCTTCATCGACCTGTGCAGCGGCATCTTCCCATGTTGTGTGGACAGTATGCGCTTCTTTGAATGATGTGATTTCCCGAAGTCGAATAAGCGGACGCGTGTGTTTTGTTTCATACCGGAACGTGTTTACGATCTGGTAAAGTTTAAGTGGCAGGTCTGCGTGTGAGCGCACCCATAGTTTGTACATCGGATAAATGGCAGTCTCGCTTGTAGGCCGAAGCGCAAGTTTGACATCAAGCGGTGTGGTTCCACCATGTGTAACCCAATATACCTCTTCTTCAAAGCCCTTGATGTGTTCTGCTTCCTTCATGAACTCATGTTCGGGTATAAGAAGCGGAAAGAGTGTTTCCTGATGATCTTTATCAAGTAGTTCCCTTATTATGGCATAGACGTTCTTTCGGATGGAAAAACCAAATGGATGCCAGACATACAATCCTTTCACAGGATAGCGAACATCCATAATCTCAGCTGTGCGCAGCAGTTCATTATACCATTCACTGAAGTTTTTTTTTGCAGGAAGCGATGCTTCTTTTTCTTGTTCTGCCATGCTCTTACCCATAAATTTGCATTATTTTTTTAGATAAATAGATGCATTGCTTAAAGACGTTTCCATTACATGGGTCCCGGGACAAAAATACCGCTGCATAGCGATGAGTTCTTACAATAAATGCTCAAAAAAGTTATCATAACATGCCAATTCCAAAAAGAATACCTGACTTTGAAAGATCCCAAAAAACAAGGCCTTTCTCTATCGTTTTCTGTTGCCACCACAAATTTTTAAATAAAACTTTCGAATCAACTATTTTTCAAAACCGTCTCCAATCATGTATACCAGTAAATAGAATCACTTGCTATTCAAGTTGTTCCTATATTATTCCCACCAACGAACACATTAATTATATTAATAATGTCATGCAGATCAAATCAACCCGGACGCGGAGACTGATCACTGCACCGCCTTTTCCGGCATATCCCATGATACCTGCAACATCATCGAAATCATCTTTGTTGATGTTGGATATGTTCACAATTATATCTCCGGTTTTAGATTTAAGATCGTAATCGGATTTGTAGATCAAATCCTCAATACGTATAATTATAAAACCAAGACGGTCTCCAATAAGTGCTTCCTTGAGATCTTTTTGACCGAACTCAATTACTGTTCGCCCGGAATACCCGTGTTTTTTTGTGAGTCAACAAACTCGCCAATTCTTTCAAGTGCAATATGGATATCTTTCCTTGATGCCGCATACGAACAACGCAAGAAACCGACTCCTGCATTCCCGAATACATCACCCGGAACAGTTGCTACTTTTTGCTCGTCCAGGAGTCTTTCTGCGAAATCACCTGATGTGAGACCTGTGCCTGAAATTGATGGGAACGCATAAAATGCGCCTTTTGGTTCAAAGCATTCAAGTCCCAGTTTGTTCAATCCCAAAACAATAAGATGCCGCCGCCGGTCATACTCGCGCACCATTTTTTGCATCTCATCATCACCATTTTTGAGCGCTTCGATAGCTCCTATCTGAGCAGTTATGGGTGCGCAAAGCATAGTATACTGGTGGATTAACATCATCGAATTGATTATTTCAGGTGCTGCAAGTGCGTATCCGATCCTGAAACCTGTCATTGCATGGGACTTTGAAAAACCGTTCAACAATATAGTGCGATCGCGCATACCTTCAAGTGATGCAAAACATGTATGAGCCCCATCATATGTCAGGCAGTCATACACTTCATCCGATATCATCATAAGATCGTGTTCAACAATAACATCTGCAACGGATTCAAAGGATTCCCTGTCCATCACAGCACCAGTTGGATTATTTGGATAATTGATTATAACAGCCTTAGTTTTATCAGTTATCGCATCTTTCAGTTCCTCAGGGGTCACCTTGAAATTATTTGACATTTTTGTGGAAACCGGCACAGGTACACCGCCTGCAAAGATAATTGACGGAACATAAGAAACATACGATGGCTGCACCACAATAATCTCGTCACCTGGATTTGTGATTGCACGAATGGCAATATCAAGTGCTTCACTCACACCGGTTGTAATGAGTGATTCGGATTCCGGATTATATTCAACACTGTATTTTTGTGTGTATAATTTAGAGATACTTTCCCGCAGTTCCAAAAGTCCGTAATTGGAAGTATATGTGGTATCCCCCTGTTCAATTGAGTGAATACATGCTTCACGGATGTGCCAGGGAGTAATAAAATCAGGCTCACCCACACCAAGTGAGATCACATCATCCATCTCAGAAACAATGTCAAAAAAACGACGTATGCCAGATGGCGGCACGGTTTTCAGATGTTTTGCCACAAAAGCAGAAGGATCACATCGTTCTATCATGAGTGATTTCTCCATGTATTAAAAATAATAATTGATTTATAATTAAGGTGATATTTGCAAACGTTTGATGTGTTCCGTTTCATGAAGGATCACACCATCTTCTTTGTATGTCTTTAAAACAAAATGTGTAGTAGTGCCCCGAACCTGATTAAGCGTTGCTATCCTCTCTGCTACAAAGAATGCAACATTTTTCATAGATCTGCCGCGAACAGTGAGTGAAATGTCATGCCCGCCTGAAAGGAGCCTGACCGAACGCACTTCTGAAAATTTGTACAAACGCTCTGCGATATCCTGATAGCCAAGTTTACGCTCAAGTGTGACTTTGAGTTCAATTATTGCATGAACATATTCCTCACCAGCTAATTCCCAGTCAATGATAGTCTTGTACTTGCGGATAACTCCACTTTTCTCAAGTTGTTCAATGTTCTTTGTCACATCATAAGCGGTCATGCCGGTGAGAGTTGCAATCTCTTCCGGGGCAACTCTTGCATCCTCTTCAAGTATCTCCAATATATGTCGTAGCTGTTTGTCCATATTTTTCACCGCACATAATTTTTGAAATCGCATACAAGCGAAGGTTTGATATTTTATTTCTTAGTAAACATTTTATAATATTGCGTGCTTCCATTCGTCACATCATACGGAAAATCAACTACAAGCGGAGATATTATTCCAGAGTGCTTGAATTAAAACAAAATAAGAGAACGGGAATTGCTGCCCTTTGCGTAACTTTTTATTGTTTTTTTACATCCTCGTATAAGTCCAAAGATTTCCACTTGGACCTTTCATAACCATCCTGTCGCCTGAGAAGCTGACCACTTCAAAATTTTGGTCTCCTGCAATATCTCCGAATCCACCGTATCTTATTATTAAATGCTTATCGTCGGTAAATTTATAAGTCCCATCGTGCGGGAAAGGTGTGTTGCCACCCATGACTACTGTCCCGTTGTCGTAAAATTGTTCAAGTACTGCGACTTCGGAGAAAGGAGAAACAAGACTCCATTTTCCAACAATACCGTCTATTGGAGACTTTGATATTGGTGATTGATTTGTCGTACAACCTGAGAACAAAATTGTCGCTACTATCGAAAAAACTAACAATATCTTGAAGTTCATTGATATTTTAATGACTCGTCCGGTTTTGTCCATTTTTTTCTACCTCTCAAATACGCTAATTGATGCATTCACCCCATTGATTTCAAAGGTATTTGACAATTGTGTACAATCATCAATTTGTGGATTATTCAATCTATCAATAATGTTTATGTATGGCTGAATAATTACAAAATATCAATGAAAAAAAAGGAAAAATTATTGAGTGCTTATTAGACCAATACTGCGTTAACAACACCATCCTGTCCGGGACGGCTTGTTACTCTTGCATTACCAAGTGTAGTCCGGATAATTGCACCTTTTGTAATAATATTTCGCCTGATGTGGTGTTCGTTTGCAGCATTGTCAATAACATTTTCTATTGAGATTATCACTGTCTTACCATCGGCCGGATTGGTCACATTTACGACGTTGCACTGAAGAAGCCGAACTTTTCGGTTTCCACCTTTTGTAGAGATGATTTTCCTTTTTGTCTCATTGACGTGTGTATCAGCAGATTCCCTGCCAATCTCGAATTTTCTCCTGCTGCGTGCAACCCGTATTTTGCCACCTGTGTAGATTCTTCTTGATCTGCCTTGCCATCTCATTGATATTTCCTCTATTGATTAATTATGAATTTAAATTATAATACTAAAAAATGAATAAGTTGAAGGTGTGACACATTTAAGGTTTGATATATATATATGTCTTTTAATTTAATTACAAATTGTGTGTTAGTTGTATGATTTAATTGTGAAACAACCATATGCATATAGATGTCATATAAGGATTTTCCTTTACTAATAGGATTATATATGAAGGTTTCGAGTGACAAACGCTGAGTACGCGTGCCCATTGTTGAATATTCAATTTAATTATTCTTGAATATATCCTGAGTCTTCTAAATTTATTCTGGTCTTTTGGACCTATAACATACCGCAGATGCACCCACCTCTTAAAAGGAGCTGAGTAAATATTAACATGTGATAAGCAGGTAACGCAGGTTTCGCATGCATTGTCCCTGGTTAACGGGACTGATCAATAAGTATAACCAGGAAATAATAAAAATACTGTAACTATTCAGCCATCTTTGAAACCGGATAACGATGGCGAAAATCCTCTCATTTGTGCATACATCATCACATCTTTTAGTTTTTAATACTTAATCTATGGCCATCGATTTAAAAGGCATTTGACAATTGTGCGTAATTGTTAATATACGGATTATTCAGTCTAATGATAACGTTTATGTGTGGCTGAATAGTTACAAAATACTTTATTATCATTGCAGTAACTAATAAATAATTTGGATTTGTTTAGCGTTTTTACACACCAATGTTATTATAAATGCTAAGGTTTATTTGACTGTGGTATATTTTTCATAATGTTTGGAATTTGCCGCCTGCGGCGGTATTGTTGCGTGGGGTCTTGCAATATGGGCTGTGCATCGGGATTTTATCGAAACCATCTATACAAATACAAAATGTTTTGTTATCATTGCAGTAACTAATAAGTAATTGTAACCACTTAATTATACTCCTATGCTTCGTATAACATTTCTTGGAACAGGCGGCTCATTACCAACTCCAAACCGAAATCCGTCGGGGATAATGGTTAACAGGGAAGGGGAACTCATGTTATTTGACTGCGGTGAAGGTACACAGCAGCAAATGATGAAAGCAAAGACTGGTATGATGGCATTATCTTCTATTTTTATCACACATTTTCATGCAGACCATGTACTTGGAATTCCCGGGCTTGTCCAGACCCTGTCATTCCACGGACGCATGGAACCCCTGACCATCTATGGACCCCACTGGGTCATTGAATTTATGAAGATATTGGTTGCTCTTGGATATTACAAATTGAAATATAGGATAAAAACAGTGCAGTTAGAACCTGGGGATGTAATAAAACGTAACGGATATTCCATACATGTTTTGAAAACGGAGCATAGTGTTCCAAGTATTGGCTATGCGCTTATTGAGGATAAACGAATGGGTACGTTCAACCGCAAAAAAGCCGTTGAACTTGGTGTGCCGCCGGGACCACTATTCTCAAAACTACATCATGGGGAATCAATAGAAATTGATGGTAGGATCATACATTCAGAAGATGTAGTTGCAGCCCCGCGAAAAGGCAGGACTGTTGTTTATAGCGGGGATACACGTCCATGTGAAAGTGTTTTAAAAGCCAGTCTGGATGCAGACCTGCTGATTCACGATAGTACACTTTCTGATGAAAAATCCGATCGTGCAGTGGAATCCATGCATTCGACCGCAGGTGAGGCTGCTGCACTTGCAAAAAAAGCAGGGGTGCATCACCTTGTACTGACACATATAAGTTCAAGATATACAGATGACACTGCACCTATATTCGAAGATGCAAAAAAGATATTTGAGAATGTAACGGTTGCGTATGACCTGATGGAAATAGAGGTTCCATACAGGGATTAATAATAAAGACGGCGGCGGTCGCTCTTACGAACCCGATTACTGCCCGGCAGCACATCCTTATTGACACACATATGTCGCCTGAATCCGGTCCGGATACAGGTAGCAAAGCAGGGTGCGAATTGGGAAAAAGCGCGTCCCAATAACGCATGATAACATATTAATACCAGATGATGTTCATTATTTAATATGTATACCAATACAGATGCCACAGTAGTCAGCGTCAAGGGAGTCTATATAGTAGATGCACATGGAGGACCTGCACCTGCGGTTTTGCTTGAGGATGAAAACGGGCTTTTGATGCCGATATATATAGGGCAGCATGAAGCTATATCGATCAATGCTGTGCTGAAAAATGAGACAATGCCACGTCCTCTTACACATGACCTGATAATATCAATATTGGCACGCCTTGATACGAGAATTGAAAGTGTGCTTATCGATGACAAGAAAGATAAGATATACTATGCACGTATCACACTCGAAAAGGACGGAATGCTAATGGATTTTGATGCACGTCCAAGTGATTGTATCGCGCTTGCATTGCGTGACGATGCACCGGTAATGGTAACAAATAGTGTGCTAAAACGCGCTGTAGTAGATAAAGATAAATTCCATGGTGCAAGGACAATAAATGGATTTATTTGAAAGATTAACTGTTTCGATAATTTTCTCATCTCTGTTTGCGAAGTGATAATATACTTACAAAAAGAATTATTCCCTGCCTTGATGTGACGCTTGATGAATCCGGTGGTACGGTTGTTAAGGGTGTTGAATTCGTAGACCTGATAAAAGCAGGCGATCCAGTGGAACTTGCCAAGCGCTATAATGAACAGGGTGCGGATGAACTGGTATTTCTGGATATTACTGCATCACATCAAGGGAGGGGTACGATGGTAGACGTTATAGAGCGCACCGCAAACGAGGTGTTCATTCCGCTAACGGTCGGTGGCGGCATAAACTCTGTTGAAGATGTGCGCCAGATATTGCGCGCAGGTGCGGATAAAGTCACGATCAACACAGCTGCTGTGAAAAACCCGGAACTTATCAGGGAAGCAGCAGATATCTTCGGTTCGCAATGTATCGTCATTGCAATAGATTGCAGACGAAATACAAATATTGCAGATAATCCGGATAAGACGATACTCACTCTTGAGGATGGAACACCTGCATGGTATGAAGTTGTAATATACGGGGGACGTAAACCTACTGGCATTGATGCTGTCCGGTGGGCAATGAAAGTGGAGGAACTTGGTTGCGGGGAAATCATGCTTACAAGTATGGACAGGGATGGCACATACGACGGGTTTGACATTCCAATAACTCTTACACTGTCAGAGACCATGAAAATACCGATCATAGCATCAGGCGGTGTCGGAAACCCGCAGCACATTTATGAGGGTTTTATAAATGGAAAAGCCGATGCTGCACTTGCTGCAAGTATTTTCCATTTTGGGGAGTATACAATTGGTGATACAAAGGAGTACCTGAAAAAGAAGAATATTCCTGTTCGACTCTGATGCATGTCTCATGATAAGTTGGTGGTTATAGTCAAGAATACAATATCTTTGACATGTATCCTTGACACTTTGTGCTCTTGGCGCCTGAAAATATCCCTTTAAGGGTATCCACTTCAAATCTGAGGGTAACTGACTCCTTTTTGAAATCGAAAACCTGCTAAGGCAATTGATTTAGATAATCCGAATATGTATTTTACCCTGCTTTTTGAAGTAGATACCTTTAAGGTGCATGATTTTGGTCATTGAAAAAAGCGTGAAGTCTGCAAAAATAGTTGAAATTGTTTAGTTTTTGACAATAGATATAAATTATATAAATTGATGTACAAACTGTATGCCATAACGACCAGCGGCGCGATATTACTTGCCATATCTTGTGAAAAAATTTGATGAACTATCTATCGTTTTGCTGATAATATACCGGTTTTTAACTCATATGCAAGTTCTTCAAGCCGGGCATTCACATCATAACAAGACGCAATTATATCCACAAAAACAGAACCTGCAATCACACCATCAGCACCGTTTAATACGACCTCTTGTGCCTGTTTTCCGTTTGATATCCCAAATCCTACGGCTTTTGGAATATCGGTCCTGACGCGGGATAGTAATTCGGATGTGCTCTCTGCCACATCACTGCGCACGCCTGTGACTCCTACCCTGGACACAAGATACATGAAACCAGAACCATGTTCAAGTATCATGTTAATCCTCTTTTCTGTAGTGGTAGGTGCAATAAGGAATATGAGATCGACTTTATTACCGGTGCAGCATTCTGCAAGTTCTTTGGATTCCTCAACAGGAAGATCAGGGACAATTATGCCGCTTATACCAGCATATTTGCAGTCTAGCACAAACTTTTCCAGACCGCGTTTGAATATCAGGTTATAATAAGTCATGCATACAAGCGGGACCTCAACATCCAGTGATGCAACCAGTTCGAAGTAACGATCAGGGTTCATGCCCGCAGAAAGTGCCCTCTCCGATGCCGCCTGAATGGTGGGTCCGTCTGCGACCGGGTCAGAGAATGGCAATCCAAGTTCAACAATATCCGCACCGCCACGGATGAGTGCTTTTACGATACCTTCTGTCGCATCAGTTGTGGGGTCTCCTGCGCATACGTATGCGATCAAGGCACCTTCGCCACGTGCCCGAAGTTGTGAAAACTTTTCAGAGATGTTCATCTTAAATCTCCTTTATCAATTTTAATCACGGTTTCAAGATCCTTGTCGCCCCTGCCTGATAAGTTGATCACCACAAGATCACCCAATTCACCGGATATTGCTATTTTCATTACATAAGCAAGGGCATGAGATGATTCAAGTGCAGGGATGATGCCTTCCATGCAACTTAATTCATGAAATGCTTCAAGTGCCTCTTCATCACTGGCATTGCAGGGTATGAGCCTGCCGATATCTGCAAGATGTGCAAGTTCGGGACCGACGCCTGAATAATCAAGTCCTGCAGAAACAGAATGGGATTCAAGTATCTGCCCGTATTTATCCTGAAGTATGCGTGTGTGGGCACCGTGTAGAACGCCTTCCTCCCCTACACACAGTGATGCAGAATGGAGCGCAGCATATTCAGTAGTAGCCATACCGCTGCCGCCGGCTTCGACCGCAAACAATTTCACATCACGCTCTTTGATAAATGGGTAGAATATTCCCATAGCATTGCTCCCACCGCCTGCGCATGCAACAATAGAATCCGGATATCGCCCCTCTTTTTCCATGATCTGTTCTTGTACCTCATTTCCGATAACGCTCTGGAAATCCCGGACTATCATTGGATACGGATGCGGACCTACAACAGAACCTATCAGGTAGTGTGTGTTCCCGACGTTAGTTACCCAGTCGCGAAGCGCTTCATTAATTGAATCCTTGAGCGTTTTTGAACCGGATTTTACAACATTGACTTTTGTACCCATAAGTTCCATGCGATACACATTCATACGCTGTCGTTCAATATCCTTTGCACCCATATACACAACTGTCTTAAATCCAAGATTTGCACCTATCATCGCAGTTGCCGTCCCATGCTGACCGGCACCCGTTTCAGCGACAATTCGCGTCTTGCCCATATATTTTGCAAGAAGTCCCTGCCCTATTGTGTTATTCAACTTGTGTGCGCCACCGTGTACAAGATCCTCACGTTTAAGGTATATGCGAATTCCATATTTTTTACTGAGGTTCTTTGCAAAATAGAGCGGCGTTTCCCTGCCTGCAAAATCACGTAAATAATAATCAAGTTCTTTTAAGAACCCGGGGTCGTTTTTGTATCGATCATAACCCTCTTCAAGTTCTGCAAGGGCTGGCATTAGTATTTCAGGTACAAACTGCCCTCCGTATTTCCCGTACAAGGATTTTGTCATTATCTGCTCCGATTATATTATATTTACATCAATATTTATATCAAATTGATGCCAAATATGTGATTTTTATTTATGGGTTAATTGATGCACCGTACATAAGTGATTTGTACGTCATTGTCATTTACATCATGGATATTGTGGAATAATGACCCACGCAATAATGTACCCTATAATTCCACTGCCACCGGCAAGTGTGAATAATATCCACAAGAGCCTGATAAGTGTCGGATCTGTGTCAAAATATTCTGCTAAGCCGCCGCACACTCCTGCGATCATGCAATTATCTCTTGATCTGTATAATCGTTTGTTCATAAGAGGCAATCCACCATTTCTTTTGTTTTGATGTATACATCACTGCTCTTAATAATTGCGGTTCCAATGAGAATCGCATCCGCGCCTGCAAAAATGACACGTTTTATATCATCCATACTATAAACGCCACTTTCACTTACGATTATATGCCGTGTTCCATTATTTTTATCGAAATCCCTGATAAGTGGTGCCAGGTGTTCAGTGGTTTGCAGGTTGACTTCAAGCGTACCCAGATCCCTGTTGTTAATGCCGATTATTTGTGCATCAGTATTTAATACATTATTCAGTTCATCTTCATTGTGAACTTCAACAAGCGGCTCAAATCCCTTTGACTTCGCAAGGAGCACAAACGATTCCAGTCTTTCCCCGAGTGCACCCGCAATTAAAAGAATGAGATCGCTCTTTGCTTCATCCATCTGTTTTTCATTGATTATGAAATCTTTCCGAAGCACCGGGATGGATACAAAATTCCTGGCAGATATTAGATTTTCGATAGACCCGTTGAAAAAATTAGGTTCGGTCAGGACAGAGATCGCAATAGCCCCACCACGCTCCATCTCTTTTGCAATAATTGCAGCATCATCTGGTTTTATCTCACGGAATGTTGCACTTGGGGATGCAGGTTTAACCTCTGCGATTATGGGAACTTTTCCTTTTTGTCTTGCAAGTTCAATTGCAGATATGATATCTCGCTTTTTTTGAATTGTATTTTGTGACATATTACTTGCTGTTGCTGCGATATCGGGCGCATTTAACTCAAGCGCAGCAACTCTAATTTCGGTTGCTTTAAGTATGTCTTCTATTACACGATGCATAAAACCTCATTGTATATATGTGTACGTTGGTGTATGATATAACACATTCGATATATAGGTTACGGGTAAAGGTACTATGTTCTATGATGGCACCCATACATTTTACTTTTTTGGCTGTTAACTTCCTTTTTTAAATAATAATACGATTAGAATTCACATTCCAATTCACTTTTCACAACCAAACCAAGCCAACCGACCCTTACAAGTCCCGATCCTTGTGCGAAATATTAATATCACATCACCCTGATTGAACCAATCATGATTTTACAGGAAATACTTGACACAGAAGATGAACTATATCTGGTAGAGTCCAGCTATTATTCTCAAAAAACCATTGTAAATACGATATTGTACTTTAAGGAGATCCTGGATGTTGTTGATGATTACAATTTAAAAGTCATCCGGATCACTGACGGTACAAAAACAATCGGGTTAGCCATATTCAATGAAAAGACTGAAAATGTTCCGTTTGATTTTTGGTCAATATTCACATCTTCAATAGCAAACCGATCTATAGAGGAGTTTGAATCACTTGCGGATTCTATATTAGACATCAACAAACCTGTGCGGGTAGTGGAGGTTACGGGTGATGTGATGCATGAGGCATTGATCGAATATTATTCTCTTTTGTTGGTAAACCGTGAAACATGCCTTGATTGCACAATGCCCCTTGAGTCATATGAACGGGTATATACAAAGGACAGGTTAGATCGCCTGTCAGGATTATTGAAAAAACTTGCACAGGATGGTGCCCATATTGATGGTGATGTGCTGGAAATCTGCTGTGGCAATGGTATGTCAACGATAGCCCTGCATGAATTGGGCATTGATCCTACTACTATAGAGTATGAAAAATGCGCGGTGTGCCAGGGCCTTGCACATGGTGTGCTGAATCCAAAAAAGACTCTTGTAATGGATGCGACAATGCTTTCCAATTTTTTCGAACCGGGACGTTTTGACTGTGTAGTCGGTTTTATGCTTGGCACGATCTATGAGTTCAACAAGAATATCTGGGCCCGCATGATATTTGAGTCCGCAAAGGTCGCAAAAGATGATGCCCTTATGCTGTTTACAGTAAATGGCAGATCAGAGATGGACATTTTGGTATCGGCAATGCACATAGCAGGCATTGAAGGAAAGGTTATGGATAATACTGACCAGTTTGGCATTTATGACCAGTGGGTGTTTATCGGGAGAAAGTGTAGAAAATAACTTATAAGTCCCGACATTGAAAAATGTATTTGTTTATTCGGTTTAATAAAATATTGATACACAGCCAATACTGCAAGACCCCATGCAGCAATACCGCCGCAGGCGGTGGATTCCAGACATTATAAAATATACACATACATATCGGTCGGACAAAACGTAACATTTGTAATGACATTGGTGTGTAAAAGCACTATGCTGCGTTGCCCCACATTTATTCAATAAATTGAAATGCCGCGAAAACGTCATCGTTCACGCCAGTGATTTGGGAATGCAAAGCCTTTAGAGGATTGCTTCGGCATCAAAAATCGTTAAACAAACACGAATATACAATTCAATACCTTCGCCATTAATCAGTACTAACCACTGTTAATACTTCCTATTTTCGTTATTCGGCTAAATATCTGCTGAATTAAAATTCGATCTGGTTTTTTCGGTAGCAATTTTAATGTTTCGTGGACATATTTGCTACCTCTGAAGTATGCCTTGAGGTCTTGGATGCCAAAGTTGGGATTATCCTTCTGAACATTGTGAACTAACGCTTGAGAAACATTCACCATGAAAAAAGCCAAGTTCGCAGCATTAGTTACGGGAACTTCCTTAACATTCATAAAATCTTCCAGACCCCAATATTGTTTTGCATCTCGAAAGTTAAACTCAATCTGAAAACGTAGTTTATAATAATCGACTAACTTGTCATAGGCCAAATTCAGATTACTGCTGAACAAAATCAGAGACTTTTTAATATCTTCTGGTCAACTTGAATATGCACCCAAACTTGCAGATATTACACGAATCTTTCCACCATTCATCGATGAAAAAAAACAAATCAACTCAAT
>JBQVLY010000019.1:0-16574 GCA_052361065.1 Methanosarcinaceae archaeon | reverse complement strand
TTTATTTACTATTCGTAATCACCAAATGGCGGATGCAGGTGAGTGGTGAAAATGTCAAGGGGTATATCGCAGAGCTATCAAGGATAAAAATGGAGTTGAAAATAGAAAGAGTGCATATTTGCAATTTTAGTGTTTTGTGTGTTTGGACCGTTAACGGTGTTATGTGGGTGAATATCGCAAACTATATCTAGTAACAGATTCTATGAAGTATAAAAGGTGTTAATTTGACTTGCATTGGGAAGTTGATGCCGAATACATCTTATTCGTTTTTGCAAAAAGCGGCGAAATCGGGTGGGGTGTAAATACAGTGCCCCGTTTATAGGGGATTGAAACGTGTCCCAATTCTAAGGATTGGTTGGGGGATATTTGAGTGTAAATACAGTGCCCCGTTTATAGGGGATTGAAACATTTTCATCTATCATTATAGATAGTTTAATTTTAACTATGTGTAAATACAGTTCCCCGTTTATAGGGGATTGAAGCTTTTGTGGATCATTATGGTCGTGTATATAAACAACAACGTGTAAAAGCAGCGACCCGTTCATAAGTGAGGGAGAATAAAACCGATACAAAAAACGACGCGACCGTGTGATAGCACGGCACGTTCCCACACCATTAAACACAAAATCCAAAACCGTTCTTAAGCGGTGTCGTATTTACAAAAAATACATGGTTGGATTCCATGACATCAACCATATATCCGAATAAATAAAATGTATTAGTTATGCATGTACATTAGCACCACCGCCCCTTCTATACTTTCTTTAAATGCATAATTGTAAATGTGGTGACAGATGTTACACTATACAAAATCACTGCCTATCTTTTGATTCCGTGACAAATCATCAAATGAATATCGGTCGGATGCTATCGAAAAATAGAATCTCAAAACACTGGATTTCCTGATTAAAACCAGTGTTTTACACAGACGCCAGATTGACGCCATAGATGTAAACTCAATCTCACCCATTCACTTAAATATATTCCTACCTACATTACCACATGGTAGAACTGCGGAGCGAACCTTATACCCTGAAAACACGTCCTGACGTTATCGATACCGAAAAGGAGTTTCGGGATAAATTGAACCTTGCAGAAGTGAACGGTATATTTTTCAATGTGCTGGCTTTAAAAAACTCAGCTGTACTTGCAGAATATGATGCCATGCTCTGGCGTGAAGATAAGGTATGGTTTATAGAGTACAAGGATTCCCATGCTGCAAACAAGCGCATGAGTGCCAAACGGGTGCAGCAGGTGTCAGATATATCAAGAAATCTTGCCCGCGTATTCGGTTTTGCCCAATACAATTTTACGATCGTAGTCAAAGGTATCGAAGAACCTGTTGTAAAAGGAGGTTCAAATGTCGTGCCACTTGAAAGATTATCGAATTTTCAACCGGAATACTCATCAACATACATTGAACTTGATTACACTGATAAACTTATAAGCAAATATACCCGCAATGAGAATCCGGCAGAGCTTGACAGGGATAAAATTGTCACAGAGTTGGATAACTTAAAATCAATGATTATCCGGAGTATTTGAGCAGGATGTATGAAGATGACACTAACAGGACACGGTTATGCCCTTGGAGCAGGAACAATAATAAATGCAATTTCAACCTGGAAAGGTGCAGCATTTGGGATTGATCTCAAGACCTTTGCTGATGTCGAACTTTCTGAAAATGGATCATCAATTCGCGGATATATAGAAGACATGCCGGATGGGGACACGACTCTCATTGAAAGATCAGTGGAACTCGTACTTGACCACTTCGGCATGGAATCAGGCGGCACGGTGATAACACGAAGTGAAATCCCGCTCGCACGTGGATTAAAAAGCAGTAGTGCTGCTGCAAATGCCACTGTCCTTGCTACACTTGATGCGATCGGGGAGTCAATGGAACCGCTTGATGCGGTGCGGATTGGTGTGAAGGCTTCAAAAGATGCAGGAGTTACAATAACAGGTGCTTTTGATGATGCATGTGCATCATTTTTTGGAGGTATCGTAGTTACGGATAACAGGGTGATGAAACTCGTAAAGAAAGTCAGGCGTGAAATGGATGTACTTGTTTTTGCACCTTACAAAAAAGCATTCAGTGCACAGACAGATGTTTCCCGCTCAAAACTTGTCGCGCCATGGGTCGATATTGCTTATAATCTTGCACTCAAAGGCGAATATGAGCGCGCGATGACATTAAACGGTTTTCTCTACTGTAGTGCACTTGGGTTTGATACAAAGCCCATTATGCAGGCCCTTGAATTGGGAATTAAAGGTGTCAGTCTTTCAGGAACGGGTCCGGCATATACTGCACTTGTTGAAAAGGCTAAAATTGATAGTCTCAAATATAAATGGGAAAACTCGGGTCTAAGCGGAAATGTGATAAAGACCAAGATCAATAATAAGGGTGCAAAGATACAATTAGTTTAAATTACAGTTGAACAGCGGTGAGTCAGATGAATGAACTTGAAGATGTACGTACACAACTCCAGCAGATCGATATCCGGATTATTTCACTCATAGAAAAACGTGTGAAGCTAGCTGAAAAAGTATTAGATGCAAAGAGGCATATTGACAAATCCATCAATGATGAAGATCAGAACCAGATAGTCCTGAGCCGTGCAGTTAATGAAGCCACCGAGCGAAATCTCGACACAGGTGCCATTAAAAATATTTATAGAATACTGATCAGGATGAATATTGAACGCCAGCATGAATTAAGCGGTGAAGGAAACCTTCCTTAAAGGAAAATGGAGGAACATGAAATGGTTGATGTTTCAATAATCATGGGTTCTGAGTCAGATCGTCCGATCTCGGATCGGGCAGTATCGGTGCTTGAGAAAAGCAAATATTCGTTTGATGTACAGGTCATTTCAGCACACCGCAATCCTGATGAACTGGATGCATACGTAACATCCGGTAATGCAAATGTGTATATAGCCATAGCCGGTCTTTCGGCTGCACTGCCTGGTGTAATTGCATCAAAGACCAAAAAACCTGTGATTGGTGTACCTGTCAGTGCAAAATTGGGTGGACTTGATGCATTGCTGTCAATTGCACAAATGCCGCAAGGAATTCCGGTTGCATGTGTTGGTATCGACAACGCTGCAAATGCTGCAAATTTGGCGATCAGAATACTGGATTTGAGTCAATAATTATTGACCTGGCAATGACATGTTTTCACAATACTGACGCAAACGGTATGAACGTTTTCGCGGCAAATCCAATTTGGAAATATATACACCGAATTAATCAGAACGCTATTGAACAGTTTGTCCCAAAAACAATTTTGATCATACAATTCAGTCATATTGTTGATCTATGGTATTATGGAGTACAATGCTCACTTGTACACGTTTTTTAATGCACATACCTTTATCGAAAAATCCCAACTATAATTTGTATCAGGGGAGCGCGATTTAATTTTTATACAATTTTAAACCTCTTTACTCAACTTGCAGATTGTACCTTAAGAGATCAACTTCGTGATCGTTGAAACCGTTTCTCACATTTCTTTTTCACAAAATCGTTTAAACCGGCACGAAGCGAAACCCATTTATAGAACTGCAAACAGTTGTAACGCTTACTGACAAAAAGATTTCGAATTTTTAAATGGGGTAATGACATGAAAATAACACCACTAGGTAATAGAGTATTGATCCAACCGGTCATGGAAGAAGAGAAAACAGCCAGCGGGATATATATCCCTGAAACTGCCAAGGAAATTAAAAAACAGGGTATCGTAATAGAAACAAGTGCATCAATGGACGAAAAGGAATGCCCCATAAAAAAAGGAGACACAATACTGTATTCAGGATACAGTTTCGATGAAATGGACGTTGATGGTGAAAAATATATCGTTCTGGATTACAAGAACATAATCGCAAAAATAGAATAGGTGAACAAAATGGCAAAACAACTGACTTTTGATGATGAAGCAAGGCATGCCCTCGTAAGAGGTGTGGACCAGCTTGCCAATACAGTAAAAATAACACTGGGACCAAATGGCAGGAACGTAGTACTTTCAAAAAGTTTCGGCAGTCCGATAATCACCAATGATGGTGTCACTATAGCCAAAGAAATCGACCTTAAGGATCCCCTGGAAAATATGGGTGCACAGCTTGCAAAGGAAGTTGCTACCAAGACTCAGGACGTAGCCGGTGACGGTACAACCACAGCCATTCTCCTGGCCCAGGCTATACTGCACAAAGGAATGAAAAACATCACAGTGGGAGCCAATCCCATTGAGATCAAACGAGGTATTGATAAAGCCACAGAATATGTGGTAGAATTCATCAAATCCAGGAGCGAAGAGGTAAAAGGCAAAGAAAGGATAACCCAGGTAGCCACCATTTCAGCAAACAATGACGAAGTGATTGGTAACCTTATTTCTGATGCCATGGATAAAGTAGGCTCCACCGGTGTAATAACTGTTGAAGAATCAAAGTCCATGGATACATACCTTGAAGTTGTTGAAGGCATGCAGTTCGATAAAGGCTACGTTTCCTCTTACATGGCTACTGATACCGATCGTATGGAAGCCATACTTGATGATCCAATGATCTTACTGTTCGACAAGAAGATCAGTTCCATGAAAGAATTCCTGCCAGTACTTGAAGCAGTGATCAAGGAAAATAAATCCTTGCTTATTATAGCTGAAGATGTAGAAGGAGAAGCTCTGGCTACCACTGTACTGAACATCATCCGCGGTACTCTGAAAGTCTGTGCAATAAAAGCACCGGGCTTTGGTGATGAACGCAAGGAAATGATGGAAGACATAGCCGCACTCACAGGTGCAACTGTTATCAGTGAAGAAAAAGGAATGAAACTTGAGAACACCACCATATCTGACCTGGGCAGTGCCCGCAAGGTTAAGGTGGACAAGGAAAAAACTATCATTATTGAAGGGCAGGGTAAAAAAGATGAGATCGATAGGAGAATCTCTATAATAAAAGGACGCATCAAACTGGAAGATTCAGAGTATAAACTAAAAGAACTACGCAAACGCCTGGGTAAACTGGCAGGTGGAGTGGCAGTCATCAATGTTGGCGCCGCCACTGAAACCGAACTCAAGGAAAAGAAAATGCGACTGGATGATGCATTGAATGCAACAAAGGCAGCCATTGAGGAAGGTGTAGTAGCCGGCGGCGGTATCGCTCTACTAAGGGCAGCAGCTGAACTTGACAAACTAAATCTGGAAGGCGACCGGATGATCGGAGTCAATATTGTGAAGATTGCACTGGAAGAACCGGTTAAGCAGATTGCATCCAATGCCGGTAGTGAAGGTTCGGTAATTGTGGAAAAGTTGAAAGGTGAATCCAATGCCAATGTTGGTTTTGACGCAAAGACCCGTTCATACGAGGACATGGTCGAAGTGGGTATCATCGACCCGGCAAAAGTAGTACGTAGCGCACTGCAAAATGCTGCCAGCATAGCCGGATTGATGCTGACCACAGAAGCTCTTGTGACAGATATTCCACAGGATACACCAACAATGCCGACACCTGAGAGTTATATGGGAATGGGAATGTAACTCTTATTTTATTTTTGTATTTTTTAAGTATTTTTTAAGTCATGATAGTCCGCCGTAGGCGGATTGTCACGCTGTTTTTCATCGTTGTTTTTTAAATTTGTTAAGCTGATACTGGCACAATTCCAAAATCCAGTGATTTTCACTTTTTTCGCCAAACATACCAAATTAATTAGGTAAATACTGTTTTCCAATCGTTCATTTTTATAAAAACTTGATCTTAAATACTCAAATGTCTTAAAACCGATTTTTTCAGCGTGAAAACAAAAAAAATACAGATAATGTGGCATTTAATTACATAAAAATAGATAGCTACAGCTCAACCCCTATAAAAGTACCAATCCAAAGTATATCAACTAATTGCAAAAGGTCTGAACAATCCGAAGAGTTCTAACAGTGTTGGTTTTATGCCTTCGAACATCCCCGCTCTTTTTATAGCAGCAAGTTTCATCTGATAAAGAATGCCTCTCTCGGTTCGGAAGTACTGTTCACCGCGACATCTATATATACCATAACCACTAACTACAAGTTAGTATCCAAATGGCATGCCTTTTTGGTTACTAACCCTCAGTCTCAGTTTGTATTTTCCTCCTATCACAAGTAAATCCGTGCCAGCGTCTGGGTTTACTTGTCGACTCCGGGTCCTCAAAAGGAAGATATCGTTTTGATCGGATTAACTCGCAATATAAAATTCTATAATTATGTGCTATAAATTATATGCTATGAGTATATCACAAAATTAATATGAGATTTAAATTTAAGGTGTAATATGGAACCAGCACAGGTGCTTGACATATTGGGTAATAAAAACAGGAGAA
This sequence comes from Methanosarcinaceae archaeon, assembly GCA_052361065.1. Lineage (GTDB taxonomy): Archaea > Halobacteriota > Methanosarcinia > Methanosarcinales > Methanosarcinaceae > Methanovorans. The sequence continues at coordinate 10,226 of JBQVLY010000019.1, read as the reverse complement.
AGATTCTCCAGCTACTGTCGAACCGCCCATGTTATGTCAGTGAAATATCAGGAAGACTCGGTGTTGGTCCAAAGGCAATTATAAACCACCTGAGCTTGCTTGAGCAAACCGGACTTATAAAATGCCATGTGGATGAACAGAGACGTAAATATTTTAATATTGCAGATAACATGCGCCTTGAAATATCGGTATCACCCCATTCCTATGTCGCATCTGTATATTCTGCTCCTGTTAACACAGAATACCACTTAAAGCAGAATCGCAATGAAACGATCGAAGTACAAAAAGCACATGCTGCATCAGTGCTTGTAGAATTGAATCGTGAAATACGAAATACGAGATACAAACAGGAAGAACTCGCACGCAAACAACAGGAATTACAGGTCGAATTTTCAGAACTCATGGATATTTGCATGGATGCAATAGATAAAATTACAAGCAATCCCCTTCAAGCAGAAATATTACATGCACTACTCAAAAGTGAGCATAGTATAGCATCGTTGTCCTATAAATATACAATGCATCCGGGTCTTATCAGTGCTCAGGTATTAGAAATGGCAAAAAAAGGGTTCATTGAATATACTATAAGAGATAACCAACAATATTGGAAAATAATTGAAACCAAAAATGAAACTGGTAATGAACAATGAGTGAAAAAATTGTTATACGTGTAGCCGAAGCATACCATCGGGATACCGGCAAAGGAATTGCCAGACTTGATACGGACTTAATGATAAATATCGGTGTTGTAAGTGGTGACATCATCGAGATAAAAAACATGGAAAAAGCATATGGCATCGTCTGGCCAGGATATCCGGAAGATTCAAGGAAGAATATCATTCGGATTGATGGGAACCTGCGTAACAATGCCAGAGTTGGAATCGATGACAAGGTTACGATTAAGAAGGTTGATGCAAAAGAAGCGAAACGTATAACGCTGGCACCCACACAATCGATCAGGCTGGTTGGTGGAACGCGCTATTTATTACAAATACTTGAAGGGCGACCAATAGAACGTGGCCAGAGCATAAGAGTTGAAGCGGTCAACAATCCATTATTGTTTACAGTTATGTCAACAAATCCCACCGGACCTGTTGTTGTTACGCGAAACACCGAAATAACAGTCAATAAAAAACCAGTTAGTGAATGCAGGACTACTGAACATATTTCGTACGAGGATATCGGCGGGCTCAAACGTGAGATCGAACTTGTGCGGGAGATGATCGAATTGCCTTTGCGCCATCCCGAACTGTTCCGGAAACTCGGCATCGAACCTCCAAAAGGAGTTCTTCTCCATGGGCCACCCGGAACCGGAAAAACCATGATAGCAAAGGCGGTGGTTTCCGAGACAGATGCTAATTTTATTTCCATCAGTGGCCCGGAGATCGTATCAAAGTACTACGGCGAAAGTGAACAAAAACTGCGCGAGATGTTTGAAGAAGCCCAACGTGATGCCCCATCTATCATATTTATCGACGAGATCGATTCGATTGCACCAAAGCGCGGAGAAATTACCGGCGAAGTTGAGCGCAGGGTTGTTGCGCAACTGCTCTCACTTATGGACGGATTACAGTCCAGGGGCGAGATTGTGGTTATTGCTGCGACCAACCGTCCGAATTCGATCGATGAAGCACTGCGGCGCGGCGGTCGGTTTGACAGGGAGATCGATATCGGCATCCCTGACCGCAACGGAAGATTGGAAATATTATATGTTCACACACGAGGGATGCCACTTGAAGATGATCTGGATCTTGAAAAGATTGCAGACATCACTCATGGATTTGTAGGTGCTGACCTTTCATCACTCTGTAAAGAAGCGGCAATGCATGCAGTTCGTAAGATCCTGCCAAAAATTAACATCGAAGAAGAAAATATCCCACCGGAGGTCATGGATGAACTAAAGGTTACAAAAAATGATTTCGATGAAGCACTGAAAGTCATTGAACCCTCAGCTATGCGTGAAGTGTTTGTAGAAGTGGCATATGTCAATTGGAATGATATCGGCGGACTGGATAAATCGAAACAGGAACTTATTGAGGCAGTTGAGTGGCCGCTAAAATACCCGGAACTTTTCAATGCCGTTAACACCAAACCCCCACGCGGGATCATGCTCTTCGGACCACCTGGCACGGGTAAGACAATGCTTGCAAAAGCAATTGCAAGCGAGAGTGAAGCAAACTTTATCAGCATAAAAGGACCGGAAATGCTAAGCAAGTACGTAGGTGAATCCGAGCGTGCGGTACGTGAAATATTCCGAAAGGCAAAACAGGCTGCACCGACCATAATATTCTTTGACGAGATCGATTCTATCGCACCACATCGGGGTACAGGTTCCGATTCGTATGTTACAGAGCGTGTTGTAAGCCAGATACTTGCTGAAATGGACGGCATAGAAGATCTCAAGGATGTTGTGATTGTAGCCGCAACCAATCGGCTGGACATGGTCGATCCCGCACTCCTGCGCCCGGGCAGGTTTGATCGGCTTATCTGCATCACGGTGCCAGACAGGCAAAGCCGTAAGAAGATATTTGAGATTCATCTTGAAGGGAAACCGATTGCAGATGATATCAATTTATCCGAACTTGCTGATATGACCGACGGATATGTCGGTGCAGATATTGAAGCCATATGCCGTGAGGCGACAATGCTTGCACTGCGTGAGATTGTAACACCTGATATTAGCAAGGACGAGATGTTAAAAATTGTGCAGGATATACGGGTGACAAAAAACCACTTCAGACACGCAGTATCACACGTCAAACCTACTACCGGGGAAAATCCTCAAAACGTCCGGATTGACCCGGACTATATAAGTATATAAATTATATACAACAGGAAATTCATTAATTATATATGTGTAAAGTGTAGATATATTAACAGTATGGGCTAACAAATGTCAATAACAAAATGAAGTTGTACATGAGCAGAAAACAGATTACATCAGTTAAACTGAAATTAAGAGGTAATGTATTATGGCAGATAAAAGACGAAAAAGAAACCTGTTTGATAATCTCTTTGGAACAGACTCGTATGAGGATATTGAAGGTATGATCGACCACATGCTCAACGAAATGGGAATCAATATGGATGAACTTTTAAACCAGCCTTTTGTATATGGTTTTTCTGTGACCCAGCGTCCGGGTGAAGAGCCGGAGATTCGTGAATTCGGAAACGTACCACCTGAAATGATGAATGGGGAAAGGGATGAACAAAAAATAAATATCGGTGAGAGAAAACCGCTTGTAGATGTTCTTGAAACCGATGATAATGTACATGTAGTTGCTGAAATGCTTGGTATTGAGAAAGAAGATATATGTTTAAATGCAACGGATTCATCAGTTGAACTTAAGGCAACCCATGGTGAACGGAAATACTTTGAACACATAGAACTGCCAGCCAAGGTTGATCCGAACAGTGCAAAAGCGACCTATAAGAACGGTGTGCTTGAGGTTATATTCAAACGTCAGGAAACCGAGAAAAAAACATCGATACAGATTAAGTAAACAAAACTCTTTAAGGGCAAGATTTTTGTTCATACATAAAATTCGGTGGATTAAAGATAAAACCTGCGTGTTTTGTGGACTGATAATGTATCCGGATAGGTCTTGCGTGCTGCCAGGCATATTTGTAAAGATTGTCTTCAATTTCAATTTTTAAGAGGAGTGTACTTTTAGTTTTCAAGTATAACACTCCTGTAAGGAGCAGTGTTATGGATATTTTATGGTTGAACCAAAATGATGTGAAAAGTGTATTGAGTATGCCTTCGGCGATGGATGTTGTTGAAAAAGCATTTAAGCAGCACGGGTTGAAAAAAGTGCAGATGCCGCCAAAAACATACCTGTATTTTGATAAACACAATGGGGACCTTCGAACCATGCCCTCATTTTTGGAAACGCAGGATATCACGGGTGTGAAGATAGTAAATGTGCATCCTGACAACATGAAGATAGGGTTGCCTACAGTCATGGCTCTCGTTGTGTTAAATTCGACTGAGACCGGCGCGCCAATTGCTATTATGGACGGTACGTATCTTACGGGCATAAGAACAGGGGCAGCAGGTGGTGTTGCCGCAAAGTATTTCGCCCGACCGGATTCGAAGGTAATAGGCATGATTGGTGCCGGAAAACAGGCGCGCACCCAATTGCTCGCACTTGCACAGGTGTTCGATATTGAGCAAGTCAGGATTACGAGCAAAGTAGTCAGTCATTACAAAGAGTTCGAAAAAGAAATGGGAGGAATAGTTGACTGTGAGTTAATCAAAACCTCGCGTGTAGAGGAGGTTTGCAACTGCGACATTCTTGTTACTACCACACCTGTCCGCAGTCCGGTGGTCAAAAGCGAGTGGGTGCGAGAAGGTACGCATATAAGCGCAATTGGTGCGGATGCAAAGGGCAAGCAGGAACTTGATTCACAACTTTTGAGACGCGCGAAGATCGTTGTTGACGATATTGTACAGGCAGCGCATTCGGGTGAGGTTAACGTGCCGCTTTTAACTGGTGCCATCTCAATGGAGGATATTTACTGCGAACTGGGTGAAGTTATCGCAGGCATCAAGCCCGGGCGAAAAAGCGATGATGAGATTACTATATTTGACTCGACCGGGCTTGCGATACAGGATCTGGCGACTGCTAATCTGGTGTACGAGATGGCGGTTAAGAGGGGGATCGGGAGTAGGCTGGAAATGTTTCAGTAAATGTATTAAAGATTATGCACATTTTTTTGGATTCCGGAAGTATAGCATGCAACGTATTGAGCCTTTCCAGATTAATCGCAGGTGGAAATACTTATGGATGTTGTTTTATACCTATTATTTTAATCGTAAAATCAAGATTTTTGAGCATTTTGAAACTGTGTGAAAATATGCATACCCGAAAGTACTGACAGAATTATAGTCAGCATATTAGTAATGAATGCGGCAAAGGTAACAATCGATAAAAAAAGTTATGGTGGGATAGCGCGGATTTGAACCGCAGTCCAAGCGTCCCAAACGCTCGAGGATCGACCAAGCTACCCTACTATCCCATCAAGAGTATCCACTTCAATAGATTTTATCGGTTAAAAAGGTTGCGTAACAGACGCTTTTTGTATAAAGTCAAATTGTGCCCCTACTTCAACACCTCCTAACTCGACCTCTAATTCCATTGATGCCCCGGGACTTAGCAAAGCGAAAGTCCGGGTTAGTGACGAATTGTAATTGTATATCCTAATGACTTTGTTTAGAAAAATACAATGTCTTCCGGCTTTTTACACAGAATGTACTTTATACACAAAACCGTAACATACAGTATTTCCTAATAACCCATGGCGTCAAAACTAGTTTGAATTTCACAAATCAATATCAACAAGATGAGACCGCACACGTTCCTATTCCTAAGATCGACTGAATAATCGCGATTGATCTTAATAATTATACCCCACATATCTTATGCGGTTGGATATCTGTTGCAACATTGACTATTTATGAATTTTTGCCATGCATACATCTCTCTTGACAAACGCAATTTCATCGATTCTCCTGTTTTAATATTGCCCTCTTATTCAATCCCCTGCTATCGCAATAAGTTCATTAACACATGCAACCGCTATCGGTGTTCCCCCGCGCGTACCGGTACATGTAATTGATGGCACGTCCATTTTCAATATTTCTTCTTTTGACCTGGCCGCATTCACAAAACCCACAGGCGTACCCACGACCAGCGCAGGGCGCACCCCGTGCTCGATCAACCGGCACACCGTAAGCGCTGCCGATGGCGCATTACCGATTGCAATGATGGCACCATTGAGCCTGTCCCTGCATGCAAGGAAACCTGCAGAAGTTCTGGTAATTCCATACTCGTGTGCGATCGTTGCGTCAGCATCCTCATCAAGCACACAAATAACATCGCAGTTGTGCTCTTTTTTACTTATGCCGACTTTGACCATGTTAATATCAACAAATATCGGCGCGCCTTTTTTAATTGCTTCTACTCCCGCATTGATAGAGTCGTTATTGAACCTCATTATATCAGCCACAGAAGGGTCGCCTGTCGCTATCATACATCGTTGGCGAACACGGTCTTCCGGAGTTTTGTCACCCACAACCCTGCGCGCAATATTGCGGCTTGTTATAGATATTGCCTTTGCTTCTTGTGTATGGGCACCAAGATCCTTGCAGGCTTTGACAAGTTCGGGGTCAATTTCTGTTGTAAACCGAATAAGGTCGCCGATATCTTCAAATGATCGTGGTTCTATTTTCGTATGGTTTGTTATACTTTCAGTAGTCATATTTACGATGATACCCCCTTGGAGTAATTATCAGTTTTTTGGAATTGTTTTCCCATATACAGGATTCATTATTCCCGATAAGGATCGTGGTTCGCATATCTACCCAGTCGTCATACTCTATCACATCCCCAAGGGTTGTGATAATAATTTCTTCACCGCTGTCCCGAAGCGCATTCTTGACAAGCCCGACAGTAACAGAATCCGCTTTATGCCGTTTGATTATCCCAATCGCGCGCGCAAAGTTGGAATTGCGCTGGCGGCTTTTAGGGTTATACAGGGATATTATAAAATCCGCACTCGCCGCCGCCCCAAGACGTTTTTCAATCACATCCCAGGGTGTTAGCAGGTCACTCAGGCTGATGACCGCGAAATCGTTTACGATCGGCGCGCCAAGGACGCTTGCAGATGCTGTAATGGCTGTCACGCCCGGCAGCACCTCAATGTCCACATCAGCTCCCGAATTCTTAGCGACCTCAAGCACCAGTCCTGCCATACCATAAATATTTGCATCTCCCCCGCTGATTATGGATACGACTGATGTTTTAGCAAGTTCAATAGCCTTTTGCGCGCGGTCTACTTCCTTCCCCATAGAACTACGGATGATGTTCTGCCCATTTATCAGGCTCCCTATCTGATCGAGGTATGTTCCATTACCTATTATGTAATCCGAAACTGCAAGAACATCCCGCGCGCAAATAGTGAGATGCAAAACTGAGCCGGGTCCTATGCCGATGATGTAAAGTTTACCTTTTTTAACGATATTTTCATTGTGCGATTGCGATTGTGATCCTTCCATATACTCTCTTCCTCAGTATCAGTTCTTCATTTTCTGAAAGTGCAAGGGCAGCAGGTTCTGCCACACCATTTAAGCCAAAGCGGTTTGCCTGTGATGCAGAAGGCGCATCAATTTTGTTTAATACCTCATGCGGCACGAACTCGATTTCAATGCCGAGCACCTGTGCAGCTTCGAGCAAACCTGCCTCGTCCTCTTTCATTCTGGCAGATGCGAGCGAGCGCACGCTGTCAGGTTTGGCATTGATCTCACAAAGTGCCATGTTGACTGCGTCGATGACCTCCTGTGATGTAACACCGCGCCGCGTCCCGATCCCTATAATCATGATGTTTCAGCCCCGGATCTCTTCAGCACAGATACGTCCTCCTCAACAACAACCACTTTAGGACCACGTATCTCAAGCACTTCCACATCCTGCTCAAGCAGGGCGCAGTTGACGCTTATGGTGGATTCCTTATTTACGATCTCACAACCAAGAACATTCGCAATACCTTCAACTGATGGGCGCTTGTGCACTTCTGTTGCAGTTGTTATAACAGGCACAACATCAATTTCTGATAGTTTGCGTGCAAGTTCGTTCGCACCGTGGTGACCGCCTGTAAGAGGTATCGCAAAGGTCAGGTTCGAATCTACCACTACCACAGCAGGATCTGACCACTTATCGATTAGCAAGGGTGCAATCTCCCGCACAGCGATACCGGTTGCAAACAGCGCCACAATTTGATCATATTCTTTAAAAGCATGTTTAAAGACTGATCTATCATATGTCAGTATGTCTGCGTCCAGATGCCCTGCGATACGAATTGCAGCATCACGATTCCGCTCAAATGTGATCACAGCGGTTTTTGTGCTACTCCGTATAGGTGTGACCTCCTGTAATTTATAGGGTCAACTACCCCGCCAATAATAATCATTGCCGAGCGTTTGATACCCGCATCATTTACCTTATGTGCAATATCAGCCACCGTGCCGGATATCACCTGTTCATCATCCCATGATGCATGGAAAACAACCGCAACAGGCGTATCCTGCGGATATTCGACCTTGTTCATTATCTCTTCTATCTTCTGTGTTCCAAGGAACACAGCCATAGTGGCATTGTGACGCGATAGTTCCTTTATATCATCTTTTTCAAGTGTTTTGCCTGCCGGACGTGTGATTATCAGTGTATCGGATACCCCGTTCAATGTCAACTGGGTGTTTAGTGCAGCAGCAGATGCAAATACTGATGAGACACCAGGTACGCGTTCAACCTTGATGCCGTATTTTTCAAGTTCATTCATCTGTTCCACGATCGAGCCATACAGCGACGGGTCACCGCTATGCAGACGAACAACTTTTTTGCCGATCTTGACATTATCTGCCATTATTTTTGTTATCTCATCAAGTGTCAGTCCGTAACTGTCGATCTTCTTACCATTTGAATAATCCAGCACGTCAGGGTTTATGAGGGAGCCAGCATAGATTACGAGATCCGCATCATTTAGAAGTTCACGCCCCATGACGGTTATCAATTTTGGGTTTCCCGGACCTGCACCAATGAAATATACTATGTTTTTTCCGTCCATTTATTCAATCCTCCTTAAGATCCCGTTTTTTGGCATAGATAATGCTGAAATAATCCCCATTTTCAGGGATGTTCTCCCTTGTTTTTATTATTTTCTCTTCGCCTGAAAACAGTTTCTCTGCAAAAATAAATTCATCATATCCTTCATCGGCCAATGAGTTCACAATCTCAAGCGGACGGCGTGCTTTAAGGATAATCTTAGACCGCACACATGTTCCATCATTTACCTCAAATGATGAATCAATGGCAACTTTTATTCTTGCTGCAAAGGATGTGATCGAACTGATACCCGGGATCGTTGTGATCTCTATTTCAGGGTGATATTCGTGTATGACGCGACTAAGATGTGAAAATGTGGAAAAAAAGTTCGGGTCCCCAATTAGTCCAAAAGCCACCGTGCCGGATCTTGCATGTCCTGCTACAATATCTGCATTCTTTTTCCAGATAGCATTAAGCACATCGCTGTTCTTTGTCATCGGAAAATCCAGTGTCTCGCAATTCGCATAAGGTGTCACCAGATCTGCTGCGAGGCGCCCGGGTACGTATACCATATCACTGTGCTTTAATGTTTCAACAGCTTTGAGAGTCAAAAGTTGCGGGTCACCGGGTCCAAGTCCTACTCCAATCAGCATTTGTTAATCACCATTATATCCGATAATCTTGAACATTCATTTTTCCAACAATGATGTACACCGGATTTTCGGGTTTGAACATTGTTTCTCCTGCAATGGGTGCACCCCGCGATACTGCAACATGCAGCACCTCATCGAATATTCCAAGTTCCTGCATCGCATCGATCGTCCTGACTACTGTTTCTATCCGAACGGCATTTACAACGATTCTCCGCACCTTTTTTTTGCAGAGTACCCCGAGCACGCGACGGATGTTCTTTGTACCGCCTACAAATACAGAGTCGATTGTTCCAATATCTGTATTATCATTTAATATCTGCGATGCTTCGCCTTGCAAAAGTGTAATGTTTGCCAGTCCGTGGGTTTTAAAGTTCTTTGCTGCGATCTCTATCGATTCTAAGCGGGAATCGAGTGCATAGATTCGAAGATCGCGTGTGATTTTTGATGCTTTGATTGATACGGCACCTGTGCCACAGCCAATATCAATAAATGTGCTGCCGTCTTTCAGATCAAGTTTTGAAAGGGATACTGCGATTATTTCCGGTTTTGTGGGACCGCCGCTTATTGGTAACATATCTGTCATTTCACACCTGACTAAAGTAAACTGGAGTTAACTACATATGTCTTACGCCTTGTGAAACATATTGCTCAAAGGGCAATTGGGTATCAAATCAAAAAAAACTGTAAAACTTTTGTTGATTTTGGGAACTGCCTCACATGTTGGTAGTAAACGGATTATCGCCAGTATTTTTTACGATATCTATGTAATTTGTTTTATTTTTCGAATTCATCCCTGCAAGGGCACAATTCCAAAATCTAGTGATTTTTCACTTTTTTCGCCAAACATACCCACTTAATAGCTAAATACTGTTTTCCAATCGTTAATTTTTATAAAAACTTGATCTTCAATACTCAAACGTCTTAAAACCAGTTTTTTTCAGCGTAGAAACAAAAAAATTGCAGCCAACAT
>JBQVLY010000018.1:0-16822 GCA_052361065.1 Methanosarcinaceae archaeon | reverse complement strand
TACACCGTTGCTCACTATCGATTTGTGTTATGATGTAGCAATTAAAAGTACGTTATATCATAAAATTATCACGAAATGTCAAAAAAATGAGCATTCTCTTGTATGCGTTTAAAGTCATAACGGGAGTCGCTGTTATATCACCCTTAGATTTGAAGTGGATACCATTCGGTAGATATCCGATGCCGGTTTTTTATTTCACCCGGAATATATTAAAAAGTCTCCGATTTAGATGAAAGAAAAAAAGAAACCCGACAAACGCCATCGTATTTTATAAGGCTGCCGACCATAAGTTATATTATACTTTTCATCATATAATTAAGTAATAGTATTAATTATACTAAGAATGAGGGTTTGAATGGTTTTGCGAGGGATTACATGAGTGTTGAAAATAGGGACTTTATAGTTGAACGCCTTGAGCGGCAGTTACTGGATAAAGATCATGAGTTTGAAGAACTAAAATTCACACTTCGGGACTCGATAATAAATGAATTGCGGCGGGAACTCCAAAATGATCTTGCTATAAACAACCGCATGACAAAGATTGAGCAAAAAGTCACGGAGTTGTCAAATACATTGAATGGAATGATGGATGAACTCTTAGACCAGAAATCAGAACTTCGTTCAATAAGGATCAAAATCGGGCAGAAAAACAATGGCATCAGCAGCAGTATCAATAAAACGAGTATTATACCGGCAGAATCGAATAATATCCAAAAGCCTGTTATAACCCAACCATATATTACCAAAACTCCTGCTCAACCGCTTGTGCCGGATAATCCTGTCACGTCACAATCAAATTATGGATCAACACGCAATCCAAACAAAGCACAGTTCAATATACGTGACATTAAAAAAGATATGCCTGAACCGGAAAAAACACAACCTGAGCCAAAAACAGAATATATCATTGCCGAGAGTGGCGATAGTACTATGAACAGGGTCTTGAACAATCGATCTCAGGCAGAAAATATTCGATCCGAATATATCGTTGCCGAGGATAAAAAAGATATGCAGCGTGATTCTAGAATCAAACGTGGTGTTGATGTAGTTGAGAAACGTAACAGTGAAGACGTGGAGATTACCACCACTCGCAAAAAATCAGGTTTCTAAACTAAAACCCGGAGTTTCGCGTGTACATAGAAGAAATTGAATTTGTAAACTTCAAATCATTTGGAAAAAAGGTGAAAATACCTTTTTTTGACGATTTTACCACAATATCCGGTCCAAACGGAAGTGGAAAATCCAATATCATAGATGGTATCCTCTTTGCACTGGGGCTTTCCAGTTCAAGAACAATGCGGGCGGAAAAACTTACTGACCTGATATATAATGGAGATAAAGCGAAAAAACCTAATTTTGCACAGGTCACCATAAAGTTCGACAATACCGATCGTGAGATGCCAGTAGACAGTGATGAGATCACAATCAGCCGCAAAATCAAGCGAACAGATTCCGGATATTATAGTTATTTTTATTTCAACGGTAAGGCAGTGAGCCTGACTGATATACACACATACCTTGCAAAAGCACGGGTTACTCCTGAAGGTTACAATGTTGTTATGCAGGGGGATGTTACCCGTATATTTACCATGACATCCGGCGAGCGACGCAAGATTATTGACGAGATAGCGGGTGTTGCCGAATTTGACAATAAGAAAGAACGAGCAATGAATGAGCTTGATATCGTTTTTGAAAGGGTTGAAAGGGTTGACATCATCATTGTAGAAGTAGGCGTACAACTTGAAAAACTTAAAGTGGAGCGGAACCAGGCTATAAAGTACCAGTCACTCAAAGAAGAGAAGATGAAGTTCGAAGGTTTTGTGCTTCTTGCAAAACTCAAGGATGCAAAAACTGAATTTGAATCTGTAAACAGTGATATTGAAGCAAAAAAAGAGGTTTTGAATGGGCTTTCGCAGTCAATGGATGAAAAGCAGACAAAAATTGACGAACTTGAATTAGAACTTGACGAACTTACATCTGAAATACAGACGATGGGCGAGGATGAACAGATCCGGACCAAAAAAGATATAGAGGAGATAAAAGGCGAAATATCGAGATGTGCTGATAGTATAGAACTTGCCGACAATGAGATTGAAGATATTGATGCAAGACGACGTAAGGCCTTTGTCGAGATCGATGAGATCAAGACTAAAGTCGGGGAACTTGACTTACAGATAAGTGAAGAAAAACTGCGCAAGGACGGCATTCTTGCTGAGATCACCGACCGCAAGACCCGGCGCATGGTACTCTTAAGCAAGATCGCTGATGTGGATGAAAAGTTTGCACAGACACGTGATGAACTCTCAGTTATCAGATCCGAACTTGAGAATACAAAGAACGATAAGAACGAACTTATGCGTCAAGAAGATCGGTTACTTGATTCCCTGCGACGAAAGTCGGCTGAAGTGAGGGATATCGAAAATGAGATGGAGGATGCAAAAACGAATGTTGAGTCATCTGAGAGCGATACAAAATCTGCAAATTATGATACTGAAAAACTGACTGAAAACATCAATTCACTTACAAAAGATATCGATGACCTTGAAAGCAATCGTTCCCAGATTAAAAGTGTGATCTCAGACCTTGATATTACACTCCGCAAACACCAGCAGGAATATGCTATTTTGGAAGCACGCGTGCGTGCCACTGAGGACAACAGCGGTTATTCGAGGGCTGTGGAAATGATCCTTAATGAGAAAAATCGACATGGTCTGCCTGGCATCTACGGAACCATTGCAGAACTTGGTAGTGTCGATCAGGAATATGCAACTGCACTCGGAATTGCTGCAGGCGGAAGGATGCAGGGAGTTGTCGTTGAGACTGACGAAGATGCATCACGTGCCATCAAGTTCCTGAAACAACAGCGTGGGGGGAGAGCAACATTTTTACCACTTAATAAAATGGATTCGCGCAGACCTTACAAGGACCTGTCAGACAGGAACGGTGTTATAGGGTATGCGATAGATCTTATTGATTATGACCTTCGTTTCGAGGCAGCATTCTGGTACGTTTTCAGGGATACACTGATCGTTGATGATCTGACAAATGCAAGAAAACTTATGGGTGGCATCAGGATGGTTACGCTTAATGGGGAGGTTATTGAAAAGAGCGGTGCTATGACAGGCGGGTCAAAAGGGCGTTCAACCCTCTCATTTGCTGCAGCAGAAAAGGATAAATTGATAAGGATCGCAGAAAAGGTGACTGAATTTGACTCAAGGCGCAGCTCTGCCATTAAGAAAATGGATGTTGTTGAAGGTCATATATCTGAAATTAATCAGGAGATTACAGAGTGTGAGAAGGAGATATCCAGAAAGGAGATGCAGCTTGAAGAGATCAAAGGTCGTGGCGAGCGGCTTGTGATGCTTGTGGAATCAAAGAACGCCGAGCGTGCTGAAATCGAGGAATCGCGTGTTAAACTTCGTGGGGAGATGGACGGGATTGTCGTGCAAAAGGATGAAAAGAATGAACTCATCCGGGAACTCGAAAAAAAGATTGCTGTGCTTGAAGACAAGTTATCCGGTTCAGAGGTTCCACAACTCAATGAACAGGCAGAGACTATTGATGAGGAGATCAGACAACTTGAAGGGCGCGTGCGTGATATTGAAGCCGGATTAAATGCACTGAACCTTGATCATGAATACGCGACTGCAAGGGCAGAAGAGAACCGTGGGATTATCAAGGAGATGGATGTGAAAAAATCCACGCACAAGGATCGTGTTTCTGCTCTTAAGAATAAGATCATTGAATTTGAGGATGCACTTATTAAGAAACAGGAGCGTGAGCAGGAACTGGCAGAAGAGCTTAAGGAACTTCAGCAGGACCGTCTCCGTAAGCAGGCTGAATATGGAGCTATTAAGGCACAGTTTAATTCTATTAAACAGAAATTCGAGGACGGAAATAGGCATATGATTGCACTTGATGCAACCTGCAGCGCACTGTTTGAACAGATTACAGAACTTGCAGTGGAACTTGAGAGGCGCGGCATTGAGGAGAGTGAAGAGGTGCCAAACTATGAGACCGTGCGCACGAGGATAGAATCCATTGAACGTGCCATGGAGCATCTGGAACCTGTTAATATGCGTGCGATCGATGAGTATGACGAGGTTGAGATCAGGCTTAACGATCTTAAGATGAGACGTGATATCCTTGTCACTGAACGCGAGCAGATACTTGAGCGTATCGGGCAATATGAGAAACTCAAGAAAGATGCGTTCATGGAAACTTTTAATGGTATTAACAAGTACTTTAAGGTTATCTTCAATGAACTTTCAGATGGGACCGGTGAACTTGTTCTGGATGATTATGAGGATCCTTTTGCAGGTGGCATGACATTAAAAGCGCAGCCAAAGGATAAGACCCTACAGCGTCTTGAAGCAATGTCAGGAGGAGAGAAAAGCCTGACTGCACTTGCGTTTGTGTTTGCGATCCAGCAGTATCGGCCTGCACCGTTCTATGCATTTGATGAGATAGATATGTTCCTTGACAGTGTGAATGCCGAGAGAGTGGCAAAGCGTGTAAAGTCATATAAGGATAATGCACAATTTATTGTGGTATCTCTCCGAAAACCGATGATCGAAGCTGCCAAGCGAACAATAGGAGTGGCAATGCAGGAAAACAATATCACAAGTATCACGGGTGTGAAATTATATTGAGCAATTACCGGTAACGTTGATGTTACTGATTATACAAATGTGAGTATTGTTACGAATATAAACATAATGGTGATATTAATAACATAAATATCAACAATGATATAAATATTATAATAACATAAATATTATTGATAATGATTATGTTGATGCTACAATAATGATACGATAGCGGTTAAAAATATGGAAATAAGCCAGACATCGCATGATATATTCGGAGAAACGATTCCAGCACCAGCCACAAATACACTTGATTCCGATTTTATTGATATGCTTCGTTCTCTTGGCGTTAAAGGGGAACAACTTGAAATATCCGGGGATGTGCTAAATGAGCCGGTCGAGATCTTGCTCAATCTTGTGAAAAGTGATGATATAAATCCTTGGGATATCGATATTGTAGACATCACCGACAGGTTTCTTGCATATATTGAAGATATGAAGATTATGGACCTGCGTATATCCGGCAGGACACTCCTGTATGCAGCGATACTGCTTCGCATGAAATCCACAGGGATTGTTGTGGAGGAAGATGAAGATGAAGATTTCGGATTTGATGATGAGATGGATTTCTATGATATTGAAGATTATCCGATCCCAAAATTACCCATACGGCGCGTTGCAACCAGACCTGTGACCATGCAGGAACTGATCAATGAACTTAAAAAGGCGGAGAATGTGGAATTTAAACGCAGGGAAAGGTTGCGAATCCGCAAGGTTATTGAAACGGAAACCGCTACAATCGATGAAGTTCTTGGTATCGCGCATGAAGAGAACATTATAGAGCGTGTTGCAATCATGAGCGAACAACTTACGAATTTGTTCAAGGACATGACTTGTGTACGATTTTCGGATATTGTGAACGGGGATCGGTCGGAAAAAGTGATGACGTATATCTCACTGCTGTTTCTTGCTACTGATAAAAAGATTATGCTTTCTCAAAAAGAACTGTTCGGGGAACTGTATATCCACCCGGGCAGTAGTTTGGTTGATGATGCTTGAAAGGAAGATACATAAATGAACGATAAAGAAACGATCGAAGCTTCATTATTTGCTGCAGGAAGGGCATTGGATGTCCTTACACTTTCAAAGATCATCAATAAACCGAAAAAAAGGGTAGACCCGATTGTTCAATCACTCATAAGAGAATACAAAGAGCGTCTGTGCGGATTGGAGATCATCGATCTTGGTGATCGATACGTGATGCAGGTCAAACCCCAATACACTGACCTTGTGCGCCCGCTCGCACCAAAGGAGGTTGGTGCTCCGATGCTGCGAACACTTTCGATGATCGCATACCACCAGCCTGTGATACAATCTGATCTTGTTGATATGCGTGGCAATGCAGCATATGACCACATACGGGAGTTGAAGGAGCGTGGATTTATTGCGGCTGTTGCACACGGGAGGTCAAAACTGCTCCGGACAACACCGATGTTTGCCGATTATTTCGAACTTGAGTCCAATGACCCTGAAACCATTAAGAAAAAGATCGTTGATCTTTCACGCCAGCAAAGTGGACTTGACAGATGGCTTGGCAGAAAGTTCGTGGCAGTTACTCCTATGTATGAATCCCTGATGGGAATGTGTGGGATCGATGAGTATAGGGTTATCAATGCATATGACCCTACAGAAGACGAGGTCGATAAACTTGCAGATGTTTACAAATTGGTAATCTCCAGAGGATATGCTGAGCGCGTACGTAAATATTATGACGGCGAGATAATAGAGGTCAGTTCTACGACATTCACTGACCTTATCGATGCGATAAAGGCTCTTGAAGGTGCATATGATAAAACAAAAGCGCAGAAGTGTATCGAATGCCTGGAAGAGTTGAAGGAGAGATATGCTTCAAAGGCGCTTGTGATAAGCAAAAAGGTACAACCTGCAACTGATATGATTGCAAAGATCGTAAATGATCTGCGGATAGGTGTGTCTGCAAACGGCGTGCTGATCGCACCTGATTACGAGACATCGAGTGCGGGTGTTGAGGTAGGGAAAGATGCAGATATTCTTGTTCCGACCCATAGAAATCTTGAAGCCGACTTGATTAAGAGGGTCTCCCTGAAATATGATGCGATTATCGATGGGTTGAATGAATTTAAAAGTTAAGGTGTATTATCAGACTATAGTGATTCGTGCTACATTATAGAGAATATTCAGATGTGCTGTCGCAACGTTTGACCCTTTATATACCATATGGGCCTTGAGAGTTGGATCTAACGAACCTCCTTTTCATCTACACAAGCAGATTATCACCTATTTTTACCAATAAATTTAGTCTGGCCTTTAAAATTGAATTTAAAGCCCCACATATACTTTTCTATTTGAATACAAAATAAAGTTTTATTCACATTGAACTCATCTATTCGTATAGAAAATACATTATAGTGGAATAATAGCTTGTTCAAGTCAATTAAAGTCTTTACAGATGCTGGATATCATATTTATGTGCATATGTCAAATTTTGCAGTTTTTTGCACAGGAAGAAATGATCTGGTCAGGGTGTCCCAAAACTAAAATTTCCATGAAAATGAAGTTCAATTTAGCCTTTAAATGAAGAACCAAGGTCAAAAAATTCATCTTTTGGACTTTTGGAACAGCCTGTGGTAAGAGGTTAAAGTGCTTTCAAATGGTTGACGAAAGAAGGAAAATAACAAAACTTTAGGGGAAATTGAATGCTTAGACCCCTTTATAGGTCAAATGGAGGGTGGTGAGTGCCGACTCTCAATCCCCATATTTGTATCAATTCGTTTGAACTGTACCAATGTTAACACAATTCGAAAAAACGAACATACGTATATATTTCATGAACTACAATAACAATAGCAATGTACAGGTTATGAGGTAAATAATATGTCTGAAATAAAAAATTTTGTATTAAGAGATGAGAATGGGAATGAACATGGTGTATTCACCGGAAAACAGC
Organism: Methanosarcinaceae archaeon; assembly: GCA_052361065.1. GTDB lineage: Archaea > Halobacteriota > Methanosarcinia > Methanosarcinales > Methanosarcinaceae > Methanovorans. The sequence goes on along the minus strand of JBQVLY010000018.1, from coordinate 9,247 downwards.
CAAGACAGGCAGCTCTTAAAGCCGCAAACAAGGAAAATGGTACAAAATCCAAACCTATAACTCTTAGACTACGAGAGCGTGGAACTAAGAAAGTCCATGTTTTTAATGGATGGAAAGAAATTGTTGATGCACCAAAAAACAAACCAGACTGGATGCCTGACAAAATAAACAAGCCTTTCGTGAAAAAAGTTTGTATCGAAAATCTCGAATGAGTTTGAAATATGCTCATATGTGAAATTTGACCAATTGTGGTCACGATTTTTTTTTATTATCTTCAGGAATGGTTCTGAAAAACGCAGGGGCACATTGAGAAAAATAAGAACCTCTGCGATGAATCATTTTTGCCATAATCCGTTTATCCGGAATACATTTAAAAATCATGACTATTCATACATACTTAAAACCGGATACCGATGACGAAAATCCGCATACCTGTGTAAAGGTTAGTACATATGTTAGTTTTCAATACTTAATTACTGTTCATTGATTTTAAATATATTTGACAATCGTATACTGGCGTCTATTTGAAAAATATTTAGTATATCGATGACGTTTATGTATGGCGGAATAGTTACATATGATGATTCCCAAATACTTTCACTCCGCTTGGCTTGAGGTTATATAATTACAGATGCTTTTTTTATTAAATGAATGAACACCACCTGACACTCACAGAACGCATGCGTATTCTTTCACAGGGCACTAAATATGATAGTTGCAACCAGAGTGCAGTGTGCCACGCTTTTGGACCTGATGGTCGTTGCATCCAACTCTACAAAACACTGCTCACAAATTCATGCGCAGGAGAGTGTGCCTATTGTCCGAACCGCAGCGAGCGCGATACGGTGCGCGCAAGTTTGACACCATGGGAGATTGTAAAAATAACATGGTCATTCTATCGCAAGAACGTCATCGAGGGTCTGTTTCTCTCATCAGGCATCAGAGGTGATGCAGAAAAGACCGCCGAGCAGCAACTTGAGGTAGTAAGGCTGCTGCGTGGGCAGGAATTTACAGGATACATACATGTAAGGGTGATGCCCGGCACCCCGAAATATCTTCTCGAAGAAATCGCAGAGAACGCCAACAAGTTCGGAGTAAATGCCGAGACCACGAGTTCTGTCAACTATTCCGAGATCTGTCCGAACTTCGATTATAATAATGACATCCTGACCCGCCTGAAATGGACGCGCGACCTGATCAAGAAACAAAGACATAAAGCTGGATATAACGGTCGTATTGTCGGTGCGAACGATACACAGTTCATTGTAGGGGCAACTGGCGAACCTGACAGAGAAATAATCAGTACCGTGCACAAGTTCATGGACAAATATGCACTACGCCGTCCATATTTCATGAGTTTTGATCCGGTGCCGGATACTCCCCTGCAAAATGGCATTCCTTCACCAAAATGGCGCGAGAAACGGCTTTATCAGGCATCGTTCCTTATGAAAGATTATGGCGTTAAGGCATCGGATTTCGACGTTATATTCAATGATGATGGTTTTCTTGCGGATGACGATCCGAAAATGCGTCTTGCACACGAGCATCCCGAAATTTTTCCTGTTGATATAAACACAGCGGAGCGTTATGAGCTTCTCATGGTACCCGGCATCGGCCCCATAAGTGCTAATCGTATCATGCATGCGCGTCCGATAGCATCGGAACAGGAACTAACACGCATGGGTGTCATTATTTCACGCGCCCGTCCGTTCATTGGGATCAACGGCAACAAGCAGACCAATCTGTATTCATTTCAAGCAATGGAGACAGGCTCATGATAATAGCGTTTAAGACTGATGTGGATGGGGTACTTCTTGCGTGTTCGGCCTTAAAAAAGCATCATGATGCAGAACTTGTCTTTGCAAAAAACAGGCGCGAACTCGAACAAAAACTCTCTTTTTCCGGAACCGATGACAGGCTCATGCGTCTTGGTTTCACTCCGGTCGGAGATACAGGAAGATTGGTTTTGGAAGTACTTGGCAAACGGCCTGCAAAGATGGCACGCACCGACACAGGACCTGTGCAGTATATAGATCTTGTATTGCGGCACAGTAAGGCGAATCCGGCTGAACTTGTGCGATTAATCATCTCATGCAACGGCAGTGTGGAACATCTATATACCGCAAAAACGAAAGTCGCACGCAGATATTATAACTACATGCGCGATGTCACCCGTGCATGGCAAAGGATGTGTATGTTCGCACGCCCGGTTTTTGTCAACGGTGTTCTCACGGTTGAGATCGAATCGCCTCACGATGTTGCTGATATCTTTTGCAGGTGGCTTGCTAAAAAGAACCCTGATGTACCTGTAGCTGTTATATTTGGCAATGATGCGTGGGTAGGTAATGGAGAACTGGTAGGTCTTGACTATTTCACAAAGACGGCGGCAGCGTTTGTAAAAAGCCTGTGTGTATCATCGTTATCAAAGGACGAGGAGGTCGATGATATCGATGGACTCTGGGATGTGTTCTACGATTCCCAGATGATCAAAAGTCGCAGAAATCGCCATCTTGCAAAAAAGATGCAGCCAAAAAGTTCTGCGGGTTTGAGTAAGATGGCTAAGTCGGACAGGTACAAGGTAGAGCGTGGGATATCAAATTGTACACTTGATATATTCGACGATACCGAATGCGAGGTGAATTCATGAATAACCTGCAGGATATTCCACGCATCGGTGAGAAGATGGCAAAGCGTTTTATCGAGCATTTCGGGAGCGAGGAGGATGCACTTGATGCAATACTTGACGGTGACGTTGCTGGTATATCCGAAGTAGAAGGAATCGGTCAGAGGTATGCAATATCCCTTGTGCACGAGGTACGCACACAGATGGAAGGAATTTCAATATCCGATTTCCTGAAAACAAAAGAGTCCATGGATGTCTATGAACAGTTGCTCGACCTGATAAAGCAATTCGCACACACGCGGTATGCAAAAGATAAACTTCATATTTATTTCCCATATACTGCAGCCAAAATAAACAAGATCGAATCCATGCGCGAGTCAGTATCATATTATATGGATACTGCAAAATTGCTCGGGGACAACAGTAATTTCCATGACCTGCTTTTAAGCATCCATCCAATGGATCTTAAGTATAATCCACCACGGATACGCGAGCGTGCGATTATAACTGCCAGCCATGAGGATTTCAGGTATGCGCGCCAGAGGTTTGGCAGTGCTATCGATGTGCAGATGATAAGTACGCCTTTTGAATTTGTAGATGTAGCGCGTGGTTATTCCCATGTTATTGCATCAGGTGATGCTTTTCTTGGATTCGATTTTCCGGAAGATATTGAACCTGAATATGTATCCGACCTGGAAAGGCTTGAAGACTGGCAGGTAGTTCCAGAACAGGTAATCGGCTTTTTCGCAAAGAACCTTGCAACCACTAAATGTTCGATCGCGGTCATACAGGCGATACGTAAAGCCGGTATCATGTTCTTTGAACAATTGGATGATGAAAAACTTGATGATTTTGAACAAAAACTTGCAATGATTAGCGAAACCGGAGATATTAAAGCCGGAAATGATCTGGATATTGACAGGCTGGACTCGATCATTGAAAACATGGATTCATGTATTTCCGGTGCTGTGCTTGATGCTAATACCATGCTTAATAGTTGCCTGGCAGAAAGTAAAATGACCATAAGTGGACAGGATATGCTCAAGGTTATGAGCGGGGATACGGAACTCAAAGAGATGCTTGGGAGAGAAGTGTCCGAATCGTACCGCACTGTTATCAAGGAAACAAAAAAGCGGATATCAAATGAACTCGGACTTCGTAAAAAAGAGATGCTGCTTGCAGAGTCGTTGTTCCCGGAAGAAATGGTACATCCTGTGGAAGTTGACCAAAATCAGGTAAATGCACTGAAACAACATGTGATGCAAAATATCCGGAAAAAGAAGACCGAACATAAACGGAACATTTCAAAGACCCTGTCTGGATACCGGGATATTGTGCAGGAGATGGTTCGCAAGGTACTTGATTTTGATGTTGGGTTTGCAATAGGCTGTTTTGCGCATGAGTACAATCTTACTATGCCGGAGTTGATCGATAATACAGGTATCGGGTTTGAGGAGGGTAATAACCTGTTCTTAAAATCGCAGCATGGTAAGGTTACTTCGATAAATTACTCGCTCGGCGATACGGTTTACAGCCCAAAAGACAAAAGCAGGGTTGTGCTTCTTAGTGGTGTAAATTCGGGAGGAAAGACCTCAATGCTTGAACTACTTGCACAATGTATCATTCTCACGCACATGGGATTCCCGACACCTGCGAAATCATTTCATATTAGTGTGTCGGACGGGCTTTACTATTTCGCAAAATCGAAAGGTACACTGGACGCAGGTGCATTTGAGACCACTCTAAAGGATTTTTCGGTGATTGCGGATGAGTCGAGCAAGGTGGTTTTAGTTGATGAGCTGGAATCAATAACTGAGCCTGGTGCATCTGCCAGAATCATTGCAGGCATTCTTGAAGTCCTGTCAGAGAACCGTGACAGTATGGCTGTATTTGTGTCACACCTGCCTGAGTTGATACTGGAAAACACGGAGTGTAGTGTCAGAGTAGACGGTATCGAAGCAAGTGGGCTTGATCCTGATCTGAACCTGATCGTAGAGCGAACCCCACGCTATAATTGTATTGCAAAAAGTACACCCGAGTTAATAGTTGAGCGTCTTTCAAGGAAAACAAAAGGTGGCGAGCAGGCGTTCTATGAAAGGTTGAGAGCAAAATTTTAGTGATAATGGCATCCATATTTACCATTTATTTAGTGAAAAGTAGTAATCAGGGTATAATAATTAAGATCAAAACTAACTAACTAAACACAATAAATTCAACCGAGAAAATGAAATGGACACCCATAAAAATTAATGATGGGGTGATAGTTAAACCACCCATTTTCCTGAAATATTTGATTTTAGTTCTTGTGCAATCCACTGGTATGACTTAGAGAATACCTGATCTTTGGAGTGCCATAAGGTTTTCTGTCGTTATTTTTTCACCTGATTTGAATTTATCGAAGATATCTTTAGCATTCTTTTTGGCATCTGCCCGCACACTATCCTTTCTGGAATCGGTGCTTTTCTTCCTGAGTTTACGGACCTCTTTATCGATATCACGTATCTCTTTCTGAGCAGATATAAATGTTTTATGCTGTTCATCCGCTATTTTCTGCACTTTTACAAATTCCTTGTGCCCTACGTCTGATTCAGCACGTACCGCGTCAGCTTCTTTGAAAGTAATAATCATCTGGTCATGATTTTCCTGCGCATTTTGTGCATATTCGGACAAGGTTGTGTGGAAAGTAGAAGCCTCATCCCGAATAGCCTGTGCCTCATCAAGGAGTGATTTAAGTTCAGTGTTATCATCGATCTGTGCTTTTTTGATCTTGTACATTTTCTGGAGTTCAGTGATCTTACTGACCAGTTCACGTTCCTTGCTTGTGGTCATTACTTCTGTTTGCTGCGTAAACTCCAGACGGTCAATATCTTTATGAATATCATTTATGGATGGTCCATCAAGATTATTTTCTTTTCGTATCGCGTCTGCCTTAGCAAAAATCACATTAGCTCTGGCATTGATCTCATCGCGCTGTGCTTTACACTCTTTGACATGCTCGTTATTTTCGTCTCTGAGTTTTTTAAATTCCTGCGCTTTGTTTATGAGGTCTTTTGTACGCTTATTGAGTTCATTACGTTTTGCTGCCAGGACACTTGCCTGTGCATTAAGATCGTTGCGTTTGCTCTTACTCTCTTCGGACTGCTCTCTTAGTGCTGTCTTTTTGTCATTTAGTTCTTTCAACATTTTCTATATATCCTCCTGCTCCAGCAAAAAAGCTGGCATTTCATGCATTTCTAGTGCACAATACTTCGACGATCATTCCCTAAATTTGAATATCCGGATTTTCGGGATTACCGCCTTTTAGGTCTTTTTGTGTGATAACAAAATCTGTATATTCGCGCATATTTTCCTTTGGATTGAATACAATTGAATGTCCTGCTTTTTCGAAAATAAATGTATCATTAGCAACATCAACGACCTTATCATAATTCCAGCAAATTTATTTGTTATTTCAGCATTTATAGGTGTACTATCCATATCAAAAACAAAAATGTTTGTAAATTCGGATTTAGAATAATTACTGGTACAGTTCACGCAATCAAACCTGATGTTTGGTACTCCTAATAATGAAATAGCATTTACTGTATTAAGACAGTTGTGAAATTAATCACATCACTTTTAACCTTTTCGGACAAAATACATATTTTCCGCGAAAATCCACATTTCACACGTATATATGGCGGAACAATTCCAAAAATAATATAAACAATTCTGCTAATCTTGATAGCGTGATTTAATATGGCTAAAATAGGATTTGTTAAATTAGGAAATTTGGGGATGAGTCAGGTTATTGACTTGATCCAGGATGAAATTGCAGCAAGACAGGGTATAGAGATATGCTCTTTTGGAACCGGTCCGAAGATGGGCAAAGACGAAGCGGCACAAACAAAACACCTCAAGGAATTTGATGCTGATTTTTTTGTTATTATCAGTCCTAATTCAAGTGCACCAGGGCCAACCGCTGCACGAGAAATATATAAGGATGTTCCATGCATCGTGATTTCTGACGGGCCTACTAAAAAGGACGACCGCCAGGCACTTGAAGATGCAGGCTTTGGTTATATAATCCTGACTGTTGATCCGCTAATTGGTGCAAAGACAGAGTTCCTTGACCCTGTTGAGATGGCCTCATTCAACTCTGATGCAATGAAAGTGCTTTCAACCTGTGGAGCAGTAAGACTCATTCAGGAAGCATTTGATGATGTGGCAGCACAGGCAGATGCAGGCAAATCCGGTAAGGATCTTAAATTGCCGCACATTCTCGCAAAACCGGAGAAATGTATCGAAAGTGCAGGATTCGACAATCCATATGCAAAGGCAAAAGGACTTGCTGCATTACACATGGCTGACAAGGTTGCACAAATCAACTTCCCTGCATGCTTCATGATGAAAGATATTGAGCAGGTTACTCTTACAACAGCAACCGCTCATGAGATGATGCGCGCAGCAGCACAACTTGCGATTGATGCAAGAGAAATTGAGAAATCCAATGATACGGTCTTCAGGCAGTCACACTCAAAGAAAGGCCATCTGATGACAAAGACCAAACTGTACGAAAAACCACAGTAAAGTGTCCATTGGGACACTTCTTTTTTTTTCAATCGATCCATGGATGTTATAAACGCTTTTTGGATTGGTACACTTGTGTTTATTTTAATTGTATTACTAACGGTATTTTACTTGAAATCCGCATCAATTCTTGTATCCGACAATAAATTGAATTACACCATTGAAATTAAGGAAGATGTTAATTATGCGATGGACGGTGTGCCGGGCAATCTGATAGATGATGAGAATTATTCAACCGCTTCTGATACAGTGTCAAATTTGATTTTCAAAGATAACTAAAAATCTCCGTTTTTCTTGAATTTTCAGGTCTCATACGGCATTATAGACATTTATATCGCACTTTCCGGCGTGTCGCTGTCAGATGCAATGTCCGAGGCGTAGATGTACTGGTAACCCTGATGTTCAAGGAGTTCGATGGCAAATTTTGCTATTCCGGATTCGGTATTTAATTTTCCATCTTTTTAGCCCTTTATGCGCTAAATTTATTTTGGTAGTGTCCCTTAGTTACTGAATAGGCACTCTGAACGTTACTCAGGGGATCACGTAAGTTTTCTGCAAATATAGTAGCCTAATCGGAGCCCTTTTCCATACTTGATCACACAAGCACCCCACTCAATAACTATGCATCCTTCCCACCAACCACACTAACGCTCAGATTAATCCCACTTTTCTCAACATAATCCCCGATCCTCTTCATTGAATGCTCTATCATACCCCCGTTAGTTAACACAAGACATCGCTTCCCGCAAATTGCCATTAAGATAGACTTATCGATCACACCAACCGTTATTTCAAGATGAATACCATCTTTTTCTGCAATGTTCTTGCTAATTGTACCCATAGCACCCACGACGTCAATTTCACTTTTATCTATTAATTCCAGAAGGCTATTGCGATAATAGAAATCCATGTCGTAGATCATTATACACCCGGCCCGCATACCTTTGCGCATCATCTCAACAACCGCGCGCCCATCGGCATGTATGTGCAGCACTTTAGCATTCACCGCTTCATAAGGACAGTACTGCGCATATTCTCCATACATTATCCCAAGGTTTAATGTATCACCCTCCTGTGTGCCGGGAGGGACATTCACCCACATCAGTTCAGGAGGTTTCAAGGCATTCACAAGTTCAGGCACGGTCTTTGGTAGTTCACCAATAACCGCAAGTCCCCTTCTCTCGATCTCATGGTATATTTCAAGGGTGTTCGGCTGCTTCAAACCTGTCATCTTTAGTAATTCAGTATCATCAAATACTTTACCAGGGGTACCTTGCCCTACCACCATGCCACCTGACATTAAATAAACATAATCCGACCAATGGTAAGCAAGATCAACATTATGCGTGGAGATTATAATTGTTTTTCCAAAATGGTTGAGCTCATTTAGCAGGTCAATTATCTCATCTGCACCCACAGGATCCAGATTGGACAGCGGCTCATCAAGTATTATTATGTCGGGCTCCATAGACACAACACCTGCAATAGCAACCCTCTTTTTCTGCCCACCACTTAAATGGTGTGGGGGCTTATCCTTAAGGTGCAATAATCCGACATACTCAAGAGTATTGTTTACATTACTCTCAACTTTGTTCATTGGAAAATCCAGGTTCACAGGACCAAAAGCCACATCCTGATACACCGTCGGAGCAAATATCTGGTCATCAGGATTCTGGAAAATGATCCCAACATTCTTCCGGATATTTCGCAGCGATTTAGGATCGTACCTAAGAGCCTTTCCATTAAATTGAACATCTCCCTCCTGTGGTTTGAGGGTTCCGTTTAAAAGAAGGAACAGAGTTGACTTTCCCGAGCCATTCGGGCCCACAAATGTAATCTTTTGCCCATTTTTAATCTCAATATCTACTCCGTCAATCGCAACTGTCCCGTCAGGATAAGAGTATTTAAGATTGTTTGTTTTTAAGATAGTCATAGTCATCATCTTATGTGATTGAGATATTTTTTGTTAAATGATTGGTAAATGATTGGTAAATGATTGGTAAATGATTGGTAAATGATTGGTAAATGATTGGTAAATGATTGGTAAATGATTGG
>JBQVLY010000017.1:0-16861 GCA_052361065.1 Methanosarcinaceae archaeon | reverse complement strand
GTTGGTCTCACGGAGTATCACATTATCGGAAATGATATACAGACCCAGATTCCCTTTCGATGCCATTTCAGAACTTGCACCTGCAAGCCCTGCTGCACCAAGATCACGGCAGGCCTTCACATATCCTTTCTTGATAGCCTCAAGCGTGGCTTCGATCACCAGCTTCTCTGTGAACGGGTCCCCTACCTGAATACTCGGGCGGTCTTCCGCTTCCGCGCTCACAGAGAGATCGCGTGATGCAAATGATGCACCCCCAAGGCCGTCACGCCCTGTTGTGGAGCCCATGAGTATTATCTTATTACCTGCTTTTTGTGCGCATGCTGTTACAATATCTTCCTCACGCGCCAGCCCTATACACACTACATTTACAAGAGGATTGCCGCTGTACGATTCGTCAAAATATGTCTCACCGCCTACAATCGGCACGCCGATGCAGTTGCCATATCCTGCAATACCTTCAATAATATGCTCGAACAGGTAAATGTTTTTTGGGCTGTCAAGCGGTCCGAAGTACAAAGGATCCATGAGTGCAATTGGGCGCGCACCCATTGAGATTATATCGCGCACGATCCCGCCAACTCCTGTGGCTGCGCCGTTATTCGGATCAACATACGAGGGGTGGTTGTGGCTTTCCATTCCGATCGCAAGCACCCATCCATTCCCTATCCTGACAATGGCTGCATCATCTCCGGGACCTATAACCACGCGGTCACCTGTCGATGTGAAGGTCCTTAGCAGCGGTGCACTTGAGCGGTATGAGCAATGCTCGCTCCATAAATTCAAAAAACAGCCCTGTTCAACCGGATTCGGTTCTCTACCCATTTCCTTTATTATGATATTAAGATCATCTTCAGGTAACATTTACGCGCCTCGTATTAATTAAAAAATATGATATGGTGATGCCACGATAAAGCATCTATAATTAAATAAACATTTCTTTATTGTATAAAATTTGTGAAATCATATTTGTCCGGCTTAGTAAGAGGTTCCTTACATAGTTTATTGTGAATGCAGATGGATAATAGTGTCCGACAATTTAGTTTTCAGAAGTATTGCCGGATTATGCATGTGTTGAGTATCTGAATTACTTATGCTATCGTAATGTATTTGAGTAAATCCTGTCCTGTCCTGTTCTTATCCAAAAAATCCTGTTCACTTTCATACGGTACACCACTAATAATCTTTGCTGCCTGTTTTTTTCCAGCACCCGGAAGTTCCCGAACCAATTTCATTGGAACACAGTTGATCTCAAGAGGATACGGGATACCTGTAATTGAGCGATATCCATGTCCGGTAACTGTTACGTCGATAAACCTGCCAGCCGGAAGTTTTGCAGGGATGCCTACAAGCAATGGATACGATCCCAGTTGACGCCCGAAGGTCATATGATCGCTGACTTCACACATAACATCCGAAAGAATAGTGCCATTTGGTACAAGTTTTCGGAGCATCGGAAGGTCAATGTGTTTTCGTACCATTTGCTTATACTTTAAAAATAGTTTTTTGTGTTTTTTGACAAGTTCATCATTGCCAAACATAGGGGTATCCGGAAATGACATGACCTGTCTGATATTTATGCGCCTGACAAGAAGATTTGCATCAAGGATTTTTTTCATGAACTCGTAGTTCATCTCAAAAGTTTTTTTAGTTTCACCCTGTAATCCGTGCACGAAATTCAAACCAGGTAATAATTCAGGAAGCCCATTCGCCCCACGCATGCTCCCGATATCATTTATCAGTTCGATCACTTCGAATACATCTTCCGGCATCGCTTTTAAGTTATTTGCATCTATGACCTTCGGGTCTGCACTTTCCATACCAAGCGCAGCAATGTCACCGGATGTATGGTATTTGATAATTGTTTTCATTATCGCACGAGATTCTTCAGGATATGCGGCGATTGTTGCCGGATTTGCGTTATCCATGTGCAGCACATGCAATTCCGGTGCAACATTACGGATTCCACGATAGAGCGAATCTATAATGTCAGGATCTGGCTCTGGAATATCCCCGCCCGTATCAGTTGCATGATATGTGAACAGGTCCGGCTGTCGGCCTATGCGAAAATTCCTGGCACCTGCGCTATAGAGTGCACGAACCTCAGATATGACATCAATAACTGCACGGTAATCTGATTCACCATAAAACGGTTCTGTGCAGAATGAGCAGTGTTTCCTGCGTCCGCACCCGCGATATGTTTCCATCTCACACATAAGATTAGGATAATCCGGATGCTGTTTGATGATAAATGCACCATTAATACTCCATCGTGCGATCTCATCCACAGTCCTGAAACGATGCACAATGTTTTCAGGGTCACACCGGTATGCTTCGTTTTGCAATATGTCATAAACAAATGCTTCGATATCAGCATGTGCCAGATTGATGTCCTCTACATCAATTCCAGGAAAATATGCTGCTTTTCCACCTTCTTTGCTAAAACCCAGGCGTATTGGTCCGCCAAGTATCTTTGTTCCGGATACTATGCTAAATATGTTCTCTATTTCACCAGGTGTGATTGGGGACGCACGCAGGTACTTTCCGGGTACGGTCATACCGGCAATAATAATGGCAAGGTCTGCACTCATTATTTTGTTTTTTGCAGATCCGGGTAATGTGCGCAACTGATCGATCGTGACATAATAGATATCCTGCTGTGATATTTTGTGTTCACGTAACGCACCTGCTATGTATCTTGGGTATGGAGATATGTACGGAGGCACTCCAAGGCATGCGGGTTCGTCCACATATCCATCAATTATTACAACTTTCATATAACCTCAAAAATGACTCAATTGTGAGTGTTGGAATTACATATAACCCAAGCCATAAATACGGGATTATAGGTGTCTCTGTTTTTTTTGTACGCTATATTTTTTTGATGTTAGTATTCTAAAAAAATATATAATCTTAATTATTATACCTTGACCTTCGCGGAGATTGGGTGTGCCGTCGCAACGTTTGACTGTGACATCAAAACGTGATCATCCACGACCAAGCAACTTGCATGCCTGGCATATCCCTTGACTGCAGGGCTCGCCGCAGATCTTACATTTTGCAAGTTCTATGTCTGTATATTCTTTTGAAATGATTGGCGCTATCTTATCAAAGCCCTTAAGCAGGGAATATTTTGTTCCCGGGTGAGCAACTTCAAAATCATTGAGCATATCTCTTATTTCACCACGTATCGCTTCGTGGGCATAGGGACATTCACTAAAATCAACCGGCAGGTCGTTTACAAGTGCATAAAGTGCCACTTCCTTTTCCGGAATATAGCGAAGAGGTTTGGCGCGAAGTACAAGTCCCTCAAGAGCGCGAGGTTGTGCGAGTTTTACAATGCGTGAAACATCACCTCTTAAATTGTTCAGGAGAATTGTTTGTGCTTCATCATCAAGATTATGACCAGTTGCAAGTTTTGTTGCACCGAGTTTGATAGCAGATTTGTTTAATAGTGTTTTTCGCAGGACACCGCAATAGCTGCACGCACCTTTTTCACGTTCTTTTGCAATGATCTCATCAAGGCTCGTGTTGAATTCATTCTTAAAAGAGCGAATTATGTGTCGAACACCCAATCTTGCGGTCAGTTCTTTTGCGGTTTTTAGTGTATGCTCACGGTATCCTTCTATTCCTTCATCGATCGTAATAGCCACAAGTTCAATATCAGGTCTCATGCCAAAAATTTTGTGAAGCATATACAACAGGACAGCACTGTCTTTACCACCACTCAATGCAATCGCAATAATATCATTTTTCCGTACATTGAAGTGTTTCCTTATGGTCAATTTAATTTTTCGTTCAACATCTTCAATAAAGTGCTTTTTGCACAGGTGCATTCCAGAGTATTTTTGGAAAATAATTGCATCATTATTACATTTACTGCACTTTATATTCATGGGTATTCATCCTTTTCATCTTCGAAGGGTATATTAGTATATCATGTTTTCTCAGAACATGACCTTGACAATATTCTTTTTGAAATCTATGGACCTGGATTTCATATGGACAAACAGGCCCACTGCATCCCACATAGCTCAATATACCCGCCCGTCCTGTAGCGATGTTTTGAATCCTGAAACCCACACGTTTCCTTCCACTGCGAATCCCACTACACTTAGTGGACTTTCCCACACCAGGCCTGCCTGTTATGGCAATCCTTATCATCCCAACCCCGGATGACACCACTTATAAAAATTCAGCCCTGAGCGTAGTAAATACCGATCCTTGCAGGCCTATCCTTTTCTTATGGCCGGTGATATAACGCCGGGCTATATGGTCAAGCCTCACATTCACTTCAAAAGGCACCCTGAAGATACGTACCCTGGTCTGTGTAGCATCACCTGTGGCTGACGCAGCCTCAATATCTGCTAAAAGACCTCGGACATCATGCGCTTGAGCCGACAGTCGCCCATGCAAGAGAACCTGTTAGTCGGGATGTGAATAGTATATTCGTAATTGAAGCAAAAACATCCATCAGCAAACTGCAAGAAACAGGGCAGTGCCACAAACAAAATATCACCATCAAGCCGTAAAGTATTCTTGGTAACAACAATACCGATCCCTGTGTCAAACTCATTCATAAACTCTTTAACGCCCCCTATGTCATCAGGATGTTCTTGATATTTGATCTCAATAGGGATTGGGATCGGGCCGAGTTTGATCACTACATCCACTTCTTTTTTCCCTTTCCAATAATAACTCTGCATGCGGGGATGAGGTTTATATAATTCGCTACATTGTACATATGTGAGAAGTTATAAAATAAATACTATCAAAAATGTAAATGATAAACAGAGGATATGTGATTAACATGGTTAAAATGCCACAAGAAGTTAAAGAAACAATAGAAAAGCAAAATCCTGTGCCTGTTGCAACAGTAGATGCCGATGGTGTTCCAAATGTAGCATTTGTGGGTTTGCTTAAGATACTGGATGATGAAACAATATTGATAGCTGACAATTTCTTCAATAAAACGGAAGCAAATATCAAAAGCAATCCTAAAATTTCACTCGTTGCGTACGACAGTTATGCCAAAAAATCATATCAAGTTAAAGGCAGCGTGGAATTATTAACATCCGGTTTGATCTATGAGGACATGGTTAAATGGGTACACTCCAAGAATGCAAACCTGCCTGCAAAAGCAGCCGTAGTTATGCATGTTGAGGAAGTATTTAACTCAATGTTCGGAAAACATGCGGGCGAGAAGATATTGTGATTAAATATTTGGTGTTTGTTTAGCCATTGCACCGTTTTGTTGTGGCATTTGCGGTTTAACGAGTTTGAAATGAAAATGGCGCTACCACACGCGCGAGAGCGTGCACATTCCATACATAAGAAAGGATTTTTCGCTGATGTACGGATATTCCGTGTGCATATTTTTACAAATTCAATTTGCCGCAAAAACGCCCATGACATTCAGTCAGTCGTGTGAAAATACATCGCATGTGACGGTTATATTGGTTTTAATTTAAGAGTGGATAAATTCATTTTCACAATTAGACAAATACGCGAGGATTTTCTTGTAGTATATAATTTATAGAATTATGTAGTTCGAGTTAATCCGAGCATAGCGAGGATTTTCTCGTAATGTTTGGGATCCGCCGCCTGCGGCGGTATTACTGCGCGGGGTCTTGTAATATGAGCTTTGCATCGGTATTTTATCGAAACCACCTATACAAAAACAAAATTTGGTATTAAGCAGGTATAAGAGTTTAGTATTCCAATCGTGAGAAGACAGTAATCAAAATCGTCTCATATTTTCATATTCGTTTCTAAGTAGCGCTTACTATTTATACAAACATATCATCAAATCGTTTCATTCAATTTATGAAACGGTGATTATCATGCCAAGAATGTTGAAACTTGAAGACTTAAAAACAAAAGAAGAAAGGGAAGAACTAAACAAGGAACTCGAAGGAATGTATGATCTGATCATTCCACCTGGAACCCCATCAAGTATAATATACGACCTTGTTGAAGAGTTTGACCTTGAACCACTTGATCGACAAATGAATGTTCATATCGTAGATACTGATGTGAGGGATGTGCTTGTCCTCAGGGGAAAATTGGAAACGGTTCAGGAAGCAGAGCAATTCCTATATGATGAATTGGTTGCATGGGTCTATGGTAATAATTGATAAATATAGTTGTAAAGTACTAAAAATTATTGGGTTTTACGATTTAACATCGATTTTCGTACATGTACAATAACAAGTTATTTTCCAAGTTCTTTCGAACGATTTGATGCAGCAATCACAGCATCCATAAATGCTGCACGTATGCCTTTTTTCTCAAGTTCGTAAACGCCGCGTATAGTCGTTCCTGCCGGAGATGTAACCATATCCTTTAGTTCCCCGGGATGTGTATTAGTCTCAAGTACCATCTTTGCAGCACCAAGTACAGTCTGGGCCGCAAGCATTAATGCACTATGCCGGTCAAGTCCTTCATAGACTGCCCCATCTGCCATAGCCTCAATGACCGGAAAAATAAATGCAGGTCCACTTCCGGAAAGACCGGTTACAGCATCCATCAAGTATTCAGGAACCATTATTGCACTCCCCACAGCCCTGAATATCTCAAGTGCACATTCGGCATCATCGATAGAAGCATTTGCAGATATACAGATAGCAGATGCGGCCTCAGCCACTGTTGCAGCAATGTTTGGCATGACCCTGATAACCTTTGTGCCCGGGTTTAAACCACTCTCAATATCTACAAGAGAAACGCCAGCCGCAATTGATATCACAATTTTGTCTGGTGTGACAGATTCTTTAATACCCGAAAGAATTGATGCCAATATCTGAGGTTTAACAGCCAGAATAAGGATATCAGAACTTGAAACCGTCACGATATTATTAGTAGATATGTTTATACCCAGTTCATTACGCAGTCTTTTAAGTCCAGCCTCATAGACATCACTTGCATAGATGCTACTGCTGTTTACAACCCCTGCATTAATAATACCACGTATTAGCGCCTCACCCATCTTTCCGGCACCGATAAAGCCCATCTTTTTGTTTGTCAAAGTCATACTTATCCCTTATCCAACATATCACTCTAATTAAATCTAATCTTCTAATCTAATTATGATTTAAAGAGTCCGAGTGCGCCACATTCACGTAATTGCTCATCAGAAGGACGACCGTTCTCATCCCAGCCCCTGCGCTCATAATAAATATTAAGCATACGGTCAAACAAATCCCGATCCAGATGCTCACCGGCATGAGGTCCTGTTTTAATCGGGTCATTGAATGTCCGTTCAGGTGGGTAATCATCTGCTCGTTTAACACCCATGTACAGGTTGATAGCACGTGTCAGGTTAAACAATGATCTTGACTTTTCGAGCAGGTCATCAAGCGTGACCCTGACACCAGTTGCCGCAGAATAGAATTCTGCATATTCATTCTCATCAAAACCAAGTTCGATCCAGGGCAGGCGGCACACACCAAGCATATCAAACAAGGGCCTGATAGTTTGGTGGTAAATAACAAGGTCAACCTTCTCTTCAAGTGTCCAGTCCAAACCCACTTCCAGTTCCTTTGCAATTGGCCACGCGCGGGCATGATGCGCGCCGATGTCACTTGTCGCGTATGCAAGAGCCATTGTAACTCCTACCCGTGCATCATATGCAGACTGGTCCATTCCCTTTACATGGGATATTATCGGTTCCAATTGCGGAAATTTTTGGATAACACCATAAGGACCCCCGGCAAGTACATCTCCAATCCCATCCCTGTTGGCAATCTTTTCCAAAAGTTGCATTATGGATGAATCATCGCCCCAACTAAGTGCGATCCCGTCCACATCCTCAAGCGTGAGCAATCCGCGCTCATATCCTTCAATAATAGTAGCTATCATGCTACCGGAAGTGATTGTATCAATACCGAGTTCATCACAAAGATAGTTCCCGCGTAAAACCGCTGAAAAATTATTAATACCAACATTGGAACCAAGCATTGCCGCACTTTCGTATTCCGGTCCCTCTATAACAGTGCCGGCATACTTTCCGTTCTTCACAAGACATATATTACCGCACGCCATCGGACAGGAATAACATGCACTGTCCCCGATCTTGTATCGGGAGGTCATCACTTCGCCGTTGATCTTGTCAGCATCCTCAAAATGAGCATCACTGAAGTTTCGGGTCGGGATAATACCAAGTGTATTAGCATAATCAATAACAGACATCAGTCCTTCTTCCTGCCAGAATTTCATCATCGGATGATCTTGAAGTGTCTTGTATGCCTTATCGCTAAGCTCAACAAGCTTATTCATATCATATACTGGCAGGTCTTTTGTACCCCTTACCGCAATAGCCTTGATGTTCTTTGAACCAAAAATAGCACCCATGCCGGTTCTTCCGGCATTTCGGCTCCATTCGGAATTCACACATGCAAACTTTACAAGATTTTCTCCCGCAGGCCCTATAGTTGCAACTTTTATCCATTCATCCCGCAAATCTTCTTTGAGTTCACGCTCAGTCTCGGTACTTTTCTTACCCCTGTACTTTGAAGCATCCCGAATCTCTACAACATCATCATCGATCCAGATATATGAGAACTCTTTTGCACGCCCGCGTATTACCAGGGCATCGTAACCGGCCTGGCGAATCTCTACGCCTAGCATGCCGCCCATGTTACTATCTGCATATATTCCTGTCAAAGGCGATATGGATACAAATGCAGTCTTACCTGAAGAAGGAAGATAAAGCCCACTCAAAACACCCGGGGCGATCACTATGACGTTTTCAGGGTCAAGAGGCTTTATACCCCTTTTCAGGTTATCCATAACGATCTTTGCACCAAACCCCCTGCCACCTATGTATTTGAGTGCAAAATCCATATCATATTCTTCCACATAGGAGTTGCCTGCACTAAGATCGATATGCAGTATCTTTCCAAGATGTCCCCCCTTCATCTTTATCATTGCACCGTCATCATTTCCCATCAGCATCACCAAGGTTCTGCCCCTGCTTCATTTTATCTTTGCGAAGTCCACCTGTCTTTATCTGGGCATATGAGAGTTTCTTTTCCACGCCATGCTCGAAATATTGCATCTCATTGAGATGTGCATATTTCAGGGTATCTATCAGGCGATTTGCCTGCCCGAGCGTGTGTTGTGGCACATATATTATAGCGTTTTTCGGACATGCTTTTACACACTGCGGATCACCGCCGCACAGTTCGCATTTGATCGGTTCATTTAGATCGGTATGCACATAAATAGCACCAAAAGGACAGGATACAACACACGCATGACAACCCATGCATTCGCGATTGTTGATCTTCACAATCCCATTCTCAATATATATAGCATCAGTTGGACAGCTTTCCATGCACTTTGGGTCATTGCACTGCTTGCACACTATCGGCATTTTGATAACGGGCTGCGGATATAGCGAAAGTACCCTTATGCGTGCTTTTTTAGGATTGTTCACATTATTGTTGTGGATCGCACACACAATCTCGCATGTACGACATCCTGAACAGCGTTCCGGTACTACGGTCAGTGTCAGCGTTTGAGGAGTGGATACTTGTTTTTTGTCCCTGTTCCGGTCCATATTTATCGCTTCGTTATATTGTTATTTGTAATTTGGTTTACAATTTAATTTGAAATCATGTGAAACAGTTCACTCTGCATCCACTTCACTTTCGTTTTATCTTTACAATATCAGCAAGAGTTGTGCCCTTATTCAAACTACCGCCGCTCCACTCGGATTCCTTGGTGCGTTCTGTGAGCTTGATATCAAGCGTGTGTTCGAGTTTTTTGATAAATGTATCTTCCGGTGTAATCTCACCGCGTTCGATCTTTTTTAGAAGGGATACTTTTTCCTTTATCTTTTCAGCCAGTTGATCTTGTGTCCAGCCACGATTCCGCCGTTTATCCCGAATAATGGTTTCGTAGTCATCAACAAGTTCATCACTTACGATGTCAAATGATCTCTTCCGGGAACGTCTTATCGGTAACTGACGTGCAACAGGTGTCACCTTTCTTGATACGGGTGTACGTTTATTTGTAACAGTACCGTGTTGCGAGCATTTACCACACACATCCAGTTCACTGCCATCAATGGCAACTTTAATAGATTCGCCATGTATCTCTGCACCACATATTTCACATTCCATATCGTATCAACTCTTGAATGATTATCGCAAGTAAATCATATTTTTTTTGTCTGATTTACCTGAAAACCCTGAATTTTATTTCAGTAAACTTGACTTCAAGTCAAATTGATATATAGCCATAGTAGAAATCACGTCGAAAGGGCTATATACCGTTTATGCTTAAATAATATTCGGAGTTCCCATGAGTGAAACTATATATCGTGAAAAAAAGGTAAACAGGTATGATATGATAAACGTAGGTGCTGATTATGACAATGTCGGGTCTGATAGTGATGAAGAATTTGCAAAGTATATGCTGGACCGGATGAAACAGCTGGAAGCCCGGAATATATTTTTAAGGGAACAGTGTGACCAGATCAAGTCAGAAAAACGTTTTGTAGAGAACCAGAAACTCAGGTACGAGCGTGAGATGCGCAAGATGCAGTCTGAGATCGAGCGACTTAAAACAGCACCCCTTATTATCGGAACAATTCTGGATGTGATTGATAACGACAGAGTGTTGATAAAAAGCACCACAGGTCCACAGTTTATGGTAAATATATCCCAGTATATCGAAGATGATGTGCTTGTAGTGGGTGCAAAGGTGGCATTGAACCAGCATACTCTGGCAATTGTGGATGTAATTACGCCCACCGAAGAACCAATGGTTAGTGCCATGGAAATAGTGGAATCACCTGAGATGGATTATGACCGGATCGGCGGACTTGACGAACAAATACAGGAACTTGTGGAATCTGTTGAACTGCCACTCAAAAAGCCGGAAACATTTGAGCGTATAGGAATTACTCCGCCAAAAGGAGTTCTTATGTATGGTCCTCCCGGAACTGGAAAAACACTGCTTGCAAAGGCTGTTGCTAATCGGACTAATGCGACTTTTATCAGGGTAGTGGGTTCGGAACTTGTCCAAAAATACATTGGTGACGGTGCAAAACTCGTGCGCGATATTTTTGAGATGGCAAGGAAAAAAGCACCAACTATCATATTTATTGATGAACTGGATGCAATCGCTACAAGACGGTTGAACGATACAAGCGGGGCGGATCGTGAAGTACAGCGTACTCTCATGCAACTATTATCTGAAATGGACGGGTTCGACAATCGTGGAGATGTACGGATAATAGCAGCAACAAACAGACCGGATACCCTTGACCCTGCAATACTTCGTCCGGGCAGGTTTGACCGTGTAGTAAAAGTCCCAATGCCGGATATCAAAGCCAGAGAACATATCATCAGGATACACATAGAGAACATGACAATTTCTAATGATATTGATTTTGGCAAGTTGGCAAGACTCACCGAGGGTTCAAGCGGGGCAGACCTGAAAGCCATTGCAACAGAAGCAGGGATGCTTGCTGTGCGTGTCGATAAACAGTCAGTGGAAATGAATGATTTCCTTGATGCAATTGAAAAGGTACAAAAACATGTGCATACACCAGCGGGAAAGCATCCAGAGACAATGTTTGTTTGATTATCATGTTCTTATTGAATTGAAATATTACATATAAATTATATATATGCATATAAATTGGATTGGGGATTTCCAAATGAATAATTTACCTACCAGACAGATTCGCTGAACTTTTTATATCACACTTGTATGTGTTTCTGATTTCGAAACAACGAAAAATGGGTATATCTATTTTTGTGAAATCCCTTATTACGTGGAAAAAAGTCACCACTCTTACAACAAAACCTGTTGAAAATCAAGTCATATTAATAAAGAGTGAGCACAGCAGCGATCCATAGTTCCCGAGGACTCTCGTACCTCAGTACAATATGGAACGCTGGCAGACTTATCTTCTGTGTTCGGAATGGGTACAGGAATTACCCTGCCGCTATGGCCGCCATACTCACAACTTATAAAATGGATCTCTAAAGCCAAGGTCCGGATTCGAACCGGAGTAGAATCGCTCTGCAGGCGATTGCGTAAGCCTCTCCGCCACCTTGGCAATTGACGAAGCACCGTAATGTGTACAATCGATATAAGCCTTTACATCGCAAATCCAGATCATGTATAAACTGTATCACATACCAGAATTCGCCTGGACATAGCAAAGTAGAGAGGCACGAATATTAGTAGCCGCGGACTGAACACCTCGTTGCCTTGGTGCGTACATCCCGACTCTATTAACCCGGTCTTTTACCGGAATTCTTAGCGAGGTCTCTTTTCAGGTCAGATTTCGAGCTTAGATGCATTCAGCTCTTATTCCTTAGTGCGTAGCTGCTCGGCATTGCCTTGTCAGACAACCGATCGACCAGTGGCACCGTTGCTCTGTTCCTCTCGTACTAAAAGCAACTTACCCTCAGACCTCAAACACCTCTAGTAGATAGTAACCGACCTGTCTCACGACGGTCTAAACCCAGCTCACGATCTCCTTTAATAGGCGAACAACCTCACCCTTGGCTGCTGCTGCACAGCCAGGATGGAAAGAACCGACATCGAGGTAGCAAGCTGCCGGGTCGATATGTGCTCTTGCCGGCAACGACTCAATTATCCCCGGGGTAACTTTTCTGTCATCTTTAGCCCGCACCAAGCAGGCATAAAGGTTCGCTAGAACCGACTTTCGTCTCGTGATCCACTACGTTGCTAAATCACGTCAGGCTGACTTATGCTCTTGCACTCTTCAGTGAGTTTCCGACCCACTTGAGTCAACCATTGCGCGCCCTTGATATCTTTTCAAGGGCGTCCCGCCCCAGGCAAACTGCCCACCTATCGTGGTCCTCCTTAACGGAGTTAGGGTCGTAATCTTAAAAGGGTAGTGTCCCAATTGCGACTCCACCCACGCTGGCGCGCGGGTTTCGATGTCTCCTACCTACACTGTACATTCAAAATCACAACTCAGCGACAGGCTGCAGTAAAGCTCCACGGGGTCTTCACTTCCCCCTAGAGGTCTCTAGACTCTGCACTAGAATGTAAGCTTCACCGGACTCTGGTTAGGGACAGTAGAGCTCTCATTGATCCATTCATGCAAGTCGCCAATTAAGCGACAAGGTACTACGCTACCTTAAGAGGGTCATAGTTACCCCCGCCGTTTACAGGCCCTTCTTTCCGTTGAACCGAAGTTTCAGGTACCTGCACTGGGCAGGATTCAGAGATCGTACTAGCCCTTACGGGTTTGCGATCTCCTATGTTGATATTAGACAGTTAGAGCTCCCTGGTCACTGCGACCTGCTGTCTTCACAGCAGGCACTCCTTCTCCCGAAGTTACGGAGCCAATTTGCCGAATTCCCTTAACCAGTTTAATTCCGACACGCCTTAGCCTTTTCAGCTAGGGGCACCTGTGTCAGTTCTCGGTACGGACATTTAGCTCCCTTTTCACGGGCTCCCGGGTGCAGCCGACTTTCGCCATAACATATTCTCCTGCTTCTCGCCATTACGGCTCTCCACAGGTTTAGATGCTTAGACAGCGCGACAACGCTGCTCGGCCTGCCCAAAAGCGTCAGTTTTATTGCTAAATGGTACAGGAATATTAACCTGTTTCCCTTTCGGCGTACTCGAATTACGGTACGTCTTAGGACCGACTAACCCTTGGCTGACGATCATTGCCAAGGAAACCTAGCCCCTTCGGCGGTCAGGATTCTAACCTGACTTTGCTGCTACTATTACCAGGATTTTCGTTTCTGCACGGTCCACAGGACTTCACAGCCCTGCTTCTGTCCGAACAAAACGCCTTCCTACAAGATTATCTTTCGATACTCTGTGGTATCGGTGGTCGACTTGAGCCCCGTCCATTTTCGGGGCCCTGAACCTCGACTGGTGGGCTGTTACGCACTCTTTAAAGGATAGCTGCTTCTAAGCTAACCTTCCAGCTGTCTAGGGCTCAGGACGCCCTTTAGTATTAACACTTAGTCGACACTTGGGGACCTTAACCACAGGCTGGGTTGTCTCCCTTACGGACTACAGGCTTACCCCAGTAGTCCGGACTCCAATCGTCTACGACGACGGTGGGTTCGGAGTTTGACAAGGGATCGAGGAATTTCTTCCCCGGGTTCCCCAATCAGTGCTCTACCCCACCGACTATCTCAGATTAGGTCATGCTACGACATGTTTTGGAAGGAACCAGCTGATGCCGGGCTAGATTAGCCTTTCACCCCTAGGCGCAGGTCACGCGAATGATTTGCAGATCAATACCGCTTGCGGTCCTCCACGTAGCTTTCGCCACGCTTCAACCTGCCCACGTCTAGATCGCCCGGCTTCGGGTCGTATCCCAGTGACTCCGCGCACTTGTATACGCCGCACCTCACCCATAAAATGGGTTGCGTGCATGTTGCTTTCGCTTCGGCTTCCTAATTGTAAAGTTAGCCATTGCCACTTGAATACACTCCCTGGCCCGTTCTTCAAAACGTACGATATGACATCGGCAATGATGCTCGTACTACAGTCTCGCGACTGATTCCTTCGCATCAAAGATCCTTTCATGCCATATCGCTCCATCACCATCAGGTTTCAGGCACTTTTAACCTCCCTTCTTGGGGTACTTTTCAGTTTTCGGTCACCCTACTACTTCGCTATCGGTCTCAAGACGTATTTAGTTTTGGAAGTTGGTGCCTCCCAAATTCACGCGAGATATCCAACCCACGCTACTCAGGAACTTATTCAAATCCTTTGATTTAAATCTACGTGACTATCACACTCTATGGTCTAACGTTCCAGAAAAGTTTGACTAAAATCAAGTCGGATATTAAAGAATAGTCCTATAACACTACATCTCCCACACATTACTGGTGGGATTCAGTTTGAACCTTGCCGTGTTCATTCGCCATTACTAACGGCATCTCATTCGATTTCTTTTCCTGTCCCTACTAAGATGTTTCAATTCGGGACGTTCCCGATCATTACTGATCAACATACAAAATATGTTAAGAGGCCTCATTAGGAAATCCCGGGTTCAACGGTTCCATGCACCTACCCCGGGCTTATCGCAGCTTGGCACGTCCTTCATCAGCGCTTGAGCCGAGCCATCCACCTGACGGCATAATTACCAGAGTCCACCTCACTATATCCAGTGAGCGTCTGGTATGCGATACATATACATGATCTCATATACCTGATATTGGGGTATCAGGCAATCCATCCTTCCCGGATAAGGTTAATCATCCGGTGCACTTGAAATATATGGACTTGCTGGGATTTGAACCCAGGGCCTCTGCCTTGCAAAGGCAGCGATCTTCCAGCTGATCTACAAGCCCGCATGTTTTAATTGTGGGCAAACAGTTTCGTGGGAACACCTACCAAACAATTCCTTTAATTGTAATTCTTATTTCAATTAGTTAGATATGACAGTTTATCGATTTCTGATCGGTGTTGGTGATCCGCTTTTTGCGGATCTTGCTTAGGAGGTGATCCAGCCGCAGATTCCCCTACGGCTACCTTGTTACGACTTAACCCCCCTTGCGAAATTTAGGTTCGAACACGGCACCAATAAAGGTCCGTGCCCTCACCCATACCTCACTCGGGTGGTTTGACGGGCGGTGTGTGCAAGGAGCAGGGACGTATTCACCGCGCTATGTTGAAACGCGATTACTACGGATTCCAGCTTCATGAGGGCGAGTTACAGCCCTCAATTCGAACTAAGGTTGGGTTTATGAGATTACCATCTCCTTTCGGAGTAGGGACCCATTGTCCCAATCATTGTAGCCCGCGTGTAGCCCGGGAGATTCGGGGCATACTGACCTACCGTAGCCCGCACCTTCCTCCGCTTTAGCAGCGGCGGTCCCCACAGAGTACCCATCATCCCGAAGGACATGCTGGCAACAGTGGGCACGGGTCTCGCTCGTTGCCTGACTTAACAGGATGCTTCACAGTACGAACTGACGACGGCCATGCACCTCCTCTCAGCGATTCGGGTAAGGTCTTTAGCCTGACCTACATATTGCTGTCGCCCCCGGTGAGTTTTCCGGCGTTGAGTCCAATTAAACCGCAGGCTCCACCCGTTGTAGTGCTCCCCCGCCAATTCCTTTAAGTTTCAGCCTTGCGGCCGTACTTCCCAGGTGGCTCGCTTCACGGCTTCCCTGCGGCACCAGAAACGGTCGCACCGTCCCTGACACCTAGCGAGCATCGTTTACGGCTGGGACTACCCGGGTATCTAATCCGGTTCGTGCCCCCAGCTTTCGTCCCTCACCGTCGGACCCGTTCTGGTAAGACGCCTTCGCCACTGGTGGTCCCACAGGGATTACAAGATTTCACTCCTACCCCTGTAGTACCTCTTACCTCTCCCGGTCCCAAGTCTGACAGTATCTCCCGGAAGCCTAACAGTTGAGCTGTCAGATTTCCCGGAAGACTGATCAAACCGGCTACGGACCCTTTAGACCCAATAATAGTGATCACCACTCGGGCCGCCGGTGTTACCGCGGCGGCTGGCACCGGTCTTGCCCGGCCCTTGCTAACACATGATTTTTAAACATGTGGACAGCCAACATAATATGCTGGCACTCAGTGTCCCCTTATCGCGGTTTCCCGCATTGTAAAGTTTTCGCGCCTGCTGCACCCCGTAGGGCCTGGATTCATGTCTCAGAATCCATCTCCGGGCTCTTGCTCTCACAACCCGTACCCGTCGTAGGCTAGTAGGTACATTACACCCACTACTACCTGATAGGCCGCAGATCCATCCATGGGCGGCCGAAGCCTTTGGACCAAAAAGCATTCCAGCAATGATGGTCTATTCGGTATTATCACCAGTTTCCCGGTGTTATGCCAATCCCAGGGGCAGGTTATCCACGTGTTACTGAGCAGTACGCCA
>JBQVLY010000016.1:0-16903 GCA_052361065.1 Methanosarcinaceae archaeon | reverse complement strand
AACAATATCTATATAGGGTTTAAGCTCTTCGATAAAGTTAATATCGCTTTGTCCTAACAACTGATGAATATCCTCATCATCGGGTGGTTTTTCCGGAATTCTCACAGTTACACACGCTCTTTATCTACTAATTTGACATTCATTAGTATTCATTTAACTCTACGTTTTATATATTATATTATCTACTAATTTGACATTCATTAGTATTCATTAGTATTCATTAGTACTCATTTAATTATTTGATTTATAACGACTTTCTTCAAGGTGGCAGCACCAAGAGTCTAAAAAAACGAATCAAGCGTCCGTTGATATCGCATATTCGATAGCATCTCCGCCTTTTTGATCCAGTCCGTATATGGTGTGCGCAGGCGTTTTGACATATCGGAAAGTGCCAGTTCAATAGAATCAAACTTCTGAGGTGTTTTCTTAAGTGCCTGCCGTGCTGCTTCACGAACCACCCAGACCCCGAGCGGTGCCCAGTAATCCGGCCTTATCTCCCGCACCATGAAAACCGATGCTTGCCTTCGTATTCTGTCAAGGTATTCAAGCGAACCCAGGCGTGCTGCATAGTAACCGCCGGCAAGGGAGGAATAACCCTTTTTTCCATCAGCCCCTTCATGATCCGAACCAATCCATGCTGTATTTCCTGACCACACTGTATGCGGCAGCCATGTCTCTATAAGTTCATACGAAAAACTGCGCGGCACAAATAAAATCTCAAAATGGTTCCCGAAACTCTCACCATTAAACAGCGTGATATCTTCTATCTGCCGGTAATCCCTGATAGCTGATAAATAATCCTTGCCTGCCATATCATCCACTGCTGTAATAGACCAGCGTGTCGGGACCAAACGGCGCACTTTCCCAAGTAACCCAATTGAAAGTAATCGTGTTATGTGTTCGTTTGGAACATTGCCTGTGCGTAGTTCTAAAACAACATCTTTTGCCAGTGCATCAGTATCATACACAAGATAATCAACTTTTTTCGGGACTTTCGGGTTCTCTGCAATTTCAAAATTCTTCAACGTACCCGCGGGTCCCATTGGTGTCAGTACGCCATCGAATTTAAGTTCATTTTTAATTGGCTTGCTAAACCATGCCTCTGTATCCACCGGTTTTTTTGACAGGGCAAGTTCCTGTGATTTTAAAAGAAGGGGATTATCACAAGAATTGGCATCTGTGACCTTCACTTTAGTATTTGCCCTGACAAGCTGCGAGCGGGAAGAGATGATATCCCCGATTCCCATCTTGAGCCACTCTTGCGGGTCTTCAAGAGCCATGGAATCATTGGCGCTTACAAATGGCGGTATCATCGGACCGGCAGATATAGATGGATATCCATACCGTCCTACAAAAACAGCAGGAGGGGATGCTCCAAAAATAGATTCACCTGACTTATACTTAATATTAATATTAGTAGAGATTCGTTCGATATTCCTGAATCTTTTGAGAATAGGGCACGTCGGATGACCACATAGCCCTTTTCCCTTACATTTGACACAGAGGTTCTGTTTCAATATTACTCGTCATCCTCACAAATAGCACAATATTCTACACCCGGATCACTTTTATACAACCAACCTGATTTTCGGACAAACTTGCATGCATTGCACATGCCCCTTACCTTTTTCTTTGTAGAAATATCCCCTAGCAGTTCTGCTGCAAAATCCCTGATCACTTCTTTTGTCTCATCTGAAAAACCGATCTCTGCTCCTCGTTTTTCACTTACGTACTGTGACACAGCAGCTCTTGAGAGTCCCAGAATACCTGCAACTTTTTGCTGTGTACAGTTGTGTTCAACCATCAAAACTCTCGCAAGTTCTGCCCGAATCGCAGGCAGAATTTTCTGTACCATTATTTCGCAGGGGGGTTTCATAAAAAATCTCCATTTTTTAATTGTATATATTTTATAAACATGTACTATAGGTAAATCTAAGTGTTTTATGTGGTTTATTGCTTACCACTTGTTGAAATTTGTATATTTGGTTAATATTTTTTGGTTTATAGATACAACACAAATTAACGTTGCTTACTTTTTAATGTTTTGCTTATTTCGGTAGTCTTCAATTGCAGCATGAAGCCCATCAGAAGCAAGGTTTGAACAGTGCATCTTAACCTGTGGAAGTCCGCCCAACTCCTCTGCAACATCATTACGTGTTATCTCAAGCGCCTCTTCAATCGTTTTTCCTATTGCCATCTCCGTAATCATACTGGATGTGGCAATTGCCGCGCCGCAGCCAAATGTCTTGAATTTCACATCTGTGAGTATGCCATCCTTGACTTTGATAGAAATAGTCATCGTGTCTCCACAGGTGGGATTTCCAACCTCCCCTATACCATCCGCATCCCCGATATCCCCGACATTACGCGGGTTTGAGAAATGATCTATAACTTTTTCATTGTACATTTTTACCTGCCTGTGATCATTTTAGTTAATTCAAATTGTTAATAGGTACAATCATTTTACAATTGTCAGAATTTCGATTGCACATAATATAATCAATAAATAAAATCATATACCTGGAGTTGACCCGACCGTAAATTAGGGTTTTTCCCCTGAAATTGGCGAAATTGCCCGCAGACGACCTACAATTTCTACCAGCGCCTCTGTAAAATAATCCACTTCTTCCTGTGTATTCACCCTTCCAAGTGTAATCCTGAGCGAACCGTGTGAATCTTCCGGTTTCAGCCCGATTGCTGTCAAAACGTGCGAAGGTTCAAGCGATTTTGATGAACATGCTGATCCGGTTGATATTGCAATACCTTTCATATCAAGGAGCAGGAGCATTGCTTCACCTTCTATAAAACGAAACCTTATATTGGCATTGTTTGGAAGCCGTTTTGTGGGATGCCCTATCAGGTATGCATCATCGATAGAATCCATAACTTTTTTGATCAGCAAGTCCCGAAGATGTGTCAGGTGTTTTGCATCATCAACAATACGCTCATCTGCAAGAGCCATGGCTTTTGCAAACCCGACGATTCCCGATATGTTCTCAGTACCCGCTCGCATGTGGCGTTCATGGCCTCCACCGTGCGCAAGTGCCTGTAAAAGTGTACCTTTTCTTACGTACAAAGCGCCTATGCCTTTTGGTCCGTAAATCTTGTGGGATGATATTGATAACAGGTCCACACCGAGTTCATCCACATTGACTGCAATCTTTCCAATGGACTGCACAGCATCTGTATGGACACATATACCTTTTTTCCTTGCGAGATTGCTGATATCCGAAATCGGTTGTATCGTACCGATTTCATTGTTGGAATGCATGATGGAGATCAGTATCGTATCATCGCGGATTGATTTTTCAATACCTTCCATATCAATGATCCCATCGCTATCCACTGCAATGTATGTAACCTCAAATCCTTTATTTTCAAGAAATGCACATGTATTGAGCACAGCCGGATGCTCAATGGTTGAGGTTATTATGTGTTTGCCCTTCCCTGAATTGCGGTATGCTATACCTTTGATCGCTAAATTATCTGATTCAGTGCCGCCTGATGTGAATATGATCTCTTCGGGCTTTGCACCTATCGAATCTGCAACCATCTTGCGGGACTGCTCAAGCGCCTGGGCTGCTTCCTGTCCGAATGAGTGCAGGCTGGATGCATTACCAAACTTATCCGTAAAGTAGGGTAACATGGCATCAACCACCAGTGGGTCGACCGGGGTAGTAGCACCATGGTCCATGTATATTCGTTTCATGTTATAACCCTTATAAAACCAATCTCCGATTAACGATGAACAGTATCAATCATGAAATATATATCCCCGTCAAAAAAAAGGTGGCATAAAAATCAGGTTATACACACCAATACCAAATGTTGTTAATTTCTTAAATGTTTGAAAGTTTAAAACCAAAAATCGTTTTAATCCTTAATTTGATCCGGAGAAAATCCTTTTGCAACAAGCACATTTTTCATACGTGAAAGATGATTACCCTGCAATTCAACAGTATTGCCTTTTACAGTACCGCCGCATGCAAATTTTGATTTCAGATATGTAGATAGTTCATGAAGGTCTATCTCGTGGGCATCGAACCCGTCAACAACCGTAACCTCTTTTCCATATCTTCTTCTGTTCACTTTAACGATAATTCGCTGTTGCTCTTTTGCCACTTCTTCACAGATGCATAATTCTGATGGCAATCCGCAGACGTGGCACATTTCTGAACTCATTTTTTGGTTTATCCTCCGATGTTATTATGTACCTTATCACGTATTCTAAATAAACTGTAATAAGATGTATAGAGTAATCAACGATGATATTAAAGTCTACTGGTAAAGTCATTGCATCGGACCTATTTAAGATAGGCCTTAATTTCATCAAACCGACATCATCAAACCGCTTCAGTAATTAATTCTATGCCTTAAATGAATTGAAGAGTCTATACAAATTCACTCGATGCATCAGTCGATTACAAAACTTCAATGTACATTTTTTTGTTGCTCTCTTGCAATGTATATACGAACAAATACTAAAAATCAATTCGAAACGTTCATATTGAGTAATGTGAATATAGGAATATACGTTTAACTGGAATTTAATATGTGAGGTATTAATCATGGCAAAGGAAAATAAGAAAATTGAACAATCTGATATATGCATAGGCTGTGGAATTTGTGATTCAGTCTGTCCAATCAACACAAAACTTGCGAAAAAGGATGATTTTGATCCCGACACTGCAAAATTAGCGATCAGAGTTTGTAACGGAAGTGCAATAGTCGATGAAGATACATGCATAGCATGTGGTTCCTGTGTACGTAGCTGTCCGGTAGAATCTCTTTCTATTGTAGTGATTGCGGCAGCGTAAGTATAATATAAATATATTCTAATAAAAAAGAAGGAATGTTGTGAATTAATTCACAGCATTTCAAATGCTAATTTTATATCTTCTGCTTTTACAGTTTTTCTTTTAGCGTGTTCTGCCAATTTAACGGCTTCTGTTGCGATTTCAAGACCGTGATGGTCCAAAATCTCTGCAAGAGCAACTCCTGCGGTCTCACTGACCCTGTGCGCGCCTGCACTCCGTATTAAGCGCTCAATCGGTGCATGTGGTATAAGTGTCACAAATATCACCTCCATTTATTCTTAAATTTATGATTTAATAATTATACACTCTTTAATTGGTCAAAGAACCATATATAACTTATTGTCAAATTCGAGACCTTTGAATATGATTCAATATTCCAGAATGTATAAATAAGTGTTTAGATATATTTATTATCAGGTACCTTCATAGAAAGAATGACAATTGTCTCAATGAAACTTATTAATATATTGGAAAATGGATCGTGGGAAAAAAAATCATCGCAAAGGACACTCACCTCCCGTAGAGTTGAATGCCTACTGCGCCTGCAAGGCGTGTAGGTCACAGAGGGTCATTGTTTTTTTGCGTATCCATATAATTTTTTGAATAATCCCAGAAGATAATAAAAAATGTTGTTTTACTTATCGGAAGGCATATTATGAATAACAAATTGGCGCCTCATATCGAAGAACTAACAAAGGCGCTTGAAAATATAGAAATTGGCGAATCACAGGTACAGGAAGAGCTTGAGAAACTTCTTGATTTTCGCGTACCTCTTGATGAAGCTAAACGGATCATTATTCGCAAATTCATATCTACTTTCATGCCGGTAATGAAAATAAAGGACATTACAGCCGGACTAAAGGATTTAGAAACAACAGGGCGCATAATAGATGTTACGAAAAAGAGTGTAAATTTGCGCGGTAAGGAAGTCATTATATTTTCAGGTACACTTGCTGATGAGGATGGTGCCTGTTCGTTTACCGCATGGAGTGATTACTCTCTTAAATGCGGAGAAGTTATCCGGATCAAAAATGCATATTCACGCAACTGGCACAATCGCCCGGAATTGAATTTCGGGAAACGGTCCTGTATTGAAAAGTTGCCTGATGATACACTTCCATCAATTGATGAACTATCCAAAACCCCTGCCAAGAAACTTTGTGATGTCGTAAATACAGACCTGTCCATAAGTTCTGTCACAGTTATTTTAGAATATTCTCACAGAAATATTAACGTCAAAGGTGAAAATGTAACAATTGTTGAAGGCGTACTTGCGGATGAGACCGCAAAACTTCCATTTACTTCATGGGTATCGCTTGATGGGCTGGATATCGGAAGCGTGATTCGTTTTAAGAAAGCATCAGTTCGGATGTTTCGGGGTGTCCCATCTCTCAATTTTAATGAAAACACAATAATTGATGCTGTTGTATCCAATAAAGGACTGTTGTTTACTTTTGAGTCCGCCAATATGGTGCCAGAGCCTGTTCCAATCGGTGAGATCATGGTAAAGGACGGGATGTTCGATATTGTGGCGCTTGGGAATATTATATCAATTCGACCGGGGTCAGGCATTATTACCCGGTGCACAGAATGCAATCGTGTGATTCAGAGGAATACCTGTCGTGTGCACGGTATTGTAGAAGGTGTGAAGGATATGCGAATAAAAGCGATACTCGATGATGGTACAGGTGCGGTATCAGTGATGCTGAACCGGGAACTTTCCGAGATAGTGTATGGTTTGAGTATGCC
This sequence comes from Methanosarcinaceae archaeon, assembly GCA_052361065.1. Classification (GTDB taxonomy): domain Archaea; phylum Halobacteriota; class Methanosarcinia; order Methanosarcinales; family Methanosarcinaceae; genus Methanovorans. The sequence continues at coordinate 10,337 of JBQVLY010000016.1, read as the reverse complement.
CGAAGCGGAAGACCTAATCCAAAAAACAATGTCACAGGATGCAGTATTTGGAAATATGAGGCAGGTTTTAACAGGTAAGTATCTCGCAGTCAGGGGTAATACGTCAAGTAACGAGTTTGGTGTTATGTTGGTAGCAAAATCGGCATGGATTCCTTATGATAATACCAATGATCGTGTGAATTCACTCATAAAACGCCTGACAAATGATAAATAGGGGAGGTTTTCAATGGTTGAGAGAGAAGTAGCAAAGCGTCTTTTTGCAAAGGAGTTCAATGATTCCAAATTTAGCCTATACTCGCCGAATGAGGTTAGCCGTGATGGAGGACATGCTACGAATTTTCTTGTCAGCCCGGTGGGTTCTAAAATAAACAGGCTTTTTGTCGCAGGAGTCGTCACAGAGATAGATAATATCGGAAACGAACATGACCTGTGGCGGGCCCGTGTGGTTGATCCAAGCGGTGTGTTCATCATTTATGCAGGACAGTATCAACCGGAAGCTTCAATATTTTTGTCTACGCTTGAAATTCCTGAATATGTTTCAGTTGTCGGGAAGGCAAGAATTTATGAACCTGAAGTCGGTTCGGTGTTCGTCTCACTTCGACCTGAGGATATCAATGTGATCGATGCAGGTACACGTGATCGATGGATCGTGGATACTGCAGAACTGACACTTGACAGGATCGATGTATTTTCAACAGCGATTGCAAGTGGTTTAACCGGAACGGAACTATTTGAACACCTGGTACAGTACAATATCCCACAAGAACTTGCGGAAGGCATCAGTCTGGCTGTTGGTTATTATCACACTGATCAAGGCTACCTGAACAAATTAAAAGGTGTGGTATTGGACTGTATCAGATCCATAGTCCCGGAATCAAGTGGGAGTAATACAGTTCCTGACAAGGATCTTATTCTTGAACTAATGAAAGAGATGGATATGGGAAAAGGTATTAACTATGCAGAATTGATTATTATCGCAAAATCCCGTGGGATGGTTGAGGATACAATTGTTGCGGAGGTTCGCAAATTGCTTGCAAGGGGCATGTGTTATGAGCCAAAGATCGGGATACTGAAGGTTGTTTCATAAGTTTTGACTTTGCGATACGTGAGCTGCTGCGTTCCTGGACATGGTTTTTGGGATGGTTGGGTAGTGACCTACTTAATAGTGAATAATTTCGAGTTTTCCAAACACGGATATCCTCTACAATGTATGTTAAAAAAATAACTGGAAAATGGGATGTGCCAAAGGTGGTAAGTGCCAGTGGAATGCACTGCATGTTGTGGGATCGTTGCCAGTGTTTGGCAATTTGGGCTGTGTATGTATATTTTTAGAAACCAGCTAAGCCAAATACTGCGACTCCACACAATTAAAAACTGCCACATGAGATGAAAATACCACCATATTTCATAAACACAGCACCTATTTCATAAGAATATCCGAAACCAGCTTTGCACCATCCCCTTCTCCAATTACAGTAACTATATCATATAATTCCAAAACCAGATTACCGTGTGCTATAATCGATTGATCATTTCTCCGGACCATGATCAACAGGCTATTATCAGGAAGTGAAAGTTCCTTTATGGATTTTCCGACGACCTTTGGATTTGTAACCTTTATCTCCAGGATCTCGCCTTCATCCCCTACTTCACACATAGAGAACATACTGGGCCTGCCAACCATATTATCGAGAACTAATGCAGTTGTCATTGCAGGACTCATGGAGCGGATGCCCAGATCCCAAAACGCATGCATATTGTCAATATTATTCACTCTTGCAACCAGCTGCTCTTCCTTGAATCCAAATTTACTTTTTGCTATCTGGCACACAAGGAGATTCGTATTATCCTGATCTGTGGTGCTCACGATATATTTTGCATGCTCAATCCCTGCCTTTTTCAAAACATTGATATCCCCTGCATCACCGTGTATAGCCCGGATTCCCAGTTTCAACAAATTCTGGCAATTCCCATCAGATGTATCGACCACCACAACATTCTCACCGCGCTTCTCAAAACGCGTGGCTAATGTACGACCTACTTCGCCGCCTCCGACTATTAGAATTTCCATCGGTATCACTCCTAATAAATTTGCAGCATGTTTTGAGAGGGTACCTGTCAAAACTACCGTAATAATAACTGTAAGAAACACAAGACCAACAAGCGTTTGTCCACCATCGATTCCCATCAAATCGAGTTTGAGCGCGAAATACGTTGCAATCGATGCAGGAACTACGCCCCTTGGACCTATGAAAGAAATAAAAAGTTTCTCATACGTACTGATACGCGCACTCATTGTAGAAACAAATACGGCAATCGGTCGAACCAGAACAACAAGCAGGAACACAATAACTATTCCGTCAGGACCTATTAATGCAATGTCATCAAATCTCAACATTGATGCAAGAAGTATGAAGATTAAGGACAACATTATAAAAACAAGATCTGACTTAAACTCCTTTATCGTTTGCATGTACGGCGTCTTAGACGTACCCATAATAATGCCAAAAATCGCAACAGCCAGTATCCCTGATTCATTTCCAAACGACTCCGAAATCACGTAAGTCGCAAGAACCAGTACCAGTGTAATCAGTCGGGCTGTTTGGTCGGTAATCACAGGACCCTTTGTTAATAATCTGTCCAGTACTACACCACTGATCACACCCATTAAAATACCGATTAACAAACGATATACAATAAATCCAATCGCTTCTATACCTGACAACTGTGACACGATCCACTCAAACACCATTGCTGCTAATATCACACTTGCCGCATCATTTAACACACCTTCAAGTTCCAGCACCTTGCTCACTTTATGGTTTATGTGCAAATTCCGGACTATTGGCGTTATCACAGTTGGACCGGTTGCTGTCACCAGTGCCCCAAAAAGTGCCGCAAGTTTGATATCGACATCAAGTAACAGGTAAGTTAATAGCGTAGCACTTATAAAAGTGATCAGTACACCAATTGTCGTGAGTTTCAAAATACTTTTCTGGATGGTTCTTATTTGCTTGATATCAATATGTAACCCACCATCAAAAACAATGATCGCAACAGAAAATGAAACGATCGCTGTCAAACCATCCCCTAACATTGTGGGATCAAGAAGGTTGAGTACCTCCGGTCCTATAAGCACACCTTCTATTAACAAAAATACAATGACAGGAATGTTAGAGATGTGACTTAAGAAACGTGCTGTAAGCCCCAGCCCCAGTACAGATACCACCAATTTTAACAGATATATCGAATCCACGATCAATCCTCTTGTTGCATATAGTGACACAAACTCTTACAATGGTTTAAGAATTATAAGATTACAATTTCCATATATTAGTATAAGTATAAAATCATATGCAACTTTTCTTTCAATTTAAAAAAACGATATCTATCGAATCAAGCATTGCGACAACACACCCGGACGCAACAGAAATGCGAGATCGTGATTAAGATATATAAAACGCCATGAATAACTATTATCTAAAAATTGCAACCTCATATTGATATATTAAATAATAAAGTATTCATATCAATTAATACTAAAACTAAATAAATAACACAATATATAAATATCATCAAAAAATATTGCAGACTATGTGCTCTACAAATACGGAATCCATGCTTGAAACCGCCATCAGGTTTCATGGGCATCAGTGCCCCGGACTTGCAATTGGAATACGGATCAGTGAAATAGCATTGCGTGAACTCGGAAAACCTGCAAAGGACGAAGAGATGTTTGCAATTGTCGAAAACAATTCATGCGGTGTGGATGCTATTCAGGTGCTCACAGGCTGTACGTTTGGTAAAGGAAACCTGATCTTTAACGACTTTGGTAAATCTGTTTATACTTTTATGAATCGTAAAAACCAGAAAGCATTGAGGATATCAATCAGAAAAGATGCTGTTCAAATAAATAAAGAACATCTGGACCTCTTTGCCAGAATCAAGGATAAAACAGCAACTGAAGCTGAAATAGATATATTCAGTCAGATGCACATCAAGAAGAGTAATGAGATAATGGATCTGCCTGAAAAGGATCTTTTGATAATCAAAGAAATTGATCTTAAACCCCTGCCAATGGCGCGTATCCATGAATCCATGGAGTGTACCATATGCGGCGAATCTGTAATGGAAACAAGAGTCATGCTGTTAGGCGGTGCATACCATTGCATTCCCTGTTTTGAAAAGTTGATAGGGACGTCTATTTGAAAATGATTGAATTATTTAATAATTAGGCGATACAATATGAATGTCATAAATCAAAGATTGATATTATCATTGATTATTTGTCTGTGCATGTTTACATCCACAGCAGGTGCAGTGGCCGAAAAAGAGATCAGGATATCAGATAAGACCGGTGATTGGGGACATCCATCCCCATATCTGGCATATTCACGAGGACCCGGATATATAAGAATGCACTTTATCTTCGACACTCTTGTATGGAAAAATGAAACCCCGGGCATAATGCCTTTGCTGGCAGAAGAGTGGGAATATATTTCCGGAGAGAATACTTATGTCTTCAATCTGGTGAAAAATGCAAAATGGCATGACGGAGAGCCGGTTACCGCCAGGGATGTTGCATTTACCATCGGGTACATGAAAGAGCATCCGTACGGTTGGGTTGTTCTTAACAGCGTAGAACGGGCAGAAGCGATCGATGAGCACACTGTAAAGATCTACATGAGTAATTCATACGCACCCTTTATGGAGGACATTGGCGGCACAATGCCGATATTGCCTGAACATATCTGGAAAGATGTCGAAAATCCGATGGATTATGTAGAACCTGAAGCATTCATCGGGTCCGGACCCTTTAAGTACGTTGATTTTAACAAGGAGCACGGAACCTACAGATATGAGGCATTCGATGAATATTATCTCGGAAAACCGTTTGTTGACAGTTTGATCTTTGTGAAAAACGGAGATACCCAGATGGCACTGCAGCGAGGTGAAGCCGACTTTGCACCAATAACGCCGGAGATGGTTGAAACATTCAGGGAGGATGGCTTTACCGTTATTGCAGGTCCTCATTACTGGAATAAAAAACTGATGATAAACCATAACAAGGAGCCTCTCGATAACATCGTATTCAGGCAGGCACTGGCCTATGCTATCGACCGGGACGAGTTTGTGGATAAATCACTAAGGGGCCATGGAAAAGCAGCCAGTTACGGACTAATATCATCGGAAAGCCTGTGGGCAGGTCCGGATGTTCCGGATTATCCCTATGATCCGGACAGGGCAAAGGAATTGATAACCTCACTTGGCTATGAATGGAAGGATGATATTTTCACCAAAAATGGCGAGCCCCTGGAACTTGATGTTCTGCGCTCCATGATCGGTATAGGAGGACAAACCATACCTGATCGGGATGGTGAAATATTGAAAAACCAGCTCGAAAAGGTAGGGATACAGACAAACCTGATATCACTTGAACCGAAAATTGTAGATAACAAGGTAATAAACTGGGAATTCGAGCTTGCAATTTCCGGGCATGGAGGCATTGGAGGCGATCCTAAGATACTCTATGATATGACCGTACAGGTTCCGGAAACAAAAGCAAGTCCGAATACTGCCAGATACAATAAAAGCAAAGAGCTAAACAGGCTGCTTGATGATCTGATCCATGAAATGGATCCGGCAAAAAGACGGGAAGCAGTCTTTGAAGCCCAGAATGTCTATGCCAGGGAACTTCCGGCAATCTCACTATATTACCCGACCGGTTATTATGCCTACGACCCTGATGCCGGAGTTGAATGGTTCTACACGGTTGGAGGAGTCTCCAAAGGAATCCCGATCCCACAGAACAAACTTGCCCTGATAAGACCGCAGGTGCAAACGAGCGCTGATATGGAAGAGATTTCAGAAACTGCCATGCAGACTGAAAAACCTGAATCCAAAACCCCTATTACGCCATCTTCGGCAGTATTCGCAATACTTTCTGCATTTTACATAAAACGGTCGCAACGGTCAGGAAGGATAATTTAGGCCATGATGCGCAGCAGGAAGGCAAAGATAGTAACGGTCTATCTGCTGACCATCTTTTTCCTTCTTTTTTTCAATTTTTTACTCCCGCGCCTGCTACCGGGAGATGCCATACTGGCAATGTATAGTGTTTCGGAGATACTGGTCACCGAGGAAATGTATAGCGAACTTGTCAAACTTCATGGGCTTGACAGGCCGCTCCATGAACAATTTATCACATATCTTATTCAGCTCGCACACGGAGATCTCGGATATTCTTATATAGCCCATGCATCCACGACCGATCTCATTATGAATGCATTGCCCTGGACAATGCTGCTGGTATTTACCTCGTTTATCCTGTCAGCCGCATTCGGGATCGTACTTGGTGTAGAGAGTTCATGGGGGCGGGGCGGTCGAATCGATAAATTGCTACTTGTTTTCATGTTGCTTATCGATGGAATTCCATCTATTGCAATTGGTATTCTCTTTCTTACGATATTCAGTTTGTACTGCGGATGGTTTCCGACCGCAGGTGCTGTGACCCCATATTCAAATTTAGAGGGTCTGGCATACCTATGGGATATGCTCCTGCACCTGACACTACCGCTTGCAACACTCACACTTTCCCAAATTCCAGGGGACTATCTCCTGATCAGGAACAGCATGGTGCTCACGATATGTGAGCCTTTTGTGCTCACAGCCCGTGCAAAGGGTCTTAGGAAATATAAAATAAAATATTTTCATGCTGCAAGAAATGCAATACTTCCGTTTTTTACGCGTATCGGTATAAGACTTGCGTATGTTATAACAGGTGTACTTTTTATAGAAACGATCTTTGCATATCCGGGTCTGGGGTTGTTGACATACGAGGCAATATCAAACCGTGACCTGCCCCTTATGCAGGGAATTCTTACGGTATCAGTACTTCTTGTGCTCCTGATAAATATCCTGATAGATCTGCTATACAAAAAGATCGATCCGAGGGTTGAATATGCATATTAGGTCATTACACCAATTTAAAAAGAACAGGATCGGTATGACCGGACTTGTAATATTGTCGTTCCTCTTAATAGCAGCAGTCTTTGCTCCTGTTCTCGCACCTCATAATCCATGGGATTATTCATTTAACTGCTTTCAGCCGCCCTCAAAAGAACACCTGCTCGGGACTAATGATATTGGCTATGATATATTCAGTGAGCTGCTGTGGGCGCTTCGAACATCGGTGCTCTTCGGAATTTCGGTTGCAGCTATTTCGTGCACTATCGGGATCTTAACAGGTATTTCCGCCGCACTGGTCGGCGGTTTATACGATGTTATTATCATGAGAATCGCAGATGCGCTACTTGCAATACCTTCGATACTGATATTGATACTGATTGCAGCTTATTTCATGCCTTCAACTTTCGTTTTGATTATCACGCTCTCTCTTATCACATGGCAGACCGTTGCAAGGGGAATTCGGGCCCAAACGCTTTCATTGAAGACAAAACTCCATATAAAAGCAGCCAGGAATATGGGTGCATCAACTTTCTATATCATGCACAAACACATCATACCCGAACTTTTTCCCCTGTGTGCAATAGGTTTTGTCACAAAAGCGCGTATTGCGGTATTTATGGAAGCCGGACTCGCATTTCTTGGAATATTCGATCCGACCACGAAAAGTCTCGGGATTATGATGAGTTATGCAATGCGCTACCTGTATCTGGATGTTTGGTTCAACTGGCTGTTTCCCCCGGTTCTATCACTTTCAATGCTTATAATTTCACTTGCTTTTATAGCCTATGCAATAGAGGAAATATTTGATCCGAGACTTAAGGTGAGATAATGTCACTAATATTTAAAAATCTTAATGTAAAATACGGAATCTCCGATATACCTGTAGATACTGGTATGGATGATAGTACGAGTATAGGTGATACTGATACAAGCGCTGTTACTGATACCACAATCGATACAATAACTGCACTGGACAATATATCGCTGGAAATAAATAAAGGGGAATGTGTTGCCGTGGTCGGTGAGTCGGGTTCTGGAAAATCCACGCTCTCACTCGCATCTATGAAACTATTGGCTCCAAACGCTCTGGTATCGGGACAGATATTCCTTGATGGCATAGATATATCGAACCTAAATGATAAAGAAATGGAAAAGATCAGGTGGAATAAGATTTCCATTGTGTTCCAGAATTACGGGGATGTATTAAACCCGGTTCACAGGGTTATTGACCAGGTTGCCGAACCACTTATCAAAAATGGGGAATCCTCCTCTGCTGCACAAAGTAAATCCCGGAAAATGCTTGACTACCTGAAGATCAAGAAAGATCGTGGCAATCTATATCCACATCAGATAAGCGCTGGTGAACGGCAGCGGGTTTTAATGGCAATGGCATTGATAACAGATCCGGATATTCTTGTAATGGATGAACCGGCTGCATCAGTGGATGCGATTACAAAATCATATCTCGCAGTGGTGATCAAACAGCAGGTGGATGCAGGAAAATCTGTGCTACTTATAACCCATGACCTTTCTTTTGCAACCCATTGCTCTGATCATATAGCTGTGCTTTATTTTGGCAGGATACTCGAACTATTGCCGTCCCGGGAATTGCTTGATGCGCCGCGTCACCCGTATACACGTGCACTTGTACGCTCGTTTCCGATTATAGGGCGTGCAAAGGATCTTGCGGGTGTGAGAGGAGTACCGCCTTCCCAGATATCACGTGCACCACAAGGCTGCATATTCCAGCAAAGATGTACCCAGTCTATTGATATTTGTTCACAGGTGCAACCACAAGCAACGTCAAGAGGTAGCATGAAAAGCGAAGATCGTGGTAGTGGAAGTAATGGAGATGGGTATTATGTCGTATGCCATCGCGGCGGCATAGCGACCATGGTTTCTGTGAAGAATATTTTAAAATCATATGAAAATATTGAAGTTCTAAAAGGTGTTTCTCTTGTACTTGAGGAAGGTGAGATACTTGCACTTGTGGGAGAGACCGGGTCAGGTAAGACTACACTTGCATATCTCGTTGCGGGTACGATTAAGCCTGATAGTGGAGAGATAAACTTCCGCGGAAGGGACGTTGGGAATATTAACAGAAAAGAATTTTCAAGGATGGTCGGTCTAATTTACCAGTCCCCGAGGGACTCGATAAGCCACAGGTTTACAATATTTGAAGCAATCGCAGAACCTCTCAGGATACACGGGTTATTTGATGGTGGCTCTGCTAAACGGATCAAAGACGCTTTGAAAGAGGTGCAGTTGCCGGGTGAAGATTATTTTATACAAAAATATCCACATGAATTGAGTGGAGGCGAGTTGCAACGGGTGGCTATAGCACGGGCACTCATATTGGAACCGGATCTGCTCATAGCAGATGAGTCCACGTCCTTCCTTGATCCAAGCGTTCAGGCAAAGATCCTGAAACTTCTACTTGACCTTCAAAACGAACGGGGCATTTCCATGCTATTTGTAACGCATGACATCGGGGTTGCACGCAAGGTTAGCGATCGGATAGCAGTTCTGCATGACGGCAATATCGTGGAAAATGCCCCTTCACATTGTGTTATCGAGAATCCTCAACATCCGTACACGAAACTTCTGATCGATACGGTAAAAGGAGTCTGAATCATGAAAATGCCCTCTGTAGTTGCATTTGTTTGGAGTACAAAAAGTGTATTTTATTGGCTTGGTTTGGTTTTGTCTTTTGTGGCACCTGCATCTGTTAGTATTTTCCGGCTTGCATTGTCTTTTTCTTTGACCAGTACAAGCAGGAGAGGTTCAACACTTACGTATTCGTCCCCCATTTTGCCTGGTTCCTTGTTTGCAGTGTCAAGGACACAGTTGAGTTTTTGGGTCATGTAGACCTGCTCACTGCCCGGGCCCGATACCTGTGGCAATTATGAGAAGTTTTGTTTCAGTTCACTTACGATTGCCTGAGGCCGGATGTCTCTTTTTTCAAGGATTTTTTGGACAAGTTCTTCTTCCTGTTCAAGCAGTGCAAGTGCTCACAATCGATCTGCTTATTGTGGTGTCTTGCCGCGATGGTGGAGGTGTGTTCCAATTATTTCTGTGCTTTTGTGGTGAATTTGTTTAGTTACATGTTGTTCGGTTAAGGATTTATATTGGCTTATTGCTAATGTTTTTGAACAAAAGCAACTCGATACAAATTTGTAATTAAGCTTCCAAGTTAGCCCATGTCATTGGTTTTTACACTCGCACATTTTTAAATATGTTTTGTGGATGTCTGTTATTTGTCATGATTCATCTCTTAACCGAACACCAATGAAAAGCAATCTTAATTATTATACTATGCAGCTTATGTGAAGTGAGTTCGGACTATCTTACATGAATTTATTGTTCGG
>JBQVLY010000015.1:0-17657 GCA_052361065.1 Methanosarcinaceae archaeon | reverse complement strand
ACAGGCAGAAGGATGAATTAGAAAGCATTAAGGATGGAGATAATGAAGAATTTATGCCGGATATGGGATATTTGATTGATCCGGTTCGTGAAATTAATGAGAATATACATAAAGAAGATAATGAAGAGATCTCCATTATTCATGAAGAAGACAGGCAGAAGGATGAATTAGAAAGCATTAAGGATGGAGATAATGAAGAATTTATGCCGGATATGGGATATTTGATTAATGCGGTCAATGAACTGAGTGAAAAAGTTGTACAAACATACGTATTTGAACACAGCACACAACATGATATTGAAAAAGCCATACCAGGTACTGAATCTCAAAATTATAAAAACCAGGAAAATGCAAGTTTAAATTTGGACTTAAACCCAAACTTGTATTTACCTGGGATATATAAAGTTGTACCTGATATAAATAAAGAAAAAACGGAAGAAACTAAACCGACTCCCTGTCTTCATGAAGAAGAGGCAGTCAGCGATCCGGACAGATGTACGGATGAAAATAATTCAAATTGAAACGATTCGAAGAACAGAGGTAGACAATGCTGAATAAAGATATACTTGGAATTGACTTTGGAACAACCAACTCTAAAATGGCCTACATACTACTGGATGAACCAGTGATGATCGAGAACTCAGAAGGGAGTATAATTACGCCATCTATTGTTCACTTCAAAAATGAAAATGAAGTGACAGTGGGTGAGATTGCAAAGCGCAGCCTTATCGTAGATCCTGAAAAAACGGTATATTCAATTAAAAGGAAAATGGGAAGCGAATACAGAAAAAAGATAGGAAGATACAAATTCCCTGCTGAGTACATAGGCGCACATATTTTCAAAAAACTGGTCGATGATGCCGAAATGCAAGTTGGTAAAAGATTCACTGACTCTGTGGTATCAGTTCCTGCAAACTATTCCGACAGCCAGAGACAGGCGATCAAGGATGCGGCTGAGATTGCCGGACTCAATGTTCTAAGAATGATAAATGAACCCACAGCAGCAGCTTTGGCATATGGAATAAAAGAAGACCGTGACAGGCGGTTGCTGGTATATGACTTTGGAGGTGGGACGTTCGATGTAACGGTAATTTCAATCTCATCAGGCTTTTTTGATGTGGATTCTAGTGCTGGTGAGCACAGGCTTGGAGGGGACGATATAGATGCGCTTGTTGAGAAGCATGTAAGCAATAAATTAAAGGATAATCTCGGGGTTGATGTGAAAAATGACCTGGCACTTCGCTCTACCTTGCATGAAGCCTCAGAAACGGCAAAAATTGCCCTGTCCTCTGTAGAAACTACCACGATCAATATACCTTTTGTTGCTGAAGGCAAACCGCCGTTTAGCATGACCCTTACGCGGGCAGAACTCAGCAATATGACATCCGACTTGATCGAGCGTACAAGGGGTCCTATTGAACAAGCGCTGGATGATGCCTCCCTTGAAAAGGATGAGATCGATGATATACTGTTGGTTGGAGGTACCACTCTTATGCCAGCAGTGCGTGAATTTGTAACCGATTTTTTTGGAAAGGAGCCTGTAAAGGGACCTAATCCCTATGAAGCGGTCGCACTTGGAACTGCTGTTGCCAGTCTTGAATATGGAAAAGAAATATCAAGTATGGCAGGGAAACTGGAAATAAGTGACGTTGTTTCAAGTTCCCTTGGTGTGCTGACAGCAGATGGTACCGTCTCAAAAATACTGGAGCGTAATACCAAGATCCCGATCTCTCGCACAAAAAATTATACTAATGTGAACAGTTATGTAGAGGAAGTTATTATCCAGGTATTTCAGGGTGAAGGGGAATATCCGAACGAAAATGAACACCTGGGAGAGTTCTGGATTTCGGTAGAACCCATGCCTGTATTTCAAAACATGATCGATGTAAGTTTTGAAGTGGGCAAAGAGTTCGGGATTTTGCATGTAACTGCTCTGGACAAAATATCCGGCAATGAGCGTACCGTGAAAATGGAAGCCAGAAGTCGGCTTTCAAAAAAGGACAAAAGTAAATGGATGAAAAAATTGCTTGGTGTGGAAAGCATAGAGGTAAACGTAATAAACACATCTACAAGAGACACATTAAAACTTTATCTAAATCCGGTCCAGACTGTATGGGATGTCAAAAAAGACCTGATTGGAAAAGGCATTCTGAATGAGGATGAAGTGCTATTTTATAATGAGATAGAGCTTGAAGATGACTTGAGGATTTCTACTACAGAAATAACAGGTGGCAGCACAATAGAGATACGATAAATATGGTTGTCTGGTGCTTTATAAAAAAATGGCATGATCGATATCTAAAAACGGACGGATAATATGCGTTTCACATATGGATCTTATGGCTGGGTACTGGTAATATGAGCAAGAAAAAGATGAAAATACAGAAAAGCAAACCAGGCGGGAAAAAATCAGAAATATCGATCCAGTATGACCCTTACTGGAAAGTATCCGGTGTTTATCTGGATCCACATCGCGTTGGCAGATATCTAAGAAAGTTTGAGTGGTTCGAGGATGAATATACATGCTGGACTGAAGAACTTCTGGGTGGTACTCCTACGTTTTACTGTATCCTTGGTGTCACAAGGGGGGCAAAAGAAGATGAGATTAAAGAAGCTTATGCTAAAAAGAACCAATTGTCAAATTATGATGATTTTTTGATAGAGGAAGCATATGATACATTAAGCGACTCGGATATGCAAAAGAAATACGACGAGCTTCTTACTGTGTTCTCACACATTACAAAATGCATGCCTCCTGCTGAAAAGATCGAAATGCAACAGAATCACGAATCCTGTATACAAATTGAAATCAAATTTGACAGGATGAGGGAAATCATGGACCATAAATGTTATCTTGATTTTTATTTATTTGGCATGCCTGATCTGTATGATCTGATCGGATTTACCAGAGATTCTTCACCAGAAGATATAAAAAAGGCCTGTGAAACGGGTTCGAAATTATTTAAACAGGTTTATACAATACTTGGTAATCCCGATAATCGCAGTGATTATGATTTTTGTGTAGATTTTAATACGGAATTTGGAAATCGGGCGATGCAGGATTATTTCGAGACCAGGCGGGAAAAATGGCATGAATTCGATGATGATATGTTTGAGAAGATGGCACTTTCTGTTCTTACTGATCATACTGCAATTATAAGATCTCTTAAGCGCATGTCCGATATAATGAACCGTAATCAGGATTGGAAACGCTATCTTCCGCCATCTAAAGATACTTTTTTTTCAATAATTGGTCTTGATCGCAGGTTATTATCAGGTGATAAGAAAGAAGTTGAGAACGCCATCCGTGAAAAATACCGTTATCTTGAAAAGACACCGCAGGTCAACCTGGCTTATAGTATGCTTAAAAATGCATCACAAAGAGATGACTATATATGGCTTATCGATAACAATGAAATGTTGAATACATTCAAATATATTTTTCATGGGGACGATAAGAACGATATCCACTCACCTGAAATGTCAGGGGTAAAAGAGGGTTCCAAAAGCAACCAAGAATTCGATCAGATGACCTTTGATGATTTTATGGAAGATGTCCTTAAAATGATGGAAGATGAGATTGATTAGTGTTTTGAAAACATTGCTTCTAACACAGTGAACGATTAACTTGAACTGTAAAATGACGCAAAGGGTAATGGGGTTTTTATATTTGATTAGCAAGTGTACCAGCTGTGGCACAGATGATTTAACGAGTTCAGTTTAAAAATGGTGCACCACACTTTCCGCAGGAGATGAGTTGATCTGTGGTTCATTATATCAAATGTCCGGAAGATTTTCAAAGTGTCCCACTTCCGACCGCATGGTTTAAATGCCATGTATATGTGTTATATTGTGTGTAAGTAATAATTACACTGAAAATAAAAACTGACTGTATACACGAGGTGAAATATTTGAATAAAACAATTTACTATGGTCTTGCAATGCTTCTTATGCTTGCAGTAGTAGGCATTGCAGCAGCTGAGGGCAATACATCCGTTGCAGATGTTGTGTATACTTGTCCTGGACAGGGAGTATACTTTGTTGATGAAGATGGAGACGGCAGATGCGATAACTTTGTTGACACGGACGGCGATGGTATCAACGACAATTGTGGCGGTTATGGAGCTGGAAACTGTGGAAATGGACCACGTGACGGCAATGGTTACCGTAATGGCGGTACAAGCGGCTGTAATGGTGGTGGATGCGGCGGACAAAGATATAACAAGTAATTTTGAGGGTTTGTATTACATTCCCTTTTTTTTATTTAATATCTGACTTTCAAAGATAACTAAACATAAACTTACTCTTGAATTATTTGACTTTTTTATAGTGTATATTGTTCATACAATGAAAAAACATGGCAGTATCTTCTTCATATATTGGCAGGTAACATACGATCGATTAGAATAAGTGCATCATATTTTCCCACAAGTCCAGCCAGATGTGTTGTTCCGGCTTCCAATTCAGTGTCTTTCGACATCGCACCCCATATTGCATTTAGCATCCCGGTACGGTTGCTTGCGCCAGAACTGGCTGGTATCATTCCCTTTTGCCTGGCTAATGCCACAAGTTGCCGTGCGAGGCGTTCCCCTTCCTGAACCTGGGATGCATAACCACTGATTTCATGTGATATTATCTCATCAGTCTTTCGCAATACTTCTGCAGCTGCACCGTCTTTGACCTTGCGACGTGTATTCCTACCTATTATTTCCATACCTATCGGCAACACACCCCGTTCGGCAGAGATCAATACACCGCGAAGTACAGCAACATCTGCAGCTATCGGCAAACGGTTATTAACAAGTACCTGTTCAGCCTGTGTTAACCATTCTTTAACCAGATCGGTAAAGTTGGTATCGTGCTTTTCAAGACAATTAACAAGTTCCGGTACCTGCAAAAGGATATTCTGGATCTCCTCCAGATTCACGATATGTAACATAATTTACCTATTCCTGAACCAGACGGCTTTTTATCTTTCCGTCGGATTCAATCACAGCCCATTCCATTGCTTCTTCTGTAATTGAAAGACGTACCTGCATCAAAAGTTCACGAGGTCCTGCTTCCCGTAGTTCTTTATTAGTGACCCGTACATTAATACGATCTGGCTCATACAAAAATTTTGTGAATTCTACATGTGATGCAGTCCTTAAATCTTCTGCCAACTTATCTATACGGGCAAAATCCACTTCCTTATCGCGAGCAGATTCCCGCAGTTTTTTCACCACAGTGTATACCATTTCATCGGCTATATGTGTTACACTTATGGGAACCTTCTGCGACTTCTTAAGGATCTTAACTTTTTGATCCAGTTCCCGTTTAAGATCCATTGTTTCCCGGCTCGAAAGCTTAATTCCGGCGCGTTCAAGTTGAGGAACAAGTATGTTATCAAAACTTTTGCGCATATGTATGGGCTGTATTCTTTCTCTAAGAGCAGTTCCTTTCTTATCGGTTTCAATATCATTGATTACCAATGGCACATCCAATGTCACTGTTGGCAACCGAAAATGCGGCACAGGCATGTGTTTGAGTAGTGGATGGCTTGAATACAGTTCGGCTATCCGCACAGTCTCAAGGTCTGCCTGAACCCTTGCATTAGTAATTTCTGATAATAAATGTCCAAGGTAATCACCTAAATATGGCATAATTATTCCTTCTGTTATAGGTATTCCTCAATATACATTCCCCCTGGCTTATAAATATTTTAATCGATTAAATTGATCGATCTCCTGACCTAAATAAAAGGGATTGTCATGATGCACAGTTGTCTCATCTGGTACAAAGAACTATTCCTGTATTCGAAAAAATAACTATTCAGTCCATCGATAACGTATGTAGGTCTGAATAGTTACACGGAAATATACATTTGTCGCTAAAAAAAATAAGCGACATATACTAATAATTCACAATTATCAATATCCCTTTTCGTTATGATCTTTTGGGTATTATGCAGACACTGGTTCTGACCGCATGGCATCTTCAAGTATCCCAAGCACCTTCTCCATACCAGCCGGCATCTCATCCTGCACAGCTTTAATATGTACATTCATAGAATAGGTGCGATCTACCTTAGAACCCTGCTGTGTATTTCGTTGGTACGACGTAGATACTTTAAGTTTTGCAGAACCCCAGCCCCATCTGGCTTTTGCCTCAAGGGATGCATCGATCTTAAAACTCGTATCTACTTTTTTATATTCCATTGTGTTGATCTTGGCATTGAAATCGATTGTAGTTTCATCGATCCTTATGAAAGGTATCGGAAGCAGTGTGAGTATGGGTACTTCCAGCTTCATATCCTGAAACTGGGCAGGTACAGCGTCACTTGCCGATATGGCCGGAGTATCACCATCAGCAGGTACTGCCGATACAGCAGGTTGGTATGGTGCAATCTCCTTTGAGTATTTGAACGTAACATATATTGGATCGCCCGTATCCTGAGCTTCCGGATCTCCACTTGTACCAGCTTTGAATCCAACTGATTTAATGAAGTTAACAGAGCTCAAAGCTGCCTGTGCCTGTGCATTGACCACAGCAATCAGTGGTCCCCCAAGCATTGACTCGAAGTCTATGCTGGATAATTCTTGTCCTGGATTTACCATATAATTAACCTCCCTAATACATTAAATATTTTGTTTAATATTATATAAGCATATTGCATTATCATTTGAATCATTTCCATAGCGTTAAGATAGACCCGGATTTCATATGAAAGCATCAACAAACTGCTCCCACACTCGCTTTTACCCCTAATATAGACTGAATGTTTTCTGACCATTCATGGTTGTAGTGTATGTACACTACACACATATTAACCTTTTCTCATTGAATTGTGAAATTATTTTGTGACACTGAGTAAGCTTTTCGAGCCAAAAATTGATGGAAAATCTACGAAATTGCAAGCCTAACTTGACGTCATAGATCAATTTCGTACTACTCAATTAATAATTGTAATGCTGTACAAGATATGTCCTTGATACTATGCCGATAATTGAATCATTGCCAATAAAGGATGCATCATTTGAAAGATACACTTGAATATAAATTAAAATACTTGAAATGGTATTGAGTCCAATTTACATTTTTTCACACCTTACATTTCACATAACCGCCAGAAAAACCAGGTGAATCGCAACAAAGGCAGGCACCAGATACTTAAATATGGATTTCCGAATCTTGTGCCTGAAAACCTGCATCCCCACAAGCGCACCGATTGGTGCTATCAATGCAATCATCAATAAGTGTTTTTCGGGGATTCGCCACCATTTTAGTTTTGCTTTAGCTTTATCTGCCCCATAAACCAAAAACGATATAACATTAAGCACAAAATAAATCGATACAAGAGCAACGGACAACGGGTTCATATTCATCGTGTAACCTCAAATACAATTTTACGTAAATAATAGCATAAGTTTATTTAAGATATCTGTTAAAATAGTGTTTCATGACAAGTATTAAAATAAAATTGTTTGCAAATCTCCGGGAGCACACAGGTAAATCCGAAGTAATGCTTGATGGTAATACTATTCTGGATATACTTAATAGTCTCACAAAGCAGTATCCCTCATTAAAAGAAATAATATTCGAAGACAATACTGAAGAACCACAACTTCGCGGATACATTAACGTATTTATAAATGGCAACAGCATACACCATCTTGATGGCTTTTCAACCGTTCTTGAACAGGGTGATGAAGTTGCTATATTCCCGCCGGTTTCGGGCGGATGAATAGTAATAATAGTAATAATAATAATAATAAGGTTCTGGCAATTTTATATTTTAAGCAGGCAGAAAAGATGGGAACTATTATCAAAGAACTCACAAAAGTAGATGATGCAAGAAAAATATTCCTAAACACCATCAATCCACTTTCAGCAACAGAACATCTTTCACTACTTGATTGTATAAACAGGATTGTTGCATCATCTATCACAGCTACAAGAAACGTTCCTCACTACCGCCGTGCAGCAATGGACGGCTACGCAGTACAATCATCCGATACAATCGGCGCATCAGTGATAAATCCGGTAATGCTTGGTGTATCAAGTGACGCAGGGCAGGGTACGTGCGCCCGTATCCACACAGGCTCAAACATACCGGATAATGCAGATGCCGTTGTCATGATAGAAGATACCACCCCGATCGGGGAAATGGTGGAAATACGTACTCAATTACACCCGAACAAGCATATTGGGTGTATCGGTGAAGATATGCAGGCAGGCGAACTCATATTCAAAGCCGGTCACCTGCTTCGCCCATGCGACGCATCAGTAATCGCATCCCTTGGGATCGCGAAAGTCGAAGTGTACCGAAAACCTGTAGTGGCAGTCATCCCCACGGGAGATGAAGTTGTCCCCCGCACGACCTCTGAAGTACCACTGCCAGGAAAAGTACTTGAGACGAATGGTCTCATGGTCGGGCTTTATGTGGATAAATGGGGCGGAAAAGCGCGATACTGTGACATCGTACCAGATAGTCCGGAACTAATCGAAACCGCCATACGATCGAATCTTGATGCCGATATGATAATACTATGCGGCGGAACATCAGTCGGCGAACGTGACCATGTGCCTGCGGTCGTAGATTCGCTTGGGGAGATACTCGTACACGGCGTTGGATTAAATCCCGGGAAACCCACTGCTCTTGGCATCATCGGGAAGGTGCCTGTTGTCTGCATACCAGGCTACCCAGTCGCAGGACTTGTCGGGTTGTTTGCATTCGCACGTCCGGCACTCAGGAAAGTGGGAAACATACCGGATATACCAGAAACCATCATAAAGGCACGTATAAGTAGCAAGATGAACTCAAAAGAAGGATACCTGACCTACGCAAGGGTGATTCTTGATGGCAATATTGCTCATCCGGTTATGACATCCGGTTCAGGTGTTTTAAGTTCAGTGGCAAGAGCCAACGGGTTTGTTATAATCCCCGAAAACGTCGAGGGATATGAAGAAGGGCAGGATGTGTATGTTGTTTTGATAGATTAACATGACTCTCATAAAACCCGGTATCAATAACCTGCTAAACATTGGTACAGGCGGTTTTTTCGGGGCGATTTCAAGATATTTGTTATCAAATATAATTGTCACACCTTTTGACACACTGACTGTAAACATGCTTGGGAGCTTTGCGCTTGGGATGCTGATGTATGAAACCGAATTTTTTGGATATATCAGTCCACGTGTGCGAATGGGATTCGGGATCGGATTTTTGGGGTCGTTTACCACCTTTTCTACTTTCGCAATCCAATCCTACCAGATGGTTCCGGCACTTGCGATTATGAACATCGCAATAAACGTGGTTCTTACACTAATTGCGGTACTTTCAGGACGAGGTGTCATAATACTCCTGATTAGGATAAAAGAGGGGAGAATGGCAAAATTATGATACCGGATGCGTTTGTGCCTGGTATACTTGTCGGAATCGGAGGTTTTTTAGGCGCGATACTGCGGTATCTGGTATCTGGTATGGCTTCGAGATTCGCAGAATTCCCGACAGGAACACTTATTGTAAACGTCATTGGAAGCATGGTTCTTTCCATATTTACATTTTCATCAGTCTCTGACTCGATAATATATTTTTTAAACATGGGGTTGCTTGGCTCATTCACAACATTCTCCACCTTCGCCTATGAATCTTTCAAATTGTTGGAGGAAGGCGAAAGCATGTATTTTATCCTGAACATTGTATTAAATATCCTGTTGTGCTTAATGGGAGTTGCTATGGGATACATTGTAGTTAGCTTAATCTAAAAACAGAACGAATAATATTTCGGAGGATAATTATGAAAGCCATACTTTTCAGGATATACCTGAGCGAAAATGACGCATGCAAAGGTAGGCCAGCGCACCATGTTATTGTTGAGTACCTGAAAGATTGTCATGTCGCAGGAGCTACGGTTATTCACGGAATTGGGGGTTATGGGATACACAACAATATGCACACTGCAAGTATATTGCGGCTTGGGGGTGATTTACCTCTGATAATAGAAGCAGTGGATACAGAAGAAAAGATAAGACCATTGCTACCAAAACTTCGTGAAATGCTGCCAAAAAAACTTATGACATTGCAGGAAGTCGAGATATTTTCCGGTGAGAAACTCTGAAATCGGGGTCATTGTACGATTTGATATATAGAAAGTTGCCAAACTTGTGTACCATATAGTCTATATTGCATGTTAAATAATTTTTGAAACTGAATTTATGGGGAATGTTCCCTGCAAACCATAACACTTATACCTGATATTCACCAACATGCTACGGTGATTTTTTGGTAAAAAGGGCATTGCTTAGTGTATCGGATAAGGCCGGGATAGTAGACTTTGCGCGTGGACTTGCGCAACTTGGAATAGAGATCATATCGACTGGCGGAACGGCAAGTATCCTCCGTGATGCCAATATTAGAGTTGTGGATGTTTCAGAAATAACCGGTTTTCCCGAAATGATGGGGGGAAGGGTCAAAACCCTGCACCCAAGGATACATGGCGGATTGTTGTGCCTCCGTGACAATAGTGATCACTTAGAAGAAGCTAAGCGGGAGAGTATCGAACTTATCGATATGGTAGTTGTAAACCTGTATCCGTTTGAGATTACGGTCTCAAAAGAAGGGATCGATCTTGAGGAAGCGATTGAGAATATCGACATTGGCGGACCTACACTAATCCGAGCAGCTGCTAAGAACTATACTGCGGTCACGGTACTGTGTGACCCGGATGACTACGGTCATGTGTTAAAAGAACTGCGATCAAGCGGGGTTGTGTCTGATAAGACGCGCAAAGATATGGCTGTTAAGGCATTCAGGCATACGGCTGATTATGACAGTACGATTGATACTTATCTTAGCAAAGTACTGCTTGATGAAGATGTCCTGCGATTGAGTTTCAATGACGGCGTACCGCTTCGTTACGGTGAGAACTGGCACCAGGATGCAATGTTCTATAAGGAACCGGATGCAGAGGGGCCATCAATTGCAAATGCAAGACAGTTGCACGGCAAAGATCTTTCATATAACAACTATGTTGATACAGACAACGCACTCCAGACCGTAAAAGAACTTGGACACGACAAGCCCACAGTTGTCATTGTAAAACACAACAATCCCTGTGGCCTGGCAACCGGCAACACACTTTTAGGAGCACTTAAGGCTGCATGGGACGGAGACCCAATATCCGCATATGGCAGTATCATCTGCATGAACACGGTTGTTGACCTTGAGACTGCAGAGTTCCTTAAAGGTAGGTTCGTTGAGATAATACTTGCACCCGGATTTAAGCACGATGCACTTGAATACCTGAAAAAGAAGAGCAATGACCTGAGACTTCTTGAACTACCTGAATTCAATGACGTTTTCGGAGTAGATAGCACTTACAAATATGTGATCGGTGGCTTGCTAAAGCAATCACGGAATGTCGGTATCTATGAAAAATGGGAACAGGTCACTGATACACCTTTCCCTGAAGAGAAACGTCTGCTGGCAGAGTTTTCCATATGTGCGTGTAAAAGTACCAAATCCAATTCAATTACAATTGCATATGAATACCAGGAAGGATGTTTCATGCTGCTTGCAATGGGTGCCGGACAACCGAACCGTGTGGATTCGATAAACAAACTTGCGGCCACAAAGGCACGCGAGAACCTGAAGGTTATCTACGAGCGTGACAGGTCGGATGTGGCGTTTGATGATTACTGCGATAAGGTGCTTTGTGAATGCGTAATGGTATCTGATGCATTCTTCCCGTTCGATGACAGTATTATCTATGCAAAGGAGAGTAACATCATGTACATCGTATCTCCAGGCGGTTCAATCAGGGACAATGAGGTTATCGCAACAGCGAACAGGCTTGGTGTATCACTGGTATTTACGGGTATGCGACACTTCTTGCATTAGTGAAATACATACCATACTGTTTGTGCCATGATCAAATATTTGTATTGGTTTAGCGCTGGTTTCGATACAGTTTCGATGCATATCCCATATTGCAAAACCCCGCGCAGCAATACCGCCGCAGGCGGCGTATTATAAACATTATGAAAATATACCCCTGTCGAATATATCTAAACATTTTTAATGACATTGGTATGTAAAAACGCTATGCTACGTCATCATATTTGTAAAATTATAAGTTAAAATGTCGCGAAAACATCATCGTTAGCGCCAGTGGTGTGGGGATGCGACGCCGCCAGCGGTTTTATTGTTTTATTGTTTCAAACACAACAATCTCATTTATGCACCGATCTTACCACAGATATACAAATACGTATATTCGAGTTAACCATTAGACACTCATGTCAAACGACATCGGTTTACGAGTGTATGGTGAGACAAAACGATGATGCATAAATACAGATGAAGAAATTTGTTGCAACGGATGCCAAAAGATGGCTCACTCTAACTCGGATCACTTGTTACATCAATTATACGTTTAAAAATCCACGATGATTGAAACCTGGCCTGTTTACTCCGTAGGCGATGATATCACACTTAAATCATTGATCATTTCCACAACTCCTTCAACATCATCTACATCATTTGGCACTTGCAGTATCTTCACAAAATCATCACGAAGCGAATGGAACGGTCCCTCCCCTATATCGCCTATAACCAGTACATTAACACCCATTTTTTTCAGGAATTCCGCAGTCTTAACACCTTTCTTCCTTTCAAGACCCGCACCCGGGTTCTCGAAGATATCCCAACTTTTTATCTTGTTATCTTTCAGTTCGATGATAATATAATACGGGGATTTTCCAAAATGGTGAGAAGGCTTTAATTGCAGGCCATTCCCTGCCATACTCTCAACCGGAATCGCAATTTTTACAACTGCCATCTTCCCGGGCTTTGCATTGACAACCAGATGCTCCAGGTTTTTCACTTCCATTTTCACCACACTTTTAATTTCCCCGGAAAGCATCTCAACTCTTTTAAGATCAGCTTCACCTTCAATTTCCACCGAGATTTCCCCGAAAACAACCAGGCCTGATCTCCTGAGCCTGATATCCCCTACATTGATCACGCCCCTGATATCACCCACAGCCTGCCGGATATTGATTATTGAATCCTTGTCAAGCCATGCATCCATCAGTGTCAATGCCGCAGTTCTGGCAATCCGGAACCCAAGTTTGAATATCATAAGAGATATGACCAGCACCCCTACACTATCAAGCCACGGCACGCCAAGCATTGAGCCGGCAATCGCAACTACAACGATAAGGGAACTGAAAACGTCTGTATACGAATGCATTGCATCAGCGATAAGAGCCTGTGAATCTATCTGCCTTCCAATTCTTAACTTGTATTGGAATAAGACATAGACCATAATAACTGAAAATACTGCCGTGCCAAGTGCAATTCCCTGAAATTCTATAACTGTGGGTTGCTTAATGCTTAAGATTGCCTCCCGCACAAGTTCTACTCCGGATAAGAGGATCATAATAGAAACAAAAAGGGCGATCAGGTTCTCTGCTTTGTAGTAGCCGTATGGAAACTTCTCACCACTGCCTTTTTGACTTAGTTTCAGTCCGACCCACACCGCAAGAGAGGTGAAAACATCCAGAGATGTGTGAACTGCATCAGCTATCAGGGCAGAACTACCTGAATAAAAACCAACAGTGCCCTTTAAAAATGCAAGAAAGACCAGTGCAATTGTGGATTTCTTTGATGCTTTTGCACCGATCTGTAGATTTTCCTGCACATTCATTATTTCACGTCGTAAAAAAATGAGAGGAGGAAAACCTCCCCTAAACAATTATATGCCGTTTCACTCAAGAACTTCTTTAATAAACTGCCCTTCCCCGACCAGTTCAATAATGTTTCCGAGTCTTTCCTTTCCAGGTTTTGTCCTGTATTTGACAAATACAGAAGCAACCTTATTCACCAGTTCCGGAATCTCTTCCTTTGTGCAAAATGGCTTTAGCAGAACACCATCAGTCGGTCTTCTGGCATCATTTCCACCAATCCAGACCGAGTAGCCAACCATATCTTCCACTGCTCCTTCATGTGGACATCCTCTGACACACCATCCGCAATTCCTGCAAAGATCCCTGTCTATTACAGCTTTTCCACCGGAGATCGATAGGGCACCATATTTACACAGTTCAAGACATCTTCCACATCCTGTACATTTCTCGTTGTCGATTATCGGCTTCATTTGTCCCATAATACCAATATCATGGCGATGAACTCTTACACAATTATTAGAACAGCCTGCAATTGCCATTTTCATCTTATGGGGTGTAAGTTTTTGTGCAAACATCGGAGTCATTTCATTTGCAAAATTCTTAGTCTCAACAAGTGCTTCCGGACAATATGCATTTCCAGGACAGGCAGAAACATAACCCATGCCAATTGTCATGAGCCCATTTCCATATACATCTGTCATTATGTCATCAATATCTTCGTTTTTGACACCCTGAATTTCAATACTCTTACGGTTTGTAATCTCAAGTGTGCCATCACCGTACTTGTTTGCCAGTTCTGCAACCTTTGCAAGGTAATCGTTACCCACAAGTCCTGATTGCGTTTTAATCTTCACAAAATTGGTGCCCTTGACCTCTAACCTGACACCTGGATAGTCACGTACCCAGTAACCTTTAACCGATCTTCCGGCATCAAGACGTTTTTTAAGTTCTGCTTTGAACCTGTGCATCTTAAGTTCTGCGAACTCTTCTATAAAGGATACATCGACTTGTTCAGATGTCTCAATATAACCGGCTTTTGCTGCAGCCTCAAGTAATTCCAATCCTTTAGTATTCCTTGCGATCAATGTTGTCCAGCCTTTGGATGATCCTGCATATCCTGCTGAGATGTCAGCAACCTTTGAGACCGCATCCCTGCATATGCGACAGCCATCTGATACACAACCAGCAAGGTCCTTAAGTGAGATTTCCACATTGCCTTTATCTGTGGTTACTATCATCTCATCAATGTGAATTGCAAGTTTTTCGACCTTATTCATGTCAATTCCGGAATCTTTCAGGTAAGCAGAGAGCTTTTCATGATTGAAATTCTCCATACAAAATAAGCCAATGACGTATGAGATGTTTGGTATCTTTGCTTTTTCCCCGTTTTTTCCAACTTCAATCGGATGAACGTTTAACCCACCAAAGAACTGGGTTCTTCTTGTTCCATATGTATGACATGGAAGTCCTATCATTGCAACGCTTTTGAGAGTGTCTGTTGTTTCTTTAAGTGCAGCCATTACAGGAATTGTTGAATATTTTGCACCTGCTGCATCTAAAAGTGCTTCCTTGCTTGTTATTATATGTGAACTTGGTTTTGCGATTCCGGCAGTGGTCACTGCGCCATCGATCAATCCGTTGTCAAAACAGTATGTCAAAAGTGCTGTTACAGCACCCCCATCCTGCCCCTTTTCACGAATCGCAGTATCTGTTGCTCTTGCAGCAACAATTTTTTCATATTGCCCGATTGTTGTCGGGGGTTTTGCCTGGAAGTTAAACACATTCATGGATAGGCGTGAAGCATCAGTAATAACCCGCTGGCATACATCCTTACATGCACCTTCTCCGTTTCTGTAACACTCTTCTTTCAATTTCGGACCGTTTTCATCGAATTCAATTATATCATATGGACAAACTGCGGCGCACGCACCACAATATGTACACATGCCAGTGTCTACTATCGTGTCTTTTAAAAACCATTTATATTCATCTGTCATTTGATCCACCTTGTTTCATTTTTATATATTATTTATGCATTATATAGTGTGAGCCAATTCGGGCGCAGCATACAGATATCCCAAACGGCTCAAATATTTACACTGTTTTAAGTCCTGCCACCACCACGTCCGGCACCGCCTCCACGTCCACCGCCTCCTATTCCTCTACCTCCGCCCATGCCGGCATGGGCAGATGCAGTCGGGCCTGTGAGTGCTTTTAATGTACCATTCTTATACTGATCAATTGCGTCTGCAACTGAACCGCCGGATGTTGATACTACTTTTATGTCGGATGCATCGAGTATCGGAAATGCATTGGGACCGAGACTTCCGGTTATCAGCACTTCGACACCTTTGTTTGCTATAAATTGCGCTGATTGTATACCTGCACCACCAGATGCTGACATGTTTGGATTCTCAATTGCTTCGAATTCCATTGTATTAGGATCAACGATTATAAAATACTGGCATCTTCCAAAACGCATGTCTACAGAAGATTCTAAACTCCTGCCCGTGGATGTTACGCATATTTTCATTAAATTCCCCCTGATATATTTTGTGTGTGTTTGCTTATAATATTCGATTGCATGTTTTCATTGCATTGTATATTTGTCATATTGATCATTCCTATAGTTCGGTTTTGTACAAACTCTGCATTACACACATGGGAGAGAAAATATATAAATGTTTCCTACAATCATACGATATATTTATATATTTTCTCCCATATGAGTAAGAACACTATGAAATTCCCCGGAAGACCAAAATGTTTAAGGCGCATTGAAAATGCACCTGAAGTTACTTACTTTAAACCGAGAGGAGTTCCGATGTCAAAACTGGAAGTGGTCTCACTTGTAATGGAAGAATTTGAAGCTTTGAGACTCGTGGACCTTGAAGGACTGCAGCAGGAAGAGGCTGCTCAAATAATGGGGATTTCAAGACGGGCATTCTGGGATGACATTCAAAATGCAAGAGCAAAAGTGGCTTTAGCGTTGACAACAGGAAAAGCTATCGAGATTAAAGGGGGTAACTATGTCAGAGATACAAAGGAAGTTTGAATATTAAGATTGTAAATAAGAGTTGAGTTGGAAGTAAAATACGGCACTGGTACCTCGTCCCGATGTACGAAATGCAGAAATGTGAATATTCACAGGCATTTTGATTACAAAGTTGGTATAAGAATAGATGGTATCCAACCTGTGATGTATTTTATTATTTCACAAAACACAAAGAATATGAGGATATAAAATGACAGATAAGCCTATAACAGCAGAAAATTTATTGAATGCAAAACCGCAAGAACCGGATGTCGCTATGAATTTGCGGGATGTTAAACACAAGATTATGATTATGAGCGGTAAGGGTGGTGTCGGGAAAAGTACTGTTGCTGCTAATCTTGCAGCTTCGCTGGCTGAACGGGGACTGGAGGTAGGATTACTTGATTGTGATATTCACGGACCGACCATTCCGAAGTTATTTGGCGTGGAAAACGAGAAGCCGAATGTTGATGAATCCGGATTAATACCTGTTTTTGTGTCTCCGCATCTTAAGGTCATGTCAATTGGCTTTTTCCTTGATGATAAGGATTCTCCTGTTATCTGGAGAGGACCTGCAAAAATGGGTGCTATCAAACAATTCATTGAAGAAGTATCCTGGGGTAAATTAGATTATCTTATTATTGACCTGCCACCCGGAACCGGAGATGAGCCACTTAGTGTTGCACAGTTAATACCGGATTGTGACGGTGCGATAGTGATCACGACACCGCAGGATGTGGCACTGGTAAGTGTCCGCAAATCTATCAATTTTGTCAAGACAGTCAAAATTCCGATTATCGGGATAGTGGAGAACATGAGTGGAATTGTGTGTCCTCACTGCAATGAAACAATCGATATTTTTGGAAGTGGTGGAGTTTCTAAAACTGCATCTGATTTTGGCGTCAGGATACTTGGGACACTTCCAATTGAACCGGCTGTTGCTTCAGGTGGC
>JBQVLY010000014.1:0-18164 GCA_052361065.1 Methanosarcinaceae archaeon | reverse complement strand
ACTAGATGAATGTTGAGAAGAGGTTTATATGATTTGCTACGTGGATGTGAAAAGTTATAAATTATATACTAGAAAAAAATGTCAGCAAGCCAAAAAGGAAATTGTTATATACTAATAATTATATTGGATAAACGCCATGTTTTTTTAATTTATAATAAGTTTACGAATTGTATTTTATTAGTTCCAGTAGAAATCATACCCTTCCTGTCTTATATAAATGTTCCACTCGAAATCATGGGGTGTTACTTTATTTAGATTTTATTTGAACTATAAAACTACAGAAAATAAAATTTTACGGTATTAACAATTTCTATATATACCGTTTTTTTGGAAAATCTTCGAAATTTTGTTGTGCTCCACTTGAAACAAAGGGGTGTTAACCATAAACATTAATAAGCTCTATTTCCATTGCATCTATTGGAACTAATAAATCTTCATTAAGAAATCAAGTGGTCGAAAAGAAATTATTGTATGAAAATACGTTTTTTCTATATCTTCCATTTATTTTTAATAATTTAAAAATTGGATGGGATGAAAGTGGAAAGTAAATCATTAAATGGACTATTTCAGGAATTGCTAGAGAATGATCCTATTTTTAAAAATAAGGAAGTTCTTAGACCTTCTTATACTCCTGATTTTTTATTACATAGAGATGTCCAGATAAACAATCTTGCTACAATACTGGTCTCAGCACTTCGTGGGGATACGCCTTCAAACATTTTGATATACGGAAAAACCGGAACAGGTAAAACAGCAGCTATTCGCTACGTTGGAATTGAACTGGAGAAAAAGAGTGAGGAGTTAAATGTTTCTTGTGTTGTGTTATATATAAACTGCGAGGTAATCGATACACAGTACAGATTACTGGCAAATCTTGCAAGACAGTTCGGAGAAGATATTCCTATGACTGGCTGGCCTACTGACCAGGTCTTTACAAAATTTAAGGAAAGTATTGATTCAAAAGAACAGGTCATAATTATTATACTTGATGAAATAGATAAGTTAATTAGAAAAGGAGATGACGTTCTGTATAATCTTTCACGTGTTAATACCGACCTTAAAAAATCCAAAATTAGTATGGTCGGTGTATCCAACGACTTAAAGTTTACAGAGTTTCTTGATCCCAGAGTTAAAAGTTCTCTTGGGGAAGAAGAAATAATATTTCCTCCATATGATGCTAACCAAATTAGTGATATTCTAGAGGATAGAGCGCAAATAGCGTACAAAAGTGGCGTTCTGGATAGTGTAGTCATTCCTCTTTGTGCAGCATTTGCTGCTCAGGAACATGGGGATGCAAGAAGAGCACTTGACTTGTTAAGAGTTTCAGGTGAACTTGCAGAACGTGAAAATAAATCAAAAGTTGAAGAAGAACATGTTAAAAATGCTCAGTATAAGATTGAAGTAGATCGCATAGTTGAGGTTGTGCATACACTTCCAACCCAGTCCAAACTCGTGCTATACAGTGCAATATATCTTCAAAGCAAAGGATATAGAAATATAACAACCGGTCAAGTGTATAATATATACTTTAAGTTCTGTCATAATATTGACATGGATGTTTTGACACAGCGCAGGGTCACAGATCTTATATCTGAATTAGATATGCTTGGAATCATAAACGCAGCTGTTGTAAGCAAGGGACGTTATGGCAGGACTAAAGAAATATCGCTAAATGTATCTATTTCCAATGTACATAAAGCGCTTCTTGAAGATAATAGATTAAAACCGCTTGAAAATTTAAACCCTCAAGTAGTTACTCAAACGCATCTATAATGATGCGTTTATCAATATTTTATCAGAATTTTGGTAGCAATAATCTAAGATATCCTACATAAGGTATCCTGTAACGAGCAACCCCAATAATCCACTCATCTTTAATAGGAATATGATAACTAATATCTCCTTGCTGGTCGAAGTGTGTATTTGTTACTGGATTATCACCTTTGGTTATGTATCCTCTAAATGGCGCTGAAGGTCCACCAGTCCACATTGGATCTCCTTTTTCGACGTAGTACATAGCCCTGTGGATAATTGGTGTAGCATCTTTTTTACCATATGGCCAATACAATATTACATCTCCGCTATCTTCAAATGATGAATAATTTCCGTTGTCAGGCTGATTGGTAATTATCTGGGCTCGGTCCATGCTTTCAATAAAAACAATATCCCCAATGTTCATATGCGGTTCCATACTTCCTGATTCAATGGCTACCATAGGAGCCCACATTCCAAATACTATTTGAAAAAAAGATACAAATATCAACACGGCTAAGACAACAGTAAGAAGATCGCGTGTGCGCGATATCCATAACTTATCACTGTTTTTAAATATATCAATTTTATTTTTTAAGTTGACCATATTTTTCCTTATAGTCTTATGTTATATAATACCATATGTAATATCAATTCATAGTATCAAATCATAATACCAAATCATATTACTATGTAGTTATAATGACAATCACTATAGTAACATTTTTTATAGTATTTGTCACAGCACAACCATGGTTGTAAATATGTAAATAACTATAGTTAATAATATATAATTAAATATTATAAAAATTTTTATGAATTAGTTGTAATAGATAAATATCAGGTACACATTATGCATAAAGTCAATATTATAGAAATGTTTGCAGAAGAAGGCTATCAGGTAAGCCCTGAAGCAGTGGAAATGATATCTGCATGCGTTTCTCCGATCGAGCTTGTCGGACACATACTTGCAACCATTGATGAATCTGTATTCGTAATAGGAGCTGGGCACATAGACTTTGACGGGTTTAAAACAAGTCTAAAAAACCAGCAAACTGATATTCACTCTTCAGATCCACTAATAAAAACCGTTTCATCACCCATTTCATCATTTTTTCCTTCATCATCTTCATTTTCACCCCTGTTATCTGATCACAAATATGGATGTGAATACAAGTGTGAATATACAGAAAATCCTGTCAACATTATTTCTGATATAACCGACCAGTCTACATGTGTCGGTGAGTACATGGAATTTGTCCAGTATTTTAGGAACCGATACAGTAAACTAAGTGAAATGATACGCGGCAGGGTAAATGCAAGACCTATTGAAAGCCTTGTAAAAAATCGCAGGCAAGGCGGAGGCATGAGGCAGGAAAAAGGAAAAAATGGTTATAATGAGATATCTATCATAGGCATGGTATCTAATATCAAAACCACCACCAATGGGCATAAAATAATTGAACTGGAGGATCCCACAGGTTTGTTCTCGGTGCTTGTGCGCATGGCGGATAAAGAATTGTTTAATACAGCATCCCGTCTTGTGCTTGATGAGGTTGTGGGCATAACAGGTGCGCTTACCAATGACGGGAATTTGATGATCGTAAAAAAAATTATCAGACCCGATCTTCCGGCAATGTCAATCAGGAAAAATAACACATCCGGAAAGGCGGTTTTCATATCTGATGTACATATTGGAAGTTCAACATTTCTTGAAGACGCATGGCAACATTTCATCGATTTTTTGAATGGGGATGTGGATAATAATGCTATGCGCGAAATAGCAAAGGAAGTGAGATATCTTGTGGTTGCAGGTGATCTTGTTGATGGTGTGGGCATATTCCCTGGTCAGGACAAGGAGCTTGCTATATATGATGTGTATGACCAGTACAAAAAGGCGGTTGAGTATTTTGATCAGGTGCCGGACTACATAAAGGTAATAATAGGACCCGGTAATCATGATGCTGTGCGTCAGGCAGAACCGCAGCCGCAGTTCCCTGATCATATAAGATCAAATTTTAATGGTAATTGCAACATAACTTTTGTGGGAAATCCGGCAATGGTAAACCTTGATGGTGTCAAAGTGCTTATATATCATGGACGCTCAATAGATGATCTTGTTGCAGCAATTCCAGGTGTGTCATATCAGGAGCCTACAACTGCAATGGTGGAAATGTTGAAACGAAGGCATCTTTCTCCTATATACGGAAGCAAAGTTTCCATTGCACCTGAAAAACATGATCATTTTGTGATAAACCAGATTCCTGACATCATGCATTGCGGACATGTGCATACTGTGGGCGTCAAAAACTACAAGAATGTGCTTTTAATAAATTCAGGTACATGGCAAGCACAAACAGAATTCCAAAAGCGTGTGAATCTTGTGCCAATGCCTGCACAAATTCCTGTAGTTGATCTGTCAAATCTAAAGACAACAATGTTAAAATTTGAGTGATAAGCTTATATCTGAATTGATATTTGGATTTATATTTAAGTTACAGTTTGGGTGTTACAATGTCCCGACAAGATAAAACAATTGATATAGAAGGTATAATTGATATTCCTGATTTTAAAACCCTGTTAAAAAAGCAGGGTTATAGTCTTGCAGGAAATCATTCAGCGGTTAAGACGTGTCTTTGGCTCGCTCGTTCGATGAAGAATGAAGGTTCATGCTACAAATCGCGGTTTTACGGTATTACATCGCACTGCTGTATACAGATGACACCTACACTTGTATGTAACCAGAGATGCCTGCACTGCTGGCGCCCCACGGAAATTGATGTAACTATGCCTACTGATTGGGATTCTCCAGTGGAAATAGTGGGGTCGTGTATTGCTGCACAGCGAAAATTAATATCAGGTTTTGGAGGTTCAGCACCAAGGGAGCGCTGGCTGGAAGGTAATGAGCCTAAACATGCAGCAATATCATTATCAGGCGAGCCTACCATATATCCATACCTACCTGAACTTGTTAAGGAATTCGGCAGGCAGGGGATTAGTACTTTTGTTGTCACTAATGGCACAAATCCGGAGATGTTAAAAAATGTTGATCCAAGCCAGTTATATATGAGTCTGGACGCGCCGGATGAGAGTACTTATATTAAAACATGTTTGCCCGAATCTTCTGATCTATGGAAAAGGATCAATGAATCCCTGCACGTTCTTAAAAATAAGGAAACGCGGACAGTCATCAGGATAACTGCTATCAAGGGTTTGAATATGTTTGATCCGGCAGGATATGCGGAGCTTATAAAAAAGGCAAAACCGGATTTTGTTGAGGTAAAGGCATACATGCATATTGGTTTTTCAAGAAGGCGCCTGCCGCGTGAAGCCATGCCATCACACGGTGAAGTTATGGCATTTGCAAAGGATATTGCACATAATATTGGATATGATATTGTGGATGATGTTGAGATTAGCAGGGTTGTACTTTTGCAGAATATGGGTTTGAAAAAATTGCAATGCAATTTTTTATAGTATATAATTTATAACTTTTCATAAATACACACCTTAACAACCCCATAAATCAAAAAATAATGAATATATCTCAAGATGCCAGAGCTCCACATATTAATCTTTTTATCTTATTGATCATCTCCTCTGAGATTAGTTCGAGTGATTGGTTTTTAACTACATAGATGGTTGTGCAGTATACTTACAGAACCATTATATACCAGATTAACATAACCTCCATATGACAGAAAAGCTAGACGGATACATCGTAGTTTTGGGCTGTAAAATATGCGGGAAATGCGATAATGTATGCCCGACAGGCGCGTTGCAGAAGGAAAACGGCATGGTCAAGATCGATCATAAAAA
Organism: Methanosarcinaceae archaeon; assembly: GCA_052361065.1. Classification (GTDB taxonomy): domain Archaea; phylum Halobacteriota; class Methanosarcinia; order Methanosarcinales; family Methanosarcinaceae; genus Methanovorans. The sequence continues at coordinate 12,593 of JBQVLY010000014.1, read as the reverse complement.
GTGCATATTGTGCATGGCATGTGTAGAAATATGTCCGAACAAGGCGCTTATTTATATGGAATAAAACGATGCATTTGCTAAACAAATGCCTTTCTAAATAAATACCAAAGATTATTGTGTATGACTACTCATCCTTCATCTCTACCCCACCCTCTACAACCCGCCTCAGGATCGCAATTGCTTGCATGGGAGCAGGAATATACTCACATTACATGGGGCGGACCAAGATCAACCAAAACAGTGCGTGATCATCTGCCTGAAGGCAGCCGTGTACTTGATGCAGGATGTGGGAACGGACGACATCTTCTACCACTATCGCGTCACTATAATACCGTTGGAATTGACATCTCTAAAACCGCAATTGCGGCTTCCGGATCATATCTTAAAAAAAGCGGACAGCACAGTGAACACCTGGTATCAAGTGTAACAGAACTTCCTTTTAGTAACAGGTCCTTTGAAGGGATCATATGTTATGGGGTCTTACAGCATATTTTTGCAGATGAGAGGCGTGCGGCAGTAAGCGAGTTTAAGCGAGTGCTTTCCCCTGATGGTTTCTTGTTCTTTGAAGCGTTCGGGGTGGATGATATGAGATACGGGGGAACGGAGATCGAACCGGATACATTCCTGCGCAAGAACGGGATCATTTACCATTATTTTACAGTAAAAGAAATCTTATATCTCCTTGGAGGATTTGAAATAATAAAACTTGAAGACACAAGATCGGAAAAACGATTCAGGGGAAAACTGTACTTACGCCATATGATCAAATTGGTTGCACGCCTGTTTTAAAACGCAATCCTAAGGTACTTTAGTAATATGATAACGATTGCGCCGAATGCACCGGAAAATGCGCATGTCAGAATCACAATCCAGCTATATGCAATTCCAAAACCAAACACCACATTTCCCATAACAAGAATGACAATGCCGATAATGGTGTTTATTAGCATGCGTCTGACTGTTTTTAATATCTTATAGAGGATGAGTGCTGCAATTATCGCAATCAAAAAAACCCATATTTCTGGCATTTCTAGCATACTCATATTAATCAGGTTAATATTAAATTCAGCAGTATTTAAAATTGCTGCTAATTTTTTATTTGTGAAATACAAGCCTATCTTGATGCCATGGATCGGTTGTTTGTTAATTCATGGCAATCTACTTATTAGTATAATGCCAAGATGTGTACAATGATCCTCCACAATTCACATCCGACACTCCGGATCAAAGAGCAAAAAAGTAAATCACTTGCCGGCAAAACGATCGTAATAGGAGTGACAGGCAGCATTGCAGCCGTGCACGTTATTGAACTTGCAAGGGAACTGATACGCAATGGTGCCGATGTCTATGCTGTGACAACCCCTGCAGCAGAACGTATAATACATCCGGATGCACTTTTTTATGCAACAGGTAATAAGGTCATCACCAAACTGACAGGAAATATCGAACATGTCGGGTTCTGCGGATTAAATGGGTGTGCAGACCTGCTGCTAATCGCACCTGCTACAGCAAATACCATAGGCAAGATTGCACAGGGCATTGATGACACACCTGTTACAACATTTGCTACTACTGCGATCGGTTCAAATATTCCTGTGGTTATTGTTCCGGCTATGCATGGATCTATGTATGATCATCCGGCTGTGATCAAAAACATCATGAAATTAAAAGAATGGGAAATTACTTTCATTGATCCGCGTCTTGAGGAAGGAATTGCGAAGATCGCATCGAATGATGCGATTGTGCTTGGTGTTGAACAGGTACTTGGAAACCATGATCTTGCAGGCAAACGCATCATCATTACAAGCGGTGCGAATGCTGAATCGATCGACCCGATACGAATTCTTACAAACCGATCATCCGGGAAGACCGGTGTTGAGATTGCTATTGAAGCGTTTAGACGCGGTGCGGATGTGACAATTGTTCACAGAAATCATCTCGGAATTCCACATATCAAGGAAGTGTTTGTTGAAAGTGCTAATGATATGATCGATGTGGTACTATCAGAACTTGACAGGGAATATGACGCCCTGATCAGTGCGGCAGCAATATCCGATTATACCATTGATGCCGTATTGAGTAAAATAAGATCAGGAGATGAACTTGTCCTTAAATTCAAATCTACACGAAAATTGATAAGGGAAGCAAGAGAGAGGCATCCGGACCTGATAATAATCGGATTCAAGGCAGAGACAGGTGTTACGCCTGATGAATTAATGAAACGTGCATGGGATACTTTAAATGGATCGAAGCTCGACATGATCATTGCAAACGATGTTGGAATAGGTGGTATTGGAACAGACGATAATGAAGTGTACCTGTTATGCAAAAATGTGCTTAAACCTCTGCATGTAAGTGGCAACAAGCGTTTGATAGCATCTGTACTGCTTAATAAATTGCATGATATTTTTTGGGATAAATAGATGCCTTCACTGATAAAAGGCACAGGCAGGGCGTTTGCGCCTGCACATATCACCGGTTTTTTTGAGATATATATCCATGATGACCCGTGCCGCATGGGTTCGACAGGAGGTGGCATTGTGCTTGATAAGGGTATTGAGACCACTGTTATGGTCGATGGTTCGATTAACCGGACTACGGTCAAGTTAAATGGTTCCGTTGTGGAAGATGGTACCATACATACTGTTGTTGCGATGTTAACCGATGAGGCAGTCATGGTTAAAAGCACAGCAGGTATTCCGATTGAATGTGGATTTGGAGCATCCGGTGCTGGTGCACTCAGTACAGCGTATGCACTAAACCGTGCGCTTTCACTAAATCATACCGCAGAGCAGTTGACAGGGATCGCACATGTTGCGGAGGTAAAGAACAGAAGCGGACTGGGTGATGTGATGGCGCAGTTGCATGGGGGTGTCGTGATACGGACGCATGCGGGCGCACCGACATTTGGTGAGATCAAACGCATTCCTGTTAGTGAACAAAAGGTATTTTGCGTTGTTCTGGGACAGGTATCTACAAAGTCTGTGCTTGAGGATATGCGCGCGGTCCGGCAAATAAATTCAGCAGGCAGGAATGCGTTAAAGGCGCTTCAAAGAATGCCCACGGTTGAAAATTTCATGCTACAATCCAGAAAATTTGCGATTGAAACGGAACTTATGAGTAACCGCGCGCTGGATATTATTGAAACAGTGGAAAATGTCGGTGGTATGGCTTCACAGGCAATGCTTGGGGATGCAGTGTTTGCGATTGTGCCAGAGAAAAAGGAACATGAGGTTTGCACGGCAATGGGAGAATTTGGTGGGGTTTTGGAGTATAATATTAGTTCATGCGGCCCGAAGTTGGTTTGATTGGCATAGGGCACAATAATTTGTGTGCGTTTGTTTCCTTTTGTGCTGGTTTTATAAGTTTGAAGCGTTTAAGCAAAAACTTAAGACCAATACAACCGAGATAGGTGTTGTTTTTTTCACCACTGACAATATGATCCCTGTGTAGATACCTTCGATACTTTTGGGAAAGATTTTGGAAAAGATCATCGTGTGCCGTCTGGTAAACGGAAGAATGGCATCTACATTTTCTAATTAAATTTATGCTTATTTCAAATGCATGTCAACCAACCAGAAGACTATAAGTTCCTAAACTGACAGATAACATAACCGATCATGACATCCATCATCTATCATCCCGATTATCTAAAACACGACACCGGCTTCCATCCGGAAAACGCAGCGAGGCTTACTGCTATCATAAACCTGCTCGATAGGCATGGGTATTTTGACAAACACCCCGTTATCACACCAGAGCCTGCCGCAATATCGCTGATCGGGAACATACATAACCGTAACCAAATTGAAAAAGTTGAAGCACACTGCCTCACAGGAATTCCGCTTGACCCTGATACCATTGTTTCCAAGTATTCATCCAGGGCGGCACTTTTAGCAGCAGGTGGTGCAGTCGATGCAGTAAAAGAAACAATAGGTGGAGGCACAGCATTTGCACTTGTACGCCCACCAGGGCATCATGCAGAGCCGGGGAGAGCAATGGGATTCTGCCTGTTCAACAATATTGCCATTGCGGCGCGGTATGCGCAATTACATGGAATGCCGCGCGTGCTGATAGTAGACTGGGATGTGCATCACGGCAATGGTACACAACATGCATTCTATTCTGATCCTTCGGTATTATATTTCTCCACTCATCAGCATCCACTGTACCCGGGAACCGGGTGGCTGGATGAAATTGGAGAAGGCGATGGCGCCGGGTATAACATCAATGTTCCACTGCCTGCCGGAGCAAATGATGCCGATTATTTGTATGTGTTCAACAAGTTGCTTGTACCTGTTGCGTTCCAATTCAAACCCGATATGATTCTGGTATCTGCCGGACAGGATGGGCACATAAATGACCCACTTGGCGGCATGGAATTGACATCGGCAGGCTTTGGAAAACTGGCATTAATTGTAAAAGGGCTTGCTGGTTCAACATGCGGGCGCACGGTGCTTGTACTTGAGGGTGGATATGATCTGGAAGCACTGGCTGGATCGGTGTTTGAGATCGTTATGGGTTTTGATGATGGGCAAGAGGTTCTGTTCCCGGAGGAAAGCAATATTCAAAAGGCAATTAAAAAACGGGTAGAGGAAGTAATGGCGGTTCAGGCAAATTGGTGGGAGTTTCCAATTTGATCACTCTGGACAAAACCAACTAAATAAATAGTATTTGTATAAATGGTTTCGATAAAATCCCTATGCACAGCCCAATCCATATTGCAAGACCCCGTGCAGCAATACCGCCGCAGGCGGAGCATTCTAAACATTATAAAAAATATACCCCGGTCGAATAAATCGGATCATTTTCTAACATTGGTGTGTAAAAACGCTGTGCTGCGTTATTCTACATTTAGATTATAAGTTAATATGCCGCTAAAACGTCATCGTTCGCGCCAGTGGTTTGGGAATTCGAAGCCTTAAGAGGATTGCTTCGGCGTCAAAAATCGCTAAACATACGGGATTGAGAATCATCGTTTACCATCCCAGATATATTACAGTTGGTTATTGGTGATATCGTAACCGGTCACTTTAATCCTAACTCCAGGCATTTCGTAATCAATATGGATAGAAGATGAAGAACAACAGGCGCAAAACAAATAATACCCACGCAGCAGGCTGAATTTCGTAATATTTTCCGTCGATGATCTTTACAAACGGGAACAGTACAAAACCGCCGCAAAGGCCCACTCCGATGTTATATGTAAAGCTCATAAGAACTATGATCGCAAAAGCGGGAATTACCTCTGTATAATCATCGAAATCGATGTTTTTTGATATAAAGGTTTTGAGTGTTAGTTACTGAAATCTTAAAACAATAATGCCATTGAACTGTTAACTGATGCCCGATACACAAAAGGGTTATGAAAGGCTTGAGCAAAGTGCGGTGAAAGTCGCACGCTTCGTTCTTAGAAGGGGGAGAGCGAGTAATCGCTTTTTCTTATTCGGCATTGTATTGTTTTTTGTTTCAGACACAACAATCTCATTTATGCACCGATCTTACCACAGATATACAAATACCAAAAAACATGCGTGTCGCATTAAATATTATAATATTTGTGGTCAATCACTGCTGGCGAATCGTGCCTTTAGCAGATTCGATGCACATATTTTCCTTTCCATCCATATAAATGCGAATTATTCCTCCTGATTCGGAAACTGTGACTGCGATTGCAACGGTATCCCTTGTAATTGCAGCAGCAGAGACGTGACGCCCGCCGAGTCCTTTGTCGATTACGATATCCTTTGCATCAACATCAAGATACCTGCCTGCAGATTCGATAATTCCCTCTTTAGATATAATAAAAACCCCATCAAGTTGGGCAAACTCTTTAACAGATTCCCAGTTTTGTTTGTTCAGGATATCCCGTTCTCCTTTCGTATGCCCGGCGTAGGGATTTAAGATCATCTGGTGTGAACGTTTCATCACTTCATCCACATCTGATACGATAAATGCAGTGCCGACCTGTTTTCCTTCACGTCCGGTTGCAGCAACATCAAAAGCAATTGTGAGCACTGCTCTTATGACATCGGGCGATAATCTCTCCTCACACTCCTGCATTGTTCTGTTAAATGAATTATCACTGAGATCATGTATCACAATGGCAATGGAATCCTTTGTACCGACAATTCCAACAACAATTCCGGATTTTAATTGTTCGAGCATCTGTTCCATCGCTGCCGTATTCTCAATATGTTCGATCTTTGTAGCAGTTTCCCGGGTAACCATATCAAAAAATTCGTTGGTGTGTTGCTTCTTATCGATGCCCGATGAGATCAGGTTGTCTATTAAACTCTTTGATTTTACTGATGCAAAATATACCGGAATACTTGTGGTAATCCCATCAAACCGGATATCTCCTGATACTAGTATCGCAGAAGCCTTTATTTTTTCAGCTAAACGTATTGCTGACCTTACAACTATATTGATGGTATCCATTTCATCCCCGGATGGTACTGAACTATTTGTACTATTATTTATAATTTAATAACCATTAACGTGTACGATATAATTGTACTTCCTAATAAATATATATTTAGGTCTAACGACCGGAAATAGGCAATGAAAACGCATCGAATAAAATATCAATCAAGGTAAATGGATGATAAGAACTTTTGTCGCAGTAGATTTTCCGCAGGATTATGTGAGAAAGATCGCTCAAGTCCAGTCAAAATTCAAGGACTTCAATATAAAATCCGTTGACCCGAAACTGGTCCACATCACACTAAAATTCCTGGGGGACGTCAATGAGAACAAAATAGTACAGATTGCAGAGGCTTTAGATGGGATTAACATACCGCCATTTGACGTGAAGATTAAGAATATCGGTGTATTTCCAAAGCCACAATATGTAAAAGTAATATGGCTTGGTGCAGAAGGCAACTTCGAAGAACTGCATGATAATGTCGAGTCAGCACTCAAGTCGTTCAAATTCAGAAAAGACAGGAATATCTACACTGCCCACGCGACACTTGCCCGTTTGAAATACATACCAAAAAAAGACAAGGAAGCATTTTTCAAGGTTCTGAATGAATTAAAGAATATAGAGATCGGCACATTCCATTTAGATGCAATCAAACTCAAGAAAAGCACACTGACCCCGGAGGGTCCGATATATGAGACTTTGCATGAAGTACAGTTAAAGTAAGTAGTGTCATGTCAACTGTCAAAGTATCAAATTATTTTATCGAAACTGAAGAAATAAAAGTATTAGTCCACATCGCATGCAGTTTATTCCACTGCCACCAAACCCTTAAATCAAAAAATCCCATTTTTATATTTGCAAATACGACACCGCTTTAAAACCGTTTTGTATTTAATGTTTATGATGGGGAAACGTGTCGTACTCTTGCGGTAGCGTCGTTTTTTGCATATGTTTAACTCCCTACCAACATCAATATGTATTAGTAGTTGACTTTCATAGCATCACAAATAATTATAAGGATTGGTTGAAAAACGTGGTGTTAAGTACAATATTTCCATTTTCATTATTCAAGCGAAACGACAACGAACAGGAGTTGTGCACATATAAAGCAAAGCACACCAAAAACCAAAAGTCGATATTGATCAATTGCAGGGATTGCGACGGCGACTCGACATTGAACAATGAGACATGCCGCAGGAACATTTTTTCCATACTCCTGACAGAACCCCTCATAGACAGGATTGTGCTGTCACACCTGTATGAGAGGGATTTTGAGGGCAGTGACCTCAAATTGCTATATTCACTTGCACGTTTACAGGACTACCTGAACTCTTACAGCAGTGTGGAAGTCATAGCATGCGACTGCATCCAAACGCTGCGGCAGGAATGTGTGCACAAAAGGAAAGAGTTGATCGATTCCATTATAGAGACAGCACGAAAAGATCCGATCAAGGCATATCATTCTCTTGCACAGCCGTTTGACAAAACCGGAATAAAACCCGTTGGTCAAGCGGAACATTCCGGATGTATCAACTGTATCAATAATTTCGCCGCGATAATTGATGAGATGCGGGGAGTGGCATCGGGACTCAAAAGCAGTATTACGAATTTTGACCTTGACTTGAACCTTGATACAATATCATTTGACTATGACAAACATGTAAAATCCCATGTAAGACCTGCATTTTCCACATCACGTATCTATACCGAACCACCGGAAAACACGACATTCCTGGAATGTTATGATATCAAGCACAATAATGGGCGTACTCTGGAGGTATCCATATATGAACTTACGGACAGGCCTGAAAAATTGTATGTCATAACACCTCTTGAATATAACCTGAAGCCTGATGAACTGAAACTGATAGAAAGAGTGCGCAAAAAAATGATACGGCATCGTCCACATGATCTCAACTTCGCAGACCCTTCAAATTCAAGGGAATATTTCAGGCGCATGGGAAAACAGATGCTTGTGGATGATACAAAGGTACATAATATTGCACTGACCCCATTCCAGATAAATACATATTCCGATCTTCTGGCAAAATATACCACAGGACTTGGAATCCTTGAAGACTTGCTTTCCGATGAGCGGATAACCGATGTATACATTAATGCTCCTGCTGACCTGAACCCTGTGCATGTGGTGTTGGATGGTGACGAATGTGCCACAAATATATTCCTTTCGCAAGACGATCTCGATTCCATGGTTTCAAGGTTCCGTGCCATTAGCGGCCGTCCTTTTGGAGAGGCAACACCTGTACTTGAAATGGAATTGAAGGAATTTGGGGTGCGGGTTTCGGTAATCGGGGATCCTCTCAGTGCCAACGGGCTGGCGTATGCATTTCGTAAACACGCAAGCACCCCGTGGACGCTTCCAAAGCTCATAAATACGGGTTCGATATCGCCACTGGCTGCGGGTCTTTTGAGTTTTTTAATGGATGGCCAGTCGTCTATACTTGTTGCAGGTGATGTTGGTTCGGGCAAAACATCACTGCTTTGTGCCATGCTGCTTGAGATACCGCAAAAGTACAGGATACTGACAATAGAGGACACGCGCGAGATACCGATCAGCGACCTGCAACAACTTGGCTGGAAAGTACAGGGCATGAAAACACAATCCGCAATAATCAAATCAAGTGTCGAGATCGCACCTGACGTTGCCCTGCGTGCAGCACTTCGGCTTGGAAATTCATCTCTTGTGATTGGGGAGGTGCGCGGGCCTGAAGTTGCCGTGCTGTACGAGGCGATGCAGATCGGAACTGCTGGAAATTCTGTTATCGGCACGATACACGGTGCTTCAACAAAGGCGGTCTATGAAAGAATAATTCATACACTAGGCGTGCCATCTGCATCATTTAAGGGTACGGATGCCATTGTCGTATGCGCCAATACAAGGCCGGGAGGGAGCATGACAAAAATGAAAAGGGTGACTCAGGTATCAGAGGTCAACAGTACATGGGATGACGGTGCAGATTACAGTGAAGTTTTCTCTGACATCCTTGTATTTGATGCATCCATTGATTCACTTGTGTCCACTGATATTTTAGATAGGGGGCAGTCAGAATTGATTGGCAAGGTCGCAAAGAAATGGGGTATCTCAATTGATGCTGCCTCACGTAACATCAGGATGAGAGCAAAAATAAAGGAAAAAATGGCTGCGTCCGGGATCATCAATCCGGCGTTTGTGGAAGCCGATGTTGTGAGTATGGCAAACAATATGTTCTGGCTGTTTATGGATAATGAGAAAAATAATCCGGGCGGCCTGGATTACCAGAATGTTTACAATCAATGGTGCGAATGGTTTGATGATTTTTCCCCTGGTACATGATTACATCCGAATGTATGTGAGGTGATGTAAATTGGAGAATTATCAGAACTGGTACTTGAGGGGGTGTAAGTTCACATCCCGCAACATTGGCCGGTTCAAATGGCTTATCGGGGATATCAATACATTTTCCAAAAAATCCGAGCAGGCGGTGAGTCAGGAATACAAAGATGCGATAATTTTCACGGGATTTGATGTGGAGCCTTTTGAAACATCTCTGTTTTCGTATGTAGGTGCGCTGGCTGCACTGTTTACGACACTGTTTTTGGATATAATCCTGTTTCAGTTCACAACATTTGAATCTAATATATTGGTCCTGCTTGCTATTTTTACAGTGGCGGTACCGATTATTGTGCTTATGTACCTGAGCGAGTATGTGAAGATCCATGCAAAAATGATGAGGGTGCAGTCCCTTGGTGATATCCCCGAAGTTTTGAGCTACATCGTTATGTCAATGAAACTTGTTCCGAATATGGAGCATGCGGTACTTTTTGCTGCAAAGAACTCAACCCGTCCGCTTGCAAGGGATTTAAAGAAGATGATGTGGAATCTTCAGATAAGGGTTTACAGCAGCATGGACGATGCTGTTGTGGATTTTGCTAACCTTTGGGGTAAGGATAGTGAATATTTCAAAAGGTCACTGCATCTTATCAAGAGTTCTACGAGCGAACCTGATGATGCACAGCGCATTATTACACTTAACCGCTCGCTTGATATCGTTCTCGATGGTACTAAGGTACTTATGGACGGGTTCGCTGCAAAACTTAAGATCCCTACCTATGTTTTATATTCGATTTTCATCCTCATTCCACTCGCACTTGTGGCGCTTCTTCCTGCGGTGGCTGTTGTGGGACTGCGATTCAATATCTTGACGCTTGTTATTGTGTATGATATTGTCTTACCGTTGTTAACATTTGTTTGTGCGGAATATATTCTGACGCAACGCCCGGCAACATTTACTCCGCAGCCGATTCCTGATACCCATCCCGGACTTGTCAATATTAAGATGAAAAGACGTTTGGCCCTGATTGTGGCTCTGGTTGTCGGGGTTGCCATTTCAATTTCTGGATATTTGATGATGTATTTTGGAAATCCGTATGGTATTATCTCAACAGGTACGCTTGAAGGTATCCTGCCTCCTGCGATTCTGATTCTGCTGGGAATAGTTGCTGCTATTGCGATATATCTTAATGTGGTATATGGCCCGTACAAAAAGATCCGTGACAATGTCAGGAAGATGGAGCATGAGTTTGCGGATGCACTTTTCATACTTGGCAGGCGTATATCGGAAGGAAGGTCCGCAGAAGAGGCTTTTGCACATACTGCAATAACAATGAAAGGTTCGGTTATCGGAGAGGCATTTGAGAGGATATCTACCAACCTTATCAGCATGCGGGCAACGATTATATCTGCGATATTCGATGAGGAGTTCGGTGCGTTCAAGGATATTTATTCGGATCGTATCAGGTCAACGATGCTGCTTTTTGCAGAGAGCGTTCATAAGAGTCATGATGCTGCGGGTGTTGCGATTATCAAACTGGCTGACCATTTAAAGGAACTGCAGGAGGTTGAACTGAACATCAAGCGCTCTTTGTATGATATAACTTCCACAATGCGTTCGACTGCATCGCTCTTTGCGCCACTTATCGGTGGTGTGACCATCGCACTTTCTGAAGTTATCCAGAAGATTTTGCAGGACGTGGCACATGGCGTCTCGCGCATGCCCCCGAACATGATCCCCGGACCTGCGCAGATCGGTCCCGAGAACCTGGATCAGTCAATCCCGCCTGACCTGTTCATGCTCGCAATCGGGATATATTTAATGCTGATTACGATAATCCTCACACGTTTTTCGGGGACTATTGAATATGGGGGTGATAAGCCGCAGTTGATGTATGAAATTGGACAGATGCTGCCGGTTTCGATGATTGTGTTTGTGGTGTCTGCGGTTGTTTCGAGGTTGATGTTCAGAGGATTGATCTAAAGAGTGTGAGTTATTTAAAATTTCGTGGTAATAATTTAGACATACACAAACGTTATATTGTAGTCACGACTTTGTTGATACACTTTGGTATATTTTATGATATGCATTGTCCCGAAACCTATTATTCGATCCACAACAAATGTACGTGCTCATAGTAGTTCGCACATATTTGAAAAAATCAAATGGGGAAATCATCAAATCCATCTTGAGCATCCAATTGAAGTCAATTTAAATTTTGTTGGCAATTTATGGGAATGTTCCAATGAAGAATTGGATATTTTCTTAGTATCCCCTGATATTGAACAGCTAAAAGAGGATTTTGAGGAAGAATTTTTTGTTATGTGGGATGTCTATTCAAAAGAATTCGATGAGAAACTCACTGAAAATGCAAGACGAATTAAGTATAAAATTCTTAGTTTTGTTAAAGGTGATTCAATTGAAGATCAAAACCAGATAAATTGTTTCTTTTCTTCTAACTAAAGGTTATAAAGTTGAAGAAACTCATCATTCTTATTTTTGATTTTATCATGATGATCAGAGGACCCACATTAAAACGAAGATAAGCCATGGTTCAAATGAATATAGTGATGGTTTACTATCTGCAATGCAGAAACAACTAAAATTGAATTCAAAGAAAGAATTACAGGATTTAATTAATTGTCCAATATCTCAAAAAGATTATATCGGATTACTTAAAAATAAAAACATGATTTAAAGCAATATCAGATAGGTTGATAAGATTACATTGATGTTCGGTTAACGGTTAAGCAATCTCAGCAATTCCCGTTATGACTTTAAACGTATACAAGCGAAGGCGTGTTTTTTTGATATTTCGTAATAATTTTATGATA
>JBQVLY010000013.1:0-18510 GCA_052361065.1 Methanosarcinaceae archaeon | reverse complement strand
TAAAACTTGGTAAGTCCTATGTGCTCCCAAATATTTGGGTAGGAACTCTGTAAGGAGTAACGATGGTGCAGAGGATAAAGGAAACAGTAAAAAGCAAATGTCAATCTGTAATGGACTGAATAGAGGTTCAAAATTTGCCTTAATCTGAAAAGATGCTGACTTACTGTAGGTGTTTCACGGCAATGAAAGAAGGTATACTTGTGAATGTACGACATTCAACGACGCCAAAAGGCGAGAAGCGTACAGACAGAGACCGATCATATCAATGGAAATCCATTGAGTGGGTAAGGTCTTATGTTAACAGGCTACAGATCTGGATTGCAAAGGCAATACGCGAAGGAATTTTCACTTCGCATATCGTCGCCCGGAAAACGGGTTGGGAAATGCTTGAGCGGAGTGCGGCGAAAGTCGCACGCTCCGTTCTTAGAGGGCTTGGGGTCGGTAACGACTCCCGGCTACTCGACTGACTTACCAGTGGTGTTCCATTGTATGAATGGAGGCAAACCGATTAATGTGAGATACTCAACTACGCTGAAAAGCGAGAGGCTCACAGACGCTTAATGCGTTAATAGGCTGCAGACCGGAATTACAAAAGCAATTATCGAAATGATAACTGCTGCCCGATAAGGGTTATGGAATGTTTGAGCGGTATGAGGGGAAACTTTCACGTACCGTTCTTAGAGGGCTTGGGGCCGGCAACGGCCTCCGGCTACTTGACAAAAGGCGCTTACTTACTGTTAGTGTTTCACGGCAAGAAAGTAGGTATACTTGTGAATGTACGAAATTCAACGACGCTAAAATGCGAGAAGCGTACAGACAAAGACCTAACCAATCAATGGAATTATATTGAGTGGGTAAGGTCTTATGTTAACAGGCTACAGACCAGGATTGCAAAGGCAATATGCGAATTTTTTTTACACTCGCATATTGTCGCCCAGATAACGGGTAGTGAAATGCCTGAGCGGAGTGCGGTGAAAGTCGCACGCTCCGTTCTTAGAGGGCTTGAGGTCGGCAACGACCTCCGGCTACTTGACTTGACTCGGAATCAAAACGAACTAAACATGTACGAAAATTTAAAAGAAGCGCCGAGAGGGGGATTCGAACTCCCGAGGGGCGGACGCCCCACAAGCTTTCCAGGCTTGCGCCCTACCGCTAGACTATCTCGGCACATATTGAACAATGATCTTTATTGTGTGGTTTTCCAACTCCTCGGATAGGTGCCTGCATCCATTATTACCCTTTCGGTTACAGCCGCAATTCCAACATTTACATCAAATACCTTGTCAATATCCATTGCTGCTTTGCAAAGTGCAACAGCCTCACCTTTTTGTGAGAAGATACATGTAATATCCCCTTTTTTGATACCGGAATTAAAACTTAATATCCCGGGAACAGCAAGCAATGCACCGCAACATATAGCATCAACAGCACTATCTCTAATAATGATTCCCGGAAGATGTTTTAACCCCTCTTCCATGGGCAATATCATTCTTCTCAGTTCGGATTCATCACCATCCTCCTTCCAGAAAATATATGCATCCATAAGGTCATGCAATGAAATAGCCGTATCTTCCGTAAACGGTCCGGTCTTTGTCCGTCTTAACTCCTGCATGTGCGCACCGCAGCCAAGCACAAGACCAATATCATGGCACAACTTGCGCATGTATGTACCTGCCTCACATCCCACCCTCATCAAAACCGAATTGCCATTGATCTCCAGTATTTCATTATAATAGATAGTGCGGATCCTTATAGCACGCCTGACCGCAGATTTCACAGGAGGCATCTGATAAATAGGACCCGTAAACTCACTGCACACACAACGAATGTCATCCTCTGGTATATTAACATGCAACCGCATCAAACAAACATATTCCTTGCCGGATAAACGAAGCGCTGAAACAGCCTTTGTCGCCTTTCCAAGCATAATCGGCAAAATTCCTGTTACCTTAGGATCAAGTGAACCCGAATGCCCGGCCCTTTCAACCTCTACGATTTTTTTTACCCATGCCGTAACTTCATGACTCGTAGGACCACATGTCTTGTCAAGATTCACAACACCCTTTTCTATATATTCGCGTATTGGACGGTCTTTTGGAACACAACCATAATCAGGATTAATCGCAGCACTTGACTTTTGCACCAGTTCCCGCTCAATCTCAGAAGGTAACTTGAATTTAAGTTTTTCAACTTTACCTTTAACATTCAACTTAGAATAGTCGCTATCACTCATAACCATAATAAAGAACCTGCTTAAACCTCAAACAAACCCATCCTGGATCTCGATCGCAGCCACAATGATTTTCATAATCCCGGACGGATCCCACTTAACGGAATCAATGACCAAATCATATATAGATAGATCTTCAAGATTAATCCCGTATATCTCTTTATACCTGACAGCCTCTGACGCCTCACGCTTAATAGTTTTATCGCGCATTACATCAAAAGGCGTACCTTCCCGTCTGGAAATTCTCTCAACACGCACATCGATCGGAGCCTTTATCCAGACTTTGAGTGCCCTCTCTGCCATATATCCGGCAAGCCGTCCCTCAAGAATAATATTATCCCTGGTATTTGCAATCTCCTTCTGGCGCTCATCAATTTTGACATCGATCAAAGCATCGGATTCTGCCAGTGCCCCATACTCAGCAAGCGTCATACCATGCTCCTTTGCAAGTTTCCGGAACACATCACCAGCATTAACAATATCAACACCATAATGCTCTGAAATCAATTTTGATACTGTAGTCGTACCACTACCCGGAAGTCCACTAATTGACAGTAGCATTTATACGCCACCAATATCCAGTGCTTTTCTTATCAGCTGGCTCACAGCAAGAGACGTAATGAAATACCAGAATATCCAGTACTGGATAGGACCCAATACCTCACCTATGAGCAGTTGTTCACCCCAAAAAGGAAAAACAAGAGATGCACTGCCATGGCCGGAAATATAGGAATATGCCCACATAAACAGGGGAAGTGATATAATACTTATGTATGCCATTGGTTTGAACTGCTGTTTTGACATCTCCATCTGGTCACCCATCATCTTGGAACGCTGTTCCTCCAATTTCTTAAGAAGAGCAGTATTCTTAGATAGTTGAGCCTCCCTAAACTCTTTCTGGAAAGCCTTCATAGTCTCCTGCGTATGTTGCATCAATTCCCAATCGATCGTATATTTCTGAATTAAAGAAGCATACAATGCAGTGATCGCTGCCATAATAAACAGCATAATATGAAAATTCTCAACACCAACAAGAACACTCAAGGGGTCCATAAATATCCCGACAGCATGACCTACAGAATCCCTGAAATCCTGTCCTAATATAATAATACCAAACATAAGCGATATACCAAAAGCCATCGCAACCTGTTCGATCGTCTTTTTATAATTTGATAATGCCAAACTATTCACCACCAACTGTACATAACAACTAATTTCACAATCACTCAAGTGCCTTGCATATATCTGCAAAAATTGAATCAATGTCGCCGATGCCGTTAATGCTCACAATGATACCCATTTTCCCGTAATAATCTATCAGGGGTTGAGTCTGGGTGCTATAGACCTTAAGCCTTTGTATAATAGCTTCTTTTTTATCATCATCCCGCTGGTACAATTTACCACCACAAACATCGCAGATACCATCCTGTTCCGGTTTATTGAACTCGAGATGGAAACTGGCACCGCATTGGCACATGCACCGGCCACTAAGCCGCATCACCAGTTCCTCATCCGATACATCAATACTTAGCACCACATCAAGTGGTTTACCAATTTTTTCAAGAATTTCGATCAACGCATCTGCCTGCGTAATTGTCCTTGGGTAACCATCCAGAATATACCCTGAAAAACAGTCCGGCTCTGCCAGGCGATTTTTAATGATGCCGATCAGTACCTTATCAGGAACTAATTTACCTATATCCATGTAACCTTTAGCTTCACACCCAAGCTCAGTACCATCATGAACATTTACCCGCAATATATCACCTGTTGATATATGCGGAATCTTGTAATGTTCTGACAACTTTTTAGCCTGGGTACCTTTTCCGGCACCAGGCGGTCCAAATAATACAATGTTCATAACAAAGACCTTACCTTTTGATCAAGCACCAAAGAATGAACGCATCATCGGGTGCATCTCCATCATTTGTTCAGACGCGATGTCTTCATACATGCGGTATACAATACTCACCGTAAGCAGCAATCCCGTACCACCTGCTCCACCAATTGTACCAAGAAGACTTGCCACAAGTGTCAAAAGCCCTATAAACGCACCGCCTAGAATAGTTACCTTCGGTATATACCTTAGCATAACTTTCTCAATACTTCCGATATTCCGCCTAAACCCGGGTATCTGCATACCTGAATCGAATATCTTTTTTGCAGTCGGTTTAGCACCCATTCCGGTAGTCTCGATCCAGAACAGCGCAAAGATGATACCACCAACGATCAACATAAAAGCATCAGCAAAAACATGCAACCCTATCTGCCATACAGCCGGGACAGGTGCACCATAACCTGTAAACGATTCCCTGACAAGTGAAGGAATCCAGTCATACGGACTGTTGATAGGAGCAATATAATACATAATACCATTTATCGGATTCGAACCACTATATTCTCCTAAAAACGTGATACCACGACCATACAAAAGCATACCGACCATCTGGAGGTTTGCCTGCAATGCTCTTACAAGGATCATCGGAAGAACAGATGCATAGATAAGCTTTACAGGAAAACGTCCTCTTGCACCCTTGACAGCACTATGTGACAGTGGAATTTCGATCCTTGTACTTTCAACATAAACAACCATCAGGAATATCAAAACCGTACTTACGAGTGCCAATATTCCACCACTGATAAGCATAAACATCAAACCATCGGCAGTAAACAGGTAATCCGCACCAACGTTTTGGACAATATATATCCACTTTGGAATAAGTCCTATTGGCAATCCGGCTGAATCCGCTTTCCAGTTGAAAACACCAGTAACTATCTGCTGGGACACACCTGCAACAATAAACAATCCAACACCAGAACCGATACCCCATTTGGAAATGATCTCATCCATAAACAGGATCATTACACCACCAAGGCATATCTGGATAAATATAATAAATGTCACAATACCCGGAGTTACACCAAGTGCTGATGCAACCCCGAAATCGGGTTGAATATAACCCCCCATTATCTGCGGCAGTGTCTCAAGCACTATCATTACAAATACCATAAACTTCTGTGCACCCTGAAAAAAGGCCTGATCAGCTGGATCTGACATATTGAGTTTGATTACATCCGCACCAACAAGCAACTGTAAAATGATTGATGCCATGACAATAGGACCGATACCAAGCAGCATCAGAGAACCGGATGCACCGGCAAAAAATGCCCGATACGATTCAAAAAGATCAATTGATTCCTTAGAAAGACCAAACAATGGAATATTTGCAAGAGCAAAATAAAGTACCAGTATTCCAAAGGTCCACCACAACTTACTTTTAAAGTGTACATGCCCTTCCGGACCTGTAACTGCAGGTAACCGATTGAATATCGGCTCCAAACTATCCCTCAAACTCATTGATTCACCTTTTTTATATGAAAAATATCAACAAATGAGTAATTCGTACCATCTGATATATCAATTTCGAATTATCTCCATTCTCACTTTTGACATAATAATATTTATAATTTATATGAATAAGAAAACACTCCCCATAACCGGATTTACTTGGATTACATTATTTTACAAATATGTACAACAAAAAAAACAATGTCAGATATGTGACACTACTTTTCAATTTCAATACATGTTCCGCCTGCAGCTTCTATCTTATTCCGCGCAGATGCGGAAAAACCATTGGCTGTTATAGCAAGGCTCTTTATAACCTGCCCGGTCCCAAGTACCTTTTCAATATCCAGTTTCTTCAGGTTCATACTATATACACCATCCTCCAACTGTGCAAATCCCTCATCAACGAGTTGGTCTGCAAGTTCGTCAAGTTCACCAACGTTTGCAATTGAAGCATCGTGGATCATTTTAAGAGGACGCTTGAATCCATGTTTACCATACGCATAGCCAAGCTGCATAGCCCGGACATTATGATGTTTACATCCACCTGCCCTGCCACGACCGCCACGATTTCCTGCACCGCGTCGGTTCTTTGTAGTACCTCCGCCACAGGTACGTGATCCTCTGAATTTTTTAGTTTTGGTCTTGCTCATAAATAACACCTATCTCATCTTGTTCAGCAGCACTTTAATATCGTCACCGTGATTACCCAATGCACCACCCTGCTGCGTAGTTCTCTTCATACCAGCATGCCCTTTTCGTGGAGGATGAAGCCTTAGGACAGGTTTGAGTTTCGGAACATCCTTAAATGTCGCATTACCCTTATACATGGCCTCTGCAAATCCCTCAATCGAACCAAATTCAGTATTTTCAGCAATGTACGATTCTGTAAAACGTGCACCACCTTCAAGCATACCACGGTTTTTGAGCATTTGAGAAAGAGTATCTTCATCAATGGTACCATACGCAACATAATCCTTAACTTTCCGGATCATGCCATAATTATGTGGATTATCAGTCAATACCACACAATGGTTAACCCTGTGCAAACGAAGCATCTTCAGGGTATCCTCGATCGAGCCACGTACATTTACCGGACCGCGAATCCTGATCACTGCGTACATCTTTTATGCCTCCGCTTCCTTGTAATCAACAGGTAGCCTGACAGTATCTATTTTCATCAGTGCATTGAATGTCGCTTTTGCAAAATTCAGAGTGGTTCTTGTTGTACCCTCAGTCCTTGTCCATACATCTTTGATACCTGCTTTTTCAAGCACCTTTCGTGCAGTATCTCCTGCTGCAAGTCCAAGACCACGAGGTGCAGATTTCAACTCAACAGTAACACTGCCTGCCTTACCGCTTACTTGATAAGGAACTGTATGCGCAAGTCCGCATCCGCATTCCCATGAACCACATCCGCGTTTTACATGTATTACATTAATCTTTGCATTATCAATGGCCTTCCTGATAGCAGGACCGACCTGTACATCCTTTGCCTGACCAAGTCCTACAAAACCATCGCCATTACCAACAATCACAGTTGCCCTAAACTTCACACGACGACCGGAATCAGTCATTCTCTGAACCATATTGATATCCAAAACCTCATCTTCCAGTTCCGGTAACAACATATCTACGATCTGTGCTTCCCTGATCGGAAGACCGGAATAAATAGCCTCGGTCATAGAAGTGATCTGTCCTTCTGCCACAAGTTTTCCAAGACTTGTCTTTGGGATCCATTCCTCATTATATTCATATGCCATATAATCACCTAATTAAATTCGGAAAGGATTTTTCCCTTAACAGTTTCGAACTGCTCAGGCAGATTTGATCCTTCCACATATTCTGCAACATGTTCTCCTCTTATACGCTCATCCGAGGGGAACACTGAAGAATCGTGGGGAACATCCATTCCTGCATCAACAATTCCCTTCAACACCGCATAAATGCGGGATCCGGGCGATGATGCCGATAGTCCAATATCCAATACACCACTTTCATATCCATTCTTAAGCGTCTTTAAACCGAACAACAATCCTGTAAAATACGCAGCAGTAGTGTTCCCTGTGGAACCATCATACCCGTACTTTTTGAGCTCGGTCGAAATCGCAGATGAAAATGTAATATCACCTTCGGGTTTTGGCGCTATTAACTGGACCTGCATGTGTTTTGCACTCTTCCTGACAACGACACGGTCCTTCTTTGACAGAAGCAGTTTAAGTCGCTGGTGATAATTAGTGCGGCCTTCCCTTCGTCGCCTGAATGCGACTTTATATCGGGGTCCTGTTGCCATAATTAAATCCTCCGGTTTGATCTAACAAATAATTGATTAATTCTCATAAACCTATTCCTCACTTTTAATAAGTTTATCTGACTTTAAATGTGCATTAAGGTGTGCAACTGAGCGATACTCTCCACCCTTCGCTTTGCGGTATATCTTGCAATATGTCGATTTATCAAGTGAACCGTCCGCACGCAACTCCTTAAGCCTTTTTCTAAGAGCCCGGATCTTCTTCATCCACTGCTCTTTACTTGGATTTCTTGCACCCTTCGTACCTTTACGTGAGCCATGCCCTTTACAATGACCATATTTGCGTTTAATGTCCCTTGCCCTTGCACGGCCCCTGCTAATACCTTTTATGGGTTCGGCTTTGATATTGCCAGATTCAATCTGATTACGAATGTCATCCCTTGTGATTGCAACTACAATTTCTTCTAAAGCATCGGGATTCAACCAGACCCTGTGGACACCGCAACCTAAAACCTTTGAAGCAATACGTTTCTGGTTTGACAGATTAGTCATATTACTCACCTCTTGTAGGATTTAGCACCTTTAGGCCAAGTTCTGCTGCTTTCTCCTCTATAATAACTTTTTTCCTGGCACCAACAGTTCTGGCAATCCTGATAGCTTCAATTGATGCATCGACTTTCTCAACATCACTTAAATTGTTCACAAGAATATCGGCATATCCGGATGGGTGAAGTCCTTTTACTGCAACAGGACTGCCATACCCCACTTGTGCAAGTGCACCTTTTGCCTTAATGTGCTTGCGCTGCTTACCTTGAAGACCTCTTGGACGTCTCCAGTTTGAATCAAGCCTCTTCTTCTTGTGTGAATCTGCTCTCTTAAAATCAGGTTTCTTTGCTTTTTGGACCTTCCTTACCTTAAACAAACGCCTGGATTCTCTATCCATTGTGAGTCTTACGACTTCAACAGACTCTATGGATTTTGATGTAGCTGGTTTTGTAGGATTATCCACGTTTTCAGATGAAAGTTCCATAGCTTCTGCTTTGATTATTTCAGCAAGTTTTGCATCAACACCTTCAACATTTGCCAGATCTTCAGTAGATGCATTTGTCAAATCACCAATAGACTCGAATCCCGCATCTGTAAGTGCTTTTACTTTTGATTCGTCCAGGGATTTAATGTCACTAAATTCCTTATTAATATTTTTCATTAACATCACCTACACAATCTTCTCCACAACATATATTCCATCCTGGAACACACGCGGATCGAATCTCTTGATTCTGGTCTTCTGCTCGATATTTGCTGTTGTCTGGCCAACATCTTCCTTATTGATCCCGGTAACGATCACCTCATCAGCGCTCATCTTTACTTTTGTTTCACCAAGGATATTTGCAATCCTGGGTTTTTTCTCACCAAGGAAATTGCCTATCACAAAATGTTTACCATCAACCTTAAGCTGCATAGGAAAGTGAGAATAAACTACTTTCATACGATACTCAAAACCATCAGAAACACCTTTCATCATATTGTTGATATGGGATGCAAGCGTTCCAACCATCGCTTTTTGCATCTTTCTGGATGAATCTGCATCCACCTTCACTTCAGAATCAGTCACTTTGATAATGATACCAGGGAACCAGATAAATCTCTGGTTATTTCCCTTTTCGCCTGATGCGGAAAAGACATTTCCTTCATACGTGACAGATACGCCATCCGGAATCGGAACTGTTTTCTTTAGTTCTTTTGCCATAACATTCCTCCATTCAGTACACATATACAAGCAACTGTCCACCGAGATTGTTCTCACGAGCTTCTTTTTGAGACATAATACCTTTTGATGTTGTCAAAATCAATGCACCGAAGTTTTTTGCAGGTAAAAACTGCTTTTCCCATCTCTCGAAATCTGCAGCACCTACAGAATAGCGTGGTTTTATAGCTCCACACTTGTTGATTCTGCCAACCAATTCTACTTTATACATTCCTGCTTTACCGTCATCCAAGAACTCAAACTCTCCGATGTATCCGCGGCCTTTCATAACACTTAAGACATTACCAATAAGTTTTGACGCGGGGTTGACCGTGCAGGATGATTTACCTACCGCCTCTGCATTCTTAATAGTTGATAATGCGTCAGCAAGAGGATCTAATAGTACCATATTCATTCACCTCACGTATATTTCTCAAATCCCATGTCATGGGCTATTTCCCTGAAACAATGACGGCACAGGTATATTCCGTATTTGCGTACTAGACCCTGTTTTCTGCCACATCGTTTGCATTCGTTTGCGCCTCTTCCAAAACTCTTAGTGGTTTGAACCATTATTCTACCTCCATAGCATATTTTTCTTTGAAGAAGGCAATCGAGTCTTCCTGTATAAGTCTATGCGATGTTGGAACTTTATGTCTTGCAATTCTTCTTTTACTGATCCTGAATCCAGGACGCTTCATTACCACAATGATATCCATTCCGAATATACCGATATTAGGATCATATCTCATTCCGGGATAATCTGTGTGTTCCTCAATTCCAAATGATACATTTCCTGATTTATCGAATTGGGATGCTCGCAATTTGTTTTCAATGATTGCAAGGGATGTCTTCAAGAACGCATTGGCATGATTGCCTCTTAGTGTAACCTTACATCCGATAGGTTCATTCTTTTTAATCCCAAATGCCGGAAGAGTCCTCTTTGCATAAGCCCTTACAACGGTCTGTTCTGTAATCGTTTCAAGAATTTTTTCTGCATCAACAAGGTGCTGACCACTTTCTCCGACACCCATATGAACAACCACTTTGTCAATACGGGGTGCTTTCATTGGATTACTCACTAGCCTCACCACCTAATTTGATCTCAGGCTCATTTTCACCGATCACAACAACATAATCCTCGATCGTCTCAAAATCATACTCACCTGATATTTTTACAGTATTGTGTTTTGAACTTCTTACTTTATTGATCTCCTTTATCTTGCCAATCTCACCGGTGTGTTTTCCTCCAATGATCATAGCAAGATTCCCGACCTGATACTCAAGATGTTTTATGATCTTCTTATCAGGAATTGAAAGAATGATCGAATCCTTTGCCTTATAATCATTTGAACCAATAAGGTTCTTACCATCACTCAAATTGAGCTGGATCAAACCGTCTTTGATGGTTGTCTTATTATTGATCCTGCACAACTTATTTACATTTACGTCCTCCAGTTTGTGAAGAACCAGCCTGCCTTTGCGATCAAATAATACACGATATGCTGTGTTGTTTAATGGAATAGAAATTACATCGAATAACCCTACCGGAAATCGCAGGTCTTTTACTACGACACCATCAACAAGGACCTTTTCTTCGGACAAGATTGTTTTAGCTTCTGCCCTGTTATCTACAAGACCTAATATGTCCCGAAGTACAATTACAAGAGGAATACTTTGCTCTTTGTGGTGAGGTCCGGGTCTTATGGATGTGATCCATTTATTCGATTTCTTTAAAATATGCCAACTTTTTGGCGCAGATATCCTTTTCTGGTGTTTACCCATCTTTATCACCTACTTCTACTGATTATCGTTTCCCTGCGATCATCTTTTAACTCAAGTTTTGTGATTACTACATTTGATGGGTATATCGGTCTTGCGACCTCTGTACCATCAACTTTAGTGACAGTAACTCCTTCGATCACAATTGTCCCATTTTTCAATGAAACAGCTTCGATCTTGCCAGTAGTTTCCATATGATCGCCTCGCATAACCTTTACAGTGTCACCAACAACAATATTTGCACTACGTCCATATTTTTCGCGAAGGTCCTTTGCGAGTGGAGCACCCATATACTGCTGTTTTTTGTGAAGAGGAGCACCATAACGTGCTTTTCTCTGTTTTCTCGGTTGTTTTGATACCATAACAGGACACCTCACACTATAATAGAAGCAGTAGTCCCGATCTTGGGGAATCTTTCAGCCACCTCTCTCGCGATCGGGCCTTTGATATCGGTCCCTTTCGGGATTCCGGAATCGTCTGTTATCACCACTGCATTATCTTCAAAGGATACCCTCAGTCCATCCGGACGGCGGAATTCCTTTTTCTGGCGAACCACAACTGCATACATTATCTGTTTTCTCATTTCAGGTGTGCCTTTCTTGACAGATACAACGCACATATCACCGATGCCTGCTTTTGGCATCCTGTTCTTTACACCCCTGTATTTCTTCACTGAAATGATCTCAACAGTTCGTGCACCGGTGTTATCAACGCATTCGATTTTTGCACCTGCGTTCAATGAACGTGGTATGCTTGAACGTATACCCCTCATGCCTGTGCCTCCGCTTTGACCACTACATATGATTTGGTCTTGCTAAGCGGTCGGCATTCTGCGATCGTGACTATATCCCCTACCTTTGCAGCAATGCAAGGAGGGTTATGGGCATGAATCTTTGATTGCCGCTTTTCATATCTCTGATATTTTTTGATCAATATCTCATGTCTTTGTTGAATGACTACCGTTTTATCCATTTTGTCGCTTACAACAGTGCCCACATGGACCTGTCCTCGCACTGGAAGTTTGCCATGGAATGGACAATTAATATCGTCACACTCCTTTTCAGGCACGGGTACATCCAATCCTATATCTCTTACCATGATTATTACCTCATGCGATTTTTCCTTATGTTCTTAATCCTGTTTTCGGGTTGTGAGAGCAATAATGTTCCATTTACTTTGACATGCTTTACATCATGTCCACCCGCAGAGCGGGCAGGTATCCGAAACACAAAAATAGTTCCCGTTTTTGGAACAACTATTTCACGAGCACCATCTGTTTCCACTGTTAGTGTGTTTCGTGTTTCATCAACCACTTTGCCGCGTATATTTATTAATGTAGGATTTGTAGAATCAACAACCCTCACTGCAAGTCCTATCAATTCATGATAGATCAAATTCGAGGGTGTTATATTCAATTTAAAGT
Source organism: Methanosarcinaceae archaeon (assembly GCA_052361065.1). Lineage (GTDB taxonomy): Archaea > Halobacteriota > Methanosarcinia > Methanosarcinales > Methanosarcinaceae > Methanovorans. Next base: position 5,728 of record JBQVLY010000013.1, on the reverse strand, counting down.
TTATTCTGTTCATTTTGAATTGTCTTTATTCGTGCAATCGTTCTCCTGAGTTCGCCACTGAGCCCGGGATTATCCGGTGCGCCACCTGCTGAAGACAGTGCACGCTCACGGATTAGATCGTTTCTCATTTTTTCAAGTTCATCCATTCGCTCTTCCGGGTTCATATCACGAATCTCATTGTTTCTAAGAATCGCCATTATTGAGTCTCCTTGTGAACTCTTGCCATTGGATGCCAATAAGTGTAACCCGCGTGTTTGTGTTGCCAGGTACCATTATGTTCCTTGCGTTCCTCACTATCGATTGTGGCTACATCTTCTAACCTTTCTGCTACTTCCACTGTTTCTGCTGCTTCCACTGTTTCTGCTGCTTCCGCAGTTTTTGCAGCCTCAATTGTTTTCTCAACTTTAGCTGCCGGTTTATCGACAATTTCTGCTACTTCTTCAGCCTCAGCAACTTCGCCTGAAGCTTCTGCTTTGACAAGATCTTTTATGCCATCCTCAGATTTACTTTCAGTGATAACATCCTCTGCTTTAGCCTCTGTATCTTCAACGACATCCTTTAACTTAAAAGCATCTGGTAAAACCGCATCTGGTGGAATAATACGCACACTACATCCAAGCGTACCAAGTTTACGAATAGCAGTCGCAAAACCTTTATCAACGATATCATCAACCGGTTTTCCTGCATGTTTGATATAGCCGTTGACCATCTTCTCGACCCTTGACCTTGATCCTGTCAATTTTCCAGATATGACAATCTCACATCCAAGTGCACCTGATGCCATGATAGCGCGCATTGTATTGTGCCCGGCTTTCCTGAAATACCAGCCACGTTCAATTGATGATGCAAGTCTTGAAGCCATCATCTGTGCATTGAGTTCGGGTTTGCGAACTTCCTGTGCATCGATTTGCGGATTATCCAGATCATATAACCTGTCAATATCTCGAGTTAGTTTCCTGATTATCTTTCCGGCTTTTCCAATAACCATACCAGGTTTTTCAGCGTATATGGTTATCTGTGTACCCATAGGGGTCCTGTTCAGTTCCATGCCGCCATAACCTGCCCTGCTGAGTTGTTTCAGGAAAAATTCATTCATTGATGCCTTTACATAACCTTCCTGTACAAACGTCTTTTCTACTGCCATTAGGCCACCTCGCATATTATCATTTCAACAAACACGGTTTCCGTATTCTTAGGGCTGGCACGCCCGCGAGCTCTTGGTCTCATACCGTGGATCACACGTCCGCGTTTTGCAGACAAATGTGCAATATACATATTTTCAGGTTCAAGTCCTTTATACTCTGCATTACTTCCCACATTCTTGAGTATTTTTAAGAACTCATTTGCAGCGCCCACAGGATAACGTCCTGCAGCCATTGCTCCTTTTTTGTGACCAAGGCCGTCATTATGCCTCTTAAATGGTACTGCCTGTTTTAATTTGATCACATTCTTAAGGTATGATCTTGCAACGCCTGTATGCATGCCTTTGATCGCACGACCAAGTTCACGTGACTTCTTAGGTGATATGTGAAGCTCCGAACCCATTGCTTTTGCACTGGTTTCAGGATCTAATTCTGTGGAATAATTAATTCTTGCCATCCATCATCACCTTACTTGAGCGGTACGAACTTACTTGAACGGGTTGCACCAACACCGGCACTACCGTGTGATACCCTGTTGCGCGTTAATGCGAACTCTCCAAACCTGTGCCCTATCATCTCCGGCTGGATATCGACCTTGACAAATGTCTTACCATTATATACCTCAAAGTTCTTGCCTATCATATAAGGCATGATAATAATATTCCTATAATGTGTCCGAATCTTATTATTTCCATCTATGAACTTCTGCATTACATTCTTCTGACCATCAGTAAGACCACGTTTAAGACTACGGCGTTCTCTTGAGGGTAATAGTTTTGCAAACTCTTCTATGCTCAACTTTTGAAGTTGCTCTATTGTCTTACCGCGATAAGTAAACTCACCTTTTCGTTTTGGTAATCTTGTTGTTAATTTTCTTGCCATGTATTACACCTCTGATTAACGCTTTCCTGTCCTGCGTGCTGCAATGTGACCGACTTTACGACCTGGCGGCGCATTCCTGCTGACTGTTGTCGGTTTACCAGGATGTTTTCTGTTTCCGCCACCAAAAGGATGATCAACTGCATTCATAGCAATCCCCGATACACGTGGGTATTTTGCTGCTCTTGTTTTCTTCTTGTGATACACTTTACCGGCTTTTAAGAACGGTTTATCCACACGTCCGCCACCTGCGACAATACCGATAGTTGCCCGACACTTCGGACTTAGCCATTTCATCTCACCGGATGGCATTTTTATAACAGTTTTGTTGCGGTCATGCGAGACCAGTGTTGCATAAACACCGGATGCACGTGCAAATTGTCCGCCATCATTTGGTTTTGATTCAATGTTACATATCGGAACACCCTCAGGAATCTCTGATAAGGGAAGAATGTTACCTGTTTTAATCTCTGCTGAGATCCCACAGGCAATCCTATCTCCAATTGCAATTCCTTCCGGTGCCAGTATAAATCGCTCTTCGCCATTTTCAAATGCAACTTTAACGATTGGTGCTGACCTTGCCGGATCATGGGTGATCACAGTCACTGTACCGTACAAAGTTTCATTCATATCTCCTTTAGGATGTTTCAGTTTGGCTTTGAACTTGTGAGATGGAGCCCGATATGTGGGGGTTCCGCGACCTCTGTTCTGCGAAATAAGTCTATGTCCCATTTATCTCACCTCACACCAATCCTATCCTTGTAGCGATTTCGTGTGCATCATCCGTTCCCTCGAATGTGACAATCGCTTTTTTCAAGCCTTTCATTGTGGTCATTGTACATATGGACTTTACAGGGAATCCATACGTTTTTACCACATCTTCTTTTATATGATACTTGTTCGCACGGGTGTCTACAATAAATTGAAGTTTATTGTTATCCATAAGCATCATCGCTTTTTCCGTGACAAAAGGATATTTAATTACGCTCATATAAATGCACCTTCCAGATTTGATATTGCCGATTCGGTCCATATCGTAAGACGACCTGCATGTGTGCCCGGAGCCAGTAATTCTGCATTTAATGAATCAACTGTTGCAACATCGACACCGGATAGATTATTTGCAGCCTTGTTAATAGGACCCTGTTTACCTGCAACGATCAAAATGCTTATTTTATGCTTGTATTTCCTTCCCCGGAGTTTGCCTTTGCCAGCCCTGATATGCCTGCCTTCCTTTGCACGGATGACATCATCGTAAATACCTGCTGCCTGCATGAAACTTACAACTTCCCTGGTCTTGTTAAGATCTTCAAGTGTATCTTCAACAACAAGAGGAACATTTGCATTAAACCTGTGACCTCGTGCCTTTACAAGTTCCTGATTAATGGTTGCTGCAATCGCAGAACGAATAGCCATGCGTTTTTCTTTCTTGTTTACCTTTTCAGTCCGGTCTTTTTCCGGTTTTGGAGGATGTGCTCTTCTACCACCGACCGCCTGAGGAATTCTTGCAACACGATTCCCGTTGGTAATTCTTGGAACCTGTGCAACACCTCTGCCAGACCCCCATGAGCGTGCTGAGGTATCCATACCTGAATACATGCGGGGGCCATACGGCTGAAGCCTGTTAGCCTGTGCTGAAAGCACTGCTTTTTTGATTAGGTCCGGCCTGTAAACTTCATCGAAAATGTCAGGTAAAGTAATCTCGCCTTTCGTATTTCCGGATAGATCTATAATATTTGCTTTAAACATTTACATCACCCCTGCCTGGACTGTGTACTTATGTGAGCGATCTGTGGTTCACCTATGCCGGAAACTTTTGACCTTGTTGGTTCCCTGAGTCTGACCAATCTCTTTGAGGGACCTGGCACACTTCCTTTTATCAGTATGTAGTCACCGCGCACAAGACCATAGTTTATAAATCCGCTTGATGGGTTGATTGCATCCAGGTCTTCAGATATCTTGAGGATACGTTTGTTATATTCGGTTCGCTGGTGATATCCCATCTGGCCCATCTGTGGAACTCTCCAACTAACATGGGCTGGTCTCCATGGTCCAAGTGTACCGACCTGTCTCACACTTCCTGCGCGTGAATGTTTGTTTTTCTGCATATTGATGCCCCATCTTTTGACTGCACCCTGCGTACCTTTACCGGTCGTTATCGCTGCGATATCTACAACACCGCCGCTGTTGAATACGTCATTGATGTGAACCTTGTTGCCGAGTATGGATTTTGCATACTCGAATTTTGCTTTCAGGTCATTTCCACTAATTGCAGTCTCCATAAGGTCCGGTTTCTTTTTGGGAACACCTGTAAGACTTATGGGTAATGTGTATGTGATTACCCGGATATCATTTGCAGTACCATCATCTATAATTGAGCCAATTTTTTCCATTGCTTTGTCTGAGTTATGGTTTTTTGGCATCACAATTGCACGATCAAGACTACTATCCAGATCAGAGGACCATGCTTCTGCAACTGCCTTGTTACCATAGGTCGTATTTTCATACGCACGGATCGCTGCAACCTTTATAGCAGGTGTTTCAATGACAGTTACGGGTACTGAGATCTCAGCACCTTCTGTAAGACTGTTCTTTGTATCGTCGATCATAACTACATGTGTCATACCTACTTTGTAACCTGCAAATCCCTGCAGTTTAGGTGCATCTGATGACTCTGGCCATGATCGAAACCTTGCTATGTGGCTTTTCGCTCTTTTGCGTGGACTAAATGCGAGTGAACCCCGCCTTGGTCTATGTCCTTTTGCCATTTTTATCCTCCTGATTATACAGTTATTTTAATCCGATATTTTTTGTTTTTTTGCCAACTACAAGTAAGCCGTTGTTATTATGATTACACCGTAGGTGCCCGGCATTGCTATAAAGCAGACCAATATTGTCATCTGCTTTTGTCAATGTGAGTCACCGCACGCTCCCGTTTGTGGATTGTGCCCTTTAACAGTAGTTACCTATAAAAGATCTAAACAAGTCCATGCTCTTTTAAACGCCAATTGCGCATAAAAGCGGGCATTCAATGAATTGGCCCATAAACATTTCGTGTTAAATCCGACTTTTCACACTTGCTATTTTATCTTGATTTTGATAAATTATCCCTATAATTTGCCTGATGCAGGAATTATGTATCAATATCTAACTTTCCATTGTAATGCTGCATGTTATATATATACTCTGCGCATGAGGAATATTAAGAAAACGATGGCGTCAAGATAGACATATAGTTATATTTGATATGACAGTACTTCCGAATAGCCCTACTTCCTATTAGTCTTTCATTTTGTCCTTTTATCAAACCTAATAAATTAAAATATTTATACCATGTGAATCATTCCCCTCAATGAGACTGCCGGAAAAATGGTAAAACAGAGATATTTTGAATAATGTCCTGAAATAAAACACCATACAGCAGTGTAATGTATTTCTTTCATAAATTGAAATACCTCTAAATGTGGACTTTTTTGTCAGTCTCCACAGTACCATATCCTGGAGGGGATGATTCAATGGATTTTTCAAAAATAAAGTCAGCTAGTATACTGGCTTTAGCAATTGAACTATTAAGCGAAACAAGTATAATAAAGTTACCAAAAAGCGCAAAGTACAGCCTTATAGACACCTTGACCGTATTACTTCACGCAGCCACCTCGATCAGCAGTTCATCAGAATCAGCATGCAATGACCTTAAACTAAATAAT
>JBQVLY010000012.1:0-18878 GCA_052361065.1 Methanosarcinaceae archaeon | reverse complement strand
TGTTTAAAAAAATTGAATATCACTGAGTGGTAATTAATTTGAGATGTTGCGGTTACCAGAAAATAATAAAAAGTCTCAACTTAAACTTTAATAAAAGGTAACTATTCAGCCACACATAAACGTTATCATTAGACTGAATAATCCATATATTAACAATTACGCACAATTGTCAAATGCCTTTTAAATCGATGGGCATAGATTCAGTATTAAAAACTGAAAGATGTGATGATGTATGCACAAATGAGAGGATTTTCGCCATCGGTATCCGGTTTCAAGGATGAATGAATAGTTACAAATCGATTTAAATTTATAGGTATTCAGGTGTTTTATATACTAAATAGCATATTAATTACCAATTATCGATCAGAGGTGATATTATCAGACCTAAACCCATTATTCAAGTCGCACTTGACCTGCTGGAAATCGACCGTGCCGTGCAGATCGCAAAGGAAGCCACCATCGGCGGCATTGACTGGATCGAGGCAGGTACCCCATTGATCAAAAGCGAAGGAATGAATGCCATCAGGAAACTGAAAAATGCATTTCCGGATCGCACGATCCTTGCAGACATGAAAACTGTAGACACCGGCGCTATGGAAGTTGAAATGGCAGCAAAAGCCGGTGCAGATATTATTATACTGCTTGGGAGCGCGGATGACTCTACAATTCTTGATTCTGTCCGGTCGGCGCGCAAGTATGGAGTTAGATTGATGGCTGACTTGCTCTGTGCACAGGATCCGATCGCCCGCGCACAGGAACTTGAAAAGTTGGGCATAGATTATATCAATGTGCACGCAGGTATTGATCAACAAATGATGGGGAAAAACCCCATGGATATTCTAAAACACATTGTAGATAAAGTCAACATACCGATTGCAATAGCAGGAGGTATTGATGCAAAAACAGGTGCACAGGCTGTGCAGTCCGGTGCGGATATTGTTATTGTTGGGGGAAATATCACAAGATCTGGCAATGTAACAGAGTCTGCACGTGCAATTCGGAAAAGTGTGGATTCGCCAATTGGTGTCACGATCTCAAAAACTTCGATCAATGAGGAGACACATCAACTCCTGATGAGTGTTTCAACTCCGAATATCTCAGATGCGATGCACCGCAAAGGGGCAATGCGAAATATTCGTTCAATGGTGAAAGGAAAAAAGATGGTCGGCAGGGCAATCACTGTGCAGACATTTGCAGGTGACTGGGCAAAAACGGTTGAAGCAATTGACATTGCCGATCCTGGCAATGTTATTGTTATCTATAATGGAAGCGATCACGTAGCACCATGGGGCGGGCTGGCAACGCTTAGCTGTCTTAACAAAGGGATTGGTGGTGTTGTAATTGATGGTGCTGTGCGTGATATTAATGAAATTAAGCAACTTGATCTGCCCGTTTTTGCAAGCAGCAGTGTGCCCAATGCGGGTGAACCAAAAGGCTTTGGGGAAATTAATGCAGAAATTACCTGCGGTGCACAGGCTGTTAAGCCTGGAGATTACATTGTTGGTGATGATAACGGTGTTGTCGTAGTACCAGGGGAGCGCGCCTATGAGATAGCACGCCGTGCAAAAGAGGTCGAAAAAACAGAAAAGCGCCTTTATGAAGAGATACGAAAAGGACGCACGTTGTCTGAAATACTTAACCTGAAAAAATGGGAGAAGCATTAGATGATGGAACTCCTTAAAGTTCTCGTTTGCATTCCATTTTTATTATATTCCTGCTACTCTGACATAAAATCGCGACGTGTATCCAACAGTTTATGGCCTGTGATGCTTGCTGCAGGACTGCCGTTTATTATCTATGATATGCTAAACTATGGATTCCCATATATTATCCGCATGTTACTATCGTTTGGGTTCATCTTCTTATTCGTATATGTCCTGTTCCAGTTAAACGCATTCGGTGGCGCAGATGCAAAGGTTATAATGGTGATATCCATCATAATCCCCACCTTTCCGGTAATCTACATGTCAGGTCAGGCTTTCCCAATTCAGGGAATTCCACCAATTAACCTGTTCGCATTCAGTGTGTTTGGCAATTCCGTACTCTTGACTATTGTCGTCCCGATCGGATTATTCCTGTATAATTTGACAAAGGTACCGGTTCATGAAATACCAAAAAAACCAGGATATTTGTTTGTAGGATATAGATCAGGGGTTTCTGACCTGAAAAACAGGCATATAAGATTAATGGATGTGTATGAACGCACAGATGAAGGTGTTGTATCTCATTTTACAAAAGGAGGCATAAAACCGGATGATGATGTCATACATGAACTTAAAGGATACATTGATAAAGGGCTTATTAATGAAAAGGTGTGGATTATGCCGGAACTGCCTTTTATGATCCCTATCACAGCAGGTTTTATCACAGCAGTTGTTTTCGGGGACCTGATATTTTATATTACACAGAAATATCTTATGATGTAGGTGCTTTAAAAGGTGTTTTAAAGTTCCAGAGCAACCTTCATCGTCGCTCGCACCAGTTTTATCTCTCCATAGGAATAATCCCCACCGAGTTTCGCTTTGATGCGCGAGAGGAATTTATCCCCTACATCGTTTATTGCATTTTTGATTATACGTTGTTTATCCATATCGATGATATGATCAATAGAATCGATCTTTTTAGCCTGGATCAGGGTTTCCATGTGCCCGGCAATTGTACTCGGGGCCAGATTCCGGATATGCGCAATTTCTTCGATCGACATGTGCTGCCTGTAAAGATCCAGTGTTTCCGCCACAGTTGCAGGCAGAACAGAAGACGTCGCAATGTGACTTTTTTGGATTTTTTGGGGTGACCTCGCTGGATTATGTGCTTGTGGTTTATGTGATCTGTCACCGTTGCAGTAATCAGCGATCTCTGTCAGGAACGTGCCACCGTATTTTTCCAGTTTATACTCAACCACACCTGTTATCTTTAAAAATTCCTGCGGGTTTTTTGGGCGCTTTGCAGCCATCTGCCGGAGGGTCGTGTCTGCAAAAATGATATAAGGAGGCAAGTTTGCATTGGCAGCAATTGTTTTTCGAAGTAACTTCAATCTCTCGAACAATTCAAAATCCGGGGGTTTTAACGTCTTACCGGCAGTCGGCTTCGACATTGAACCGGATCCGGATACTGGCTTGAGTCCGGATCCAGTAGTAGCACGCCTCTCTTTCACCTGTATTTCTGCAGCCGGTTTTGTGAGATTTACTGATTCATTGCTATTTAGGACAGACATGCTTTTGTTATTCAATTTCAGCAATGGGTACCTTGCACCTTCAACACCCAACACCTCAAGCCGCACCATCTCACGTGTGATTGACTGCCACTGGGATTTCGAATATTCGTGACCTGTACTGTAACTTTTCAACATTGTGTGGCGGTTGCCAATGATCTTCTTGGTCTTTGCACCAACCAGAACATCGATCACATAGTTCATCCCGAATCTCTGGTTAAGTCCTTCTACGCATAATAACAGTTTCTTTGCAGCCTCTGTACCATCGAACGTTTCTTTTGGCTCAAGACAGACATCACAACCCCCGCAGTTATCGCTCTTAAATTCCTCCCCAAAATATTTGAGCATCACCTTCCTGCGACATGTATTTGATTCACAGTAGTCGATCATATCACGCAACTGGACAAGCGCGATGTCGCGCTCCTGTTTTCGGCTCATCCTGTCGATGAAATACTCGATCTTGTACCGATCCCCGTGACCGAAGAACATAATACAGTCGCATTCAAGACCGTCACGTCCGCCCCTGCCTGTTTCCTGATAGTAACTCTCAAGGTTTTTTGGGAGGTCATAGTGGACAACAAATCGCACATTCGGCTTATCGATCCCCATCCCAAAAGCGACAGTAGCCACAATGATCTGGGCATCGTCCTTAATGAACATCTCCTGATTCTTTGAACGAACTCTATCAGGCAGGCCTGCATGATATGGCAGCGCCCCAAAACCGGCCTTTTCGAGTTTTTTTGACAGTGAATCCACGGTCTTTTTGCTCTGGCAATAGATGATGCCGCTTTTTCCCATGTTCTCTTTCAGGTATTGAAGCAAATGAGCATAGGTATCTTTTTTTGGCTTGACCCTGTAGAAAAGGTTCTCGCGGTCAAAACTTGCTACATAAGTATTGTGATCTGAAAAATCCAATTCGGTGGTAATATCATGCCGCACTTTTGGTGTCGCAGTCGCTGTCAGTGCGATCATGGGCACAGAGGGAAATTTTTTTCTTAATATCTTGAGTTTTCGATATTCAGGACGAAAATCGTGCCCCCATTCGGAAATACAATGCGCTTCGTCAATTGCAAACAGGCTAACATTTACATTATTTAGGATTCCAAGGGTGTCTGGCATTGTAAGCCGCTCAGGTGCCACATAAAGTATCCTGATCCGTTTGTCGAGTATGGATGCCTTGATGTTCTTTATCTCGCTATAACTCAACGTACTGTTAAGATATGCAGCTTCTATGCCATTTGCCTGCAAACTGTCAACCTGATCTTTCATCAAGGAAATAAGAGGGGAGACTACAACCGTCATTCCATTCATCAAAAGTGCAGGTAACTGGAAACAGAGTGATTTCCCGCCGCCTGTCGGCATCAGCACAAAAGTATCCTTTCCATTTAGGACATCATTGATAATGTCCTCCTGAAGCGGACGGAAATTCGTGTAACCAAAGTATTTCTGGAGTGTCTTGTGCATGGTTATTCCAATAAATGCAGATTGTTTAAATATTGTATCAGTTGTATTTATGTTGCACTTTACATGATGTAATTGTATATAACCTCAGTCCAAGCGATGTGAAAGTAACAATAATGGGTATACACGAGCGTCCCGGTAAGTCAGGAACCAATCGTGGGATGGAACAGTCCGGAGACTTGTTAACAATTCTCTATAACTTATGGAATGAGACCTACCAGAAAGGAATTTCACATGATATCGGGATATTGGTGCTTTTTTGGAGCCATTTATAATGGATCATCCGGGACTACGAAAAGAATACCTTAAACTTAACATCCTTTACGTTATAATTGATGCATCCCATAAGCAGGATTATCCCGCTTTAAGTGGCAGCCGTAAGGCAATTTATGATATTACTTCTTGTCATAACGCCGCCTGCGGCGGTTGTATTGGTTTTTGTTTTAGTTTCAGATAGTACTATCACATTCACACAGTTATCTTACCAAATCTATACAAATACTATTCTACTTATGTTACGTATGAACTTATCGCAACCCTCTTACGATAACGGCTTTTCCGGCAACTACATCATTGATTGAAAATACCTCCAGATTATAGATACCGCGATAATCTGATATTTCATTGATCACTGAGAAATCCACATTTCCACTGCCTGGTGCCATGTGCGCATCTCCTGCATATTCATCCGTCCAAACACCATTATTATCGTGCAGGTGCATGTGAACTACATGCCCGTTAAGGTCTTTTGCAAAGTTTTTTACTTTTTCGGAAACACCGCCGCATGTAAGGTTTGCATGACCGATATCAAATGTTATACCAAGATTTGGAGAATCCACTGACTTGACAGCTTCCAATAATTCGTTTGTCCCTGAACACAGGTTCCCGTTGTCAGTACCTTCCTTGTTCTCAAGACCGAGCATGACACCATATTCATGAGCAGTTGATGCAAGTTCTTTTAGATTTTCGATCATCTGTGAAAATGATAGATCCCGATTATCATTTATCCTTCCCGGATGGACTACTACAACTTTTGAATCCAGGCGGTTTGCAAGTTCGATTGATTCTTCCATAAGCCGAAAATGTGTTCGACCCATATTGGCAGTATCAACAACAAGTTCTTTTGGGTATGTCAAAACATCAGCAAAATAAGGAGCGTGGATCGAGGTTACAAGATTGCAGGTGGAGAGGGCATCTATTATACTGTTTAATACGTTATCCTGCAATTGAAGATTTTTGTACAACTCAAGTTTCGGGATGTACAGTTCAATTGATCCCACTTCGTCTTTGATCTCCTCGATCGTGCCTGCAAACGATGAAGCTCCAATTATCATATTGTGACATGTGTGGGCGGATGTAATAATTGTTTTGATTTTGACCAACTATACAATCAACTACCAAAATACTTATCTAATTTATACGATAACCAACATGCAATGAAATTGTATGTACCGCATCTCGGACATCTTGAAGGGCTTTATGAACTATTTGCAGGTTCTGATGATATCTATGCCGTTTATATGGCAGGTTCACCTGAATACGTCGGAACCGGGAGAACGAACTTAAGTGCCCCTAAACTTGAGGATATTGCACAGCAGACCGAATATGCCCATGAGAAGGGCGTTAAATTTGAAATTGTCCTCAACAGTTCATGCATGGGCGGACAGCATCTTACACCGGAAGGATACCGATCTATTGACTGGTATTTTAACAGTCTCAATGATATTGGAATAGATTCCATAACTGTTGCAGACCCGTACCTTGTGGAAATGCTTGCAAGGGACTATGACATGGAAGTTGTTGTATCAGTGCTTTCATTTGTGGATTCACCGCAAAAGGCGGAGTTCTATGAAGATCTTGGTGCGGATACGATCGTAATAGATTCTGCGGTCAACAGGCATTTCGATAAACTGGAAGCCATCAGGGAATCCGTATCATGCGACCTGAAGTTGCTGGTCAACGAAGGGTGTCTTTATCAGTGTCCGTTCAGGTATGCACATTTTAACTTTTTCTCGCACGCAAACGGACCCGGACCAAAACCAAATGTTACTGATGACTATTATTATTACAAGTGCCTCTCACTGAGGATACAGAATCCGGAACTGATCATCAAATCACCATGGATAAGACCTGAAGATCTCAAGGAATACAAACACATAACTGACATATTCAAGATCGGAGGTCGAACCCATTTTGTGAACTGGACACTGAATGTTGTCAATGCATATGCAAATGAGAGTTACGATGGAAACCTTATGGACCTCCTGGATTGCCCCAAGGATCTGAAAGACACTTTCTATATTCCGAACAAGGAACTTGATGGTGCTCTTGCACAATGGAAACAGTGTGAGAAAGTCTGCAAAAGATGCGGTTACTGCAAGCGTTTGACCGAAAAAATCACACAGGTATATTCAACTGAAGGTACAGAACAGGTATTAAGACCATTACATTCAATAATAGGGGAACAGCAATGACATTGACCGAAAAATTACTAACATCACGTGGAGAACTTGAGAACAAACTCAGGAACATGCTTGGAAAACCTGTTTTTTTGATAGAGATGGATGGGTTCGCACTTCCGTGCGGTTGTAGTGGAGCAACGATCAATACACGAGGATTACAAATGGATGACCTGGAAGTTTTTGAGGAATATATTCTTAAATATCTCACCGACACTGCACAATCTCTTGAGATTGACCCCTCATTTATATTTGCCAGACTTATTCCCGGTACTTCAGAAGTTGCATCACTCAACCTGCGTATGCTGTGCAATAACTGTTATATGGACTTTGCAAGAGGAAGCGGCAAACAGCCAAGACCAGATATATATATATTACGTTTTGATCGCAAATAATTAATAAAATCCATGGAACCGTTATTGTGTGAATGGTTTTATGCTTCATTTTTTGGTACTGAATTTTCCGAAAAATCGTATTTATTTCGAAAGGTTTATGAATGATTTAATATAATGCACAGTAACATATGTTAGCTTATATCATAATTATGTGATATCGTTAAGTGAATAGGAGTGAAGTGCATCGTATTTCGTTGCACTGATTCGCTATTATAATATTTAAAAATAAATGGAGGAAAATGAATGGAACCACTCATAGGCATGGGTGTGCTGGCACTAATAGGTGCTGCTGCGACTGTTGCAGGCGCTTCAGAAGACCTTGAGTCTGATGTCGGATCGCAAAGTAACCCAAACTCACAAGTGCAATTGGCACCCCAAATGATGTATCCACACAGGATATATAACAAAGCTATTTCCGGTGAACCACCATCAAACGCACTTATGTGCGCGGTCGGCGGTACAACAGCTACAGTTTTAATGAGTGCATACAATATGTCCCCTGTTTTTGCAATTGCTATGGGAGCACTTGTAGCTGCAATAGTACATGGAACATATTCCGTAACAGCATTCTTTGGAAGACCTACAAGTCAGAAAAGATTCAAACAACCAGTTTATCTTGATATTTTGTGGTCACACACACCGGTCATAATGGGATATTCGTATATTACGACGTTTTGTATTCTGGTAATATCATACCTCATGGTCGCTGTACTCGGACACCCTTTCCCACTGCCACTTCTGGCATTTATATGGGGTATCACAATAGGAGCTATCGGCTCATCTACCGGTGATGTCCACTATGGTGCAGAGCGGGAATTCCAGAGCGTGGAATTCGGTGCAGGACTAAACGCTGCAAATTCAGGAAACATTGTTAGAAAAGGAGAATCCGGACTTCGTAACGGTTTCGATAATTCATGGTTCTGCGCAAAATTCGGCGGACCTGTTACAGGAATTGCATTCGGTATGGTAGTATTCTTAAGCGGCTGGATCACAACCGTATTTGACCCTGCAAAAGGCGATGGAATTGGATGGCTTTCAGTTATCGCAGGTGTTATATTGGTATTTATCCTGATATTATGGAACAGGAAAATAGAAGTTGCAGCACGTGCTGCATACGGTCCATATAAGGAAGATGAGGTGGCTGCATGATAGATATTGTAGGAACTCTTATTGACAATATACTATTTGTGATATTGATCACACTTGGCGGAATGATGATATCATTCAGTGTTCACTTCGTGCCTGTAGGTGGTGCCCCGGCGGCAATGGCACAGGCAACAGGTATCGGAACCGGTACAGTTCAGCTGGCTGCCGGTGCAGGTCTTACAGGACTTGTAACAGCAGGCGCTGTGATGCAGGTTTCAGATAGCGTTTTACTTGTTATTGCAGCCGGCGCGGTCGGTGCAATGATCATGATGTCTGTCACAATGATCGTAGGAACATGGGTATATGTTTACGGAGTTGGATGCCCACCCGCATCTGCAAAGGTTAAATATGACCCGATAACAAAGGACAGGCAGGACCTCTATGTATCACAGGGTACGGAAGGACATGGCCTGCCAACTGTCAGTTATGTCAGTGGTGTAATTGGTGGTCTACTCGGAGGCGGTGGCGGTTCACTTGTATATTATTCACTCATGACCGCAGGCGCGGGTACAGGACTGGCAATGGCAAATCTCGTAGGTCTTGCAAGTGTTTTTGCAGTGGGTATATTCTTTGTGAACGCTGTAATTCCTTCCTATAATATCGGTGGAACTATCGAAGGTTTTCATGATCCGAAATTCAAGAAATGGCCAAAAGCCGTGTTTTCGTCCCTGATCGCAACGTTTATGTGTGCGCTTGTGGCCGTGTTAACCATAGGAGGTATTTAAATGTCAGCTGGAGGACCAGGGGGAGAAGCCCATGGAGGAATTACCCCGGAAAAGATGATCGCCTTCGGTTTACTCGGAGGATTGATCTGTATTTACGCTGCACACTTCTTATCTATTATAAATCCTGTATTTTCATTCATAGGTGCTCTTGGTGCGGTTTGCGCCATAGTATGGGGTGCAGATGCAGTAAGGCGTGTTTGTAGTTATGGTCTTGGTACAGGTGTACCATCCATTGGTATGATCGCACTTGGTATGGGTGTCGTAGCATCGTTGTTCGGCCTTGCAATAGGAGGCCTTGCAGGACCTATAGTAGCAGTAATATCTGCAGGAATTATCGGACTGGTAATTGGTGTTCTTGCAAACAAGGTACTTGGAATGAATATTCCTATCATGGAAAAGACCATGGTAGAAATTGGTGTTGCAGGTGCACTGACAATTGTCGGGCTCAGTACCACAATGGCAGGAACATTCATGTTTAATGAGGTACTCACATTAGTGGTTGCACCAGGATATATCGCAGTGATATTCATCGTTGGTGGAATGGGAATCCTGCATCCTTTCAATGCATGTCTCGGACCTGATGAAGAACAGGATCGTACACTTGCGGTGGCATTCGAAAAAGGTGGAATTGCCATGATGGTTGCAGGTATTGTGTCTATGGTTATAAGTGCCACAGCAGCAATTCCAGCGATCGTAATAGGATTGCTTATCTGGTACATATCATTTGCAAAGTTCTATGAACTTACTAAGAGAGATGCGTACAAGGTACTTGGAACAGGACTGTTGCCTACAGAGGAGGAGTTGCAATGAGCATGATACGTGTAGCACCGGAAGCACATCTGGTACTGGACCCAATGACATCCTTGCTCGCACAGGAACGTGAAGATATCATATCATATTCAATGGATCCTGTGATGGCACAGATCGATGAACTTGATAAGATCGCAGACGATCTTGTAAACTCACTTTCACCAAATGAACAATTGCTTGCTTCATTCCCTGGACGTGAGAATACATCAAGTAAAGCAGGTTTCTATGGCAATGTATTCTATGGTCTTGTTGTAGGCCTGGTCTTTTCAGGACTGTTGACAGTTGCCATATATGTAATTGGCCTGATGAGCGTGGTGATGTAATATGGCAGATAAAAGAGAAGCAGTGGCTGGATGGCCAACCATTAAAGGTGAATACGATATTGGTAATGCCGAGAACTGTGTTGCAGTTATAACACTTGGTTCACACCTTCCGGGAGGTCCCCAGTTAGATGCAGGTGCGGCAATCACCGGACCCTGCAAAACCGAGAACCTTGGTATAGAGAAGGTTGTTGCCCACATAATCTCAAACCCGAACCTGAGATTTCTTCTGGTGACAGGTTCAGAGGTTAAAGGACACATCACCGGACAGGCAATGTTAAGTATGCATGCCAATGGTGTGAAAGATAACCGTATTGTTGGAGCAACAGGTGCAATCCCATATATTGAGAACATCAATGAAGAAGCGATGGAAAGGTTCCAGCAACAGATCGAATGTGTTGAACTGATCGGTACTGAAGATATGGGAGAGATCACTGCCAAGATCAAGGAATGTGCTGGAAAGGACCCTGGTGCTTTTGATGCTGAACCAATGATCATGGAGGTCAAAGGAGACGATGGCGCTGGTGATGAAGAAGTAGGCGGACTTAAGCCAATGGCAGCTGAGATCGCAACAATTCGCTCCAGAATCCGGGGTATTGAACTAGATATGATCAATATCGGTAATATGAACAAATTCCATTCCGGAATACATGCCGGTAAGGTGGAAGGTGTCATGATAGGTCTTGTGATCACATTGTCATTGCTTGGAATGTTGCTATTCGGGAGGTAATTGATATGGCAGAAGAACAAGAATACGGAAAAGGTGTCCCGATGGTCATCAGTCCCCAGATGGGACCAATTGATTCCGCTGTTGAAAGTATAAGGTACAGGGCACAATTGATTGCACGAAACCAAAAGCTTGATTCAGGTGTAGCAACAACCGGAGTATCCGGATTTATAGCCGGCTTCGTTTTTGCACTGTTGATGGTGATTGTGATCCCATTGATTGTCTGGCAGGTGATCTAAATGAGCGATGAGAGTAATGCAATACCAAGTGTAGTTGTAGACCAGAACGATTTCAATGATGTGATTAAAAAACTTAATCGAATCGATGAGAAGATCGAGTTCGTAAACAGTGAGATCGCACAGCGAATTGGTAAAAAAGTCGGAAGAGATATAGGAATCTTATATGGAGCAGTTGTCGGGATATTGATGTTCTTGCTATACATTTCAATATCATCAATTCCCTTCTAAGAGGTGTTTAAATGTTTAAATTTGACAAGAAACAGGAAGTATTCGAAGTTGGCGGAGTCAAGATTGGCGGACAGCCAGGCGAGTATCCTACAGTTTTAATCGGTACAATGTTCTACAACAGGCACAAAATTGTGACTAATGAGGATACTGGAGAATTCAACAAGGGCGCAGCAGATTCCTTGTGGAATGATATGCAAGAGATGGGTGATGCCACTGGTAACCCATACATCAATCAGATAGTTGGTGAAACACCTGAGGCGATCAAGAAATATATAGACTGGTTTATAGGGATCGATGACAAGACTCCATTCCTGATCGATTCATCCGCAGGTGATGTTCGTTCAGCAGCAGCAGACTATGTTACAGAGATCGGTGTTGCAAAACGTTCAATCCACAACTCTATCAATTCAAGTGTCCATGATGACGAGATCGAGGCTATCAAGCGAAGTGGTATGGATGCTGCAATCGTCTTAGCGTTTAATGCAACCGATCCTAGTGTGAAAGGGAAACTTGAGATCCTTGAGGTTGGAGGTACAGGCCAGGATAAGGGAATGCTTGAGATCGCAAGAGAGTGCGGTATCACAAAGCCACTTATTGATGTTGCCGCAACTCCACTTGGTGCTGGTGCCGGTGCAACTATCCGTGCTGTCACAACTGTGAAAGGCCATCTTGGCCTTCCGGTCGGGGCAGGATACCATAATATGGCATCTGCATGGGACTGGATGAAGACGTTCAAGAAAACTCACAAGGATGCATACATGCCTGCTGATATAGGTACAAATCTTGTAGCGCAGATAATGGGTTCGAATTTCCAGCTATTTGGTCCGATCGAAAACGCAACAACTGTGTTCCCTGCAACAGCAATGGTTGATATTATCCTGGCTGAAACAGCTAAGGAACTTGGTATCGCGATTGCTGATGAGGAAAACCATCCGATAAGCAAACTGGTTTAATCAAACCAGTTTTTCTTTTCTTTTTTTTTGAAAACTATTCAGCCATCATCAAAACAGGGTATCGATGGTGAAAATCGGTTGATTTATGTTGATGGTGATACATCTTTTTGTATTAAATGATGAGTCACAGTCCATAGATTTCAAAGATGCTTGATAACTGCTTGCAGTTCCATTTGTGATCTATTCGGTTTACCAACAACGTTTATGTACGATTGAATAGTTATCTTTTTTG
The DNA here is from genome assembly GCA_052361065.1 of Methanosarcinaceae archaeon. Taxonomy (GTDB): domain Archaea; phylum Halobacteriota; class Methanosarcinia; order Methanosarcinales; family Methanosarcinaceae; genus Methanovorans. The sequence goes on along the minus strand of JBQVLY010000012.1, from coordinate 5,972 downwards.
AATATAAATTTTCAGAATTATGAAATTTGTTTAGCGATTTTTGACACCAAAGCAATCCTCTTAAGGCTTCGCATTTCCAAACCACTGGCGCGGATGATGACATTTCGCGGCATTTCAACTTATAAAATAAATGTTAGCAACGCAGCATAGCGTTTTTATACACCAATGTTAGTAATAATGTTACGTTTTGTCCAACCGATGTGTATGTATATGTTTTGTAATGTTTAGAATGCGCCGCCTGCGGCGGTATTGCTATGCGGGGTATTGCAATATGGATGTACATCGAAATTACATCAAAACCACCTATGCAAATACGAATTATATATTGCTTGAGCCGAATGTGGTTAAAATCGCAAGTCTCATTCCAAGAAGAGGGGGCAGATTATCGCTCATTATTATTCAGCCTGTGTTGTTTCCAGTTAAAACCCAATCTGCATTCCCTCAAAAATCCTCAACATCTTCTTTGCAAGTTCCACAGATACATCTACAGACTTCATCAACGTGTCAGCTTGCACAACTTCGCATCCAATGTCGTCAAAGTCTGCCATACCAGCAGTGTCAAGTTCATCGATCACAAACACATCCACAATGTCCCTATAACAATCCAGAACACCCACCGATGACACATCATATCCGCTTGCACGCATGAGTTTTCCTGCCGGACCGCTGACAGGTTCTTTGCCAATTATCGGACTTACCGCAATTACCTTTTTGCACTTTAGTATTTCACTCATACCTGGCAATGCAAGGATAGGTCCTATGCTTGTTATCGGATTGCTTGGACCGATCAGCACTTCGTCATTCATATCAAGTGCCTCAAGTACAGCAGGTGCAATAGCGGCATCGGAAATGCAATCTATTGAAACGTCCAGCACATCTGGTTCACCATGATACTTTACCCAGAAGTCCTGGTAATGCATATTACCCTGAGGCGTAGTTATAATCGTAGATACCGAGTCATCAGACATTGGAAGCACATCTGCTTTTATGCCAAATGTGCCGCAGAGTTTTCGAATCGCAGATGTCAGTGTACCACCACTTCGCAAAATATCAGAACGCATTATATGGGTTGCACGGTCAAGGTCGCCAATTATCATGCCTTCATCAAATCCCGACGATCCCGTCGCCTCGTAAGTTCGGAACGTATCACCGCAAATTCCCCACCATTTTTCAGTATCGAGCCTGCCTGATAACAGGTACAAAACGGTGTCGATATCAGGAGTTACCAGATTGCCGGACACCCATACATCTTCTGCAGTGTTCACAACTACAGTGATATTCTCCTGCGGTATTATTTTACTAAGCCCGTTTAGCAATTTTGGTGTTCCGGTGCCGCCTGATAGTATAATCATGGTTTGTATTGTCCTTTTTTGTGTTATTAATCATCCTTTAAATTTAACAAGTTGTTTATTAGGATTTGTTCGTCTATACCCTTTATTGCAAGAGCAAAATTAGAATGTATCTTGTGGCCTGCTATACAGGTAGGCCGAGAAGGATAACAAATTATTTGTTTGGGATGCATTTCCATAGCTAAACCTGTTTGGAAATTCCCTGTGAATAATGTTTAAAGATTATCAAACGGTTTGAGCGAACGACATCGAATTTGTGTCCATTTGCTTCAAATATATTAGAGAAATACCGGATAAGATACGATATCGTTTTATCATCTTTGTAGTCATGCTGTATCTTTACAGATTCATGATATGGTTCCAAGTGTATTACGATATGGTTTACAATCTGCGAAATTGAATAAAATTTTTTAAATAGCACAAGCATTTTGGAAAGTGGAATATCCTCTATAGGTTGGTTGGTCAAAGCTTCAAACATGCCAATACCATCGGGAATATTGCCCGCAGCAAGATCCGCAAATTGATTCTTTGGAATGGATACTATTTTATAGCCTGTCATACGATGGACGTTTACCATTCCATTCCAAAATTCAGGTTTATTGCGAAGTTCCCTATAAACGAGATCAAGAGATCCAAAATGTTCTTTAATCCCGTATGGCACTTTGCCAGATGCAACAGGTGCTTTTTTAAAGGTGATCCTTATTGATTTTGATCTGCGAAAAAGGTCATCAATGTCTAGCTGCTTCCATTTTGCAATGAACAATGCAATGTGTTCCGCAAAAAAATCCCTCAGGTATGGGTCACCATTTGAAAGTACAATTTTTGCAGTTTCAGGGTTTATGGAATCTGTGCAATATATTGAGGTTTCTATACCCCATCCAAATTGCTGACTGAGATTGTTGAGATAGGTCTCAAGTTCCATCATTGTCTTAACTAAAAACGGATTTATGAGTTCGTCAACAAGTTCCTTCTCTATCAGGCATCCGCTGCTATTTTTGATCAACCACTTCAATGCCGTACGGTTTATAATTATATGATCCCCGTTTTCGATCAATTCATCAAATCCGGAGGGTGAAACGGCAGGGACTTTTAATACATTTATGGATTCTTCAATTGTTTTATGTTTTTCCAATGCAGCATCTGTTAGTTCAATCGTATCACGAATAGCTGCGCTCAAATTTCCATCGTTCGCATCCAGAAGTGGCTGCAGTTTTTTTAAGTATTGTTCATCCAGCGATATATTTTTTCGAATTAACATTGTATCAATAAATAATATTGTTCAAGTAGTGACTATTTATTCTGGTAATCAAATTGTGCTACTCAGTATTAAGTCTTTTCATGGATATAAAATCTGCAAAATGTAGATTAGTGGTACAATATGGGTTAAAACTAATATTAATAAGATATTATCTCTTTTTATTGCTATATATATCATTTAGATGATTTATTATTGAATTGATGCATGGATATCTCTTTATTAGCAGTAGTATCTCATTCACAACATAATATATATGAATGCCACTACATGGTAATATTTGTACATCATTTTTGTTGTTTAACATAAGATGTTAAATAAGCGGGTTAATGGAGTGGGGTTTCTTCTTATATTTTTTAGCATTATATATTTAATATGTTTTAATTATTCCATGCTTTATACATAGAGTGAAATACTTTGATAGAACGTGTATTTCACAAATAATACGAATAAATACAGGTTAAATTCATCCGTGAAAATTCGTTAAATTCATGTCATCTGTGTTCCATTAAATTCATGTATTAAAAATTATCACTATCTTTTAAAATTCGGAAAGCGGCATATATTGAATTAATCAAATCCTTGATCGATGAACAATGATACTTATTGGATGATTACACCTTTGTACACCGTTTTAGCAGGTCCTTCCATGAAGATAAGGTCATTCAATATGGAAATATTCAAAACACCACCCTTTGTGTAAACCTGAATCTCATCAGTCATGCCCTTTAATCTGCGTGCAAGGTATGCACACGCTACTGAACCAGTTCCGCAACTCAATGTCTCGTCCTCAACCCCACGCTCATAGGTTCTGATAGTGATCTCATTATCGGACTCCACCTTTACGAAATTCACATTCGCACCATTTGGGAATATTGGATCAAACCTGATATCTGATGCGATCTCCGGAATATCAAGATCAAGATCGTCAACAAAGATGACGGCATGTGGAACACCCGTATTTATCGCAGTGATCCTGTACCCATGCATCTCAACATCAATGAACTCATCAACTGCATCTCCTTTTGCAGGGATTTCCGAACGGGTCGTAAGAGGTTGCCCCATATTGACCTTCACCCAGAATTCAGTGTCATCCCTGCGTGTTTTAGCATTAAGCACACCTGCAGGTGTTTCGACTGTGGTATTACCCAAATCGATGTGGCCACTGTCAAAAGCATATTTGACAAGGCAGCGAATCCCATTTCCGCACATTTCGGCTTCAGATGCATCCGGCTGAAAAAGACGCATTTTCATATCTGCCTTATTTGACCTTGATATAAAAAGAATACCATCAGCACCAATACCAAATTTCCGGTCACAGTACTTGACTGCAAAATCCGCTTTTTTGTCATCCGGGATAATTTTTTTTATGAACTCGTCGATTACTATAAAATCGTTGCCATTGCCATGAAGTTTTGTAAATTCAATCATGTGAAGATAGTAGTTATGTTTGTATAAGTAGTTCGCGTAAATGCACTTCTGTCGCCGCAGCCTGCCCAAACATATCCTTTTTGGTACACACCCATTAAAAGCGAGGCGTGCAGGCAGCAGGATCAACCACGGGGCGGCAGTATTTATTCATATTTTGACACTCTTTATGTTTTTATCTTTGTATATCGTTTGCAAGAGCGTCAACTTTAAATAGTGGTGCTTGGTTATTTGCCCTTTAAAAGGGTGTATTCCACATCCACATCAAATTGATGATTGTGACAAAACCATGCACAACAATTGGATGAACAAAAGGATATTTAGCATCGGGTGTGAATTATCCAAAGGTAAATCTATGAGAAAATCCATCACTTTGACAATCTTGATTGGTACTGTCCTGGTGCTAAGTGGGTGCGTTGGCCAGGACAACGGTGAGACAAGCTTTGATAACCTTGCAACTCATGTGACCGACATCCGGCAGATCAACGAAACACTTTTAGATGGACCTGTATTACTTAAGATCGGTGCAGAATGGTGCCAGCCCTGCCTGGATCAGGCTCCTATAATTAGTGCACTGGCAGAAGAATATAATGGCAGAGCTGCGGTTATGTACATTGATACGGATAAAAGCCCGGACATTTCGAACTTTTTCAATGTATATTCCATACCAGATTCGTTTGTTATCATTGGTATTGAGAATGGACAATATATTTACATGGCACGCGATGGCACTACAAGTACAAAGCGCGAGTATGCAAGGTTTATTGGACTTACCGATAAACAAACTCTTGCAAATACACTTGATTATGCTATTGAACTGAATAAATAGCGACTACAAAGAAACATGAAATTCATACTTAAAAGTTAAATTCATTTTTGGTTCCTGTTTTGATTTTAAACCACAGCAAGAATAAAATGGTCATTACTATTTTTCATACACAGTCCGTTAACTTGGCTGATTGAATCTGACAATGTTTGCATCATGGATTACTAAATAGTTGTTGCAGTAGAACAAAACTGACCAAAGCCACAAATAGTACAGCAGCACAGTTAATGAAAAAGGAGATATGATGGATCTACAAACAGTAACCCCGGTTGCAGCGTTTTTGGCAGGCATTGTAAGTGTTGCTTCACCATGTGTGTTACCGCTTATTCCTGCAATATTCGCATATTCGACTGAAAAAGGAATATTAAGACCGATCGCTATTGTTATGGGCCTGTCCATTTCCTTCACATTAATGGGGATTGTGACATCGGCTTTTGGCTCGACGTTCGGGATGTACATTGGATATCTCAACATTCTCGCTGAGATCGTAATTATAGGGTTTGGTATGGCAATGCTCTTTGAACTCAATGTGTTCAATATATTTGGTAGACTCTCGTCCCTGCGCGTGAACAATGAGGGAGGTCTGTCTGGCGGATTGCTTTTGGGAATGTCGCTTGGTATTGTATGGATCCCATGTGTGGGTCCAATACTCGGTACGATACTCACGATGGTGGCAATGGCTGCTGATATCACCTACGGCGCGATGATACTTTTCATCTATTCGCTTGGGTTTGCTATTCCGATGCTTATTATTGCATATTCGGCAAATCTTTCAGCTGCAAAACTTGGCAGCATCTTAAAATATAATGTAATTATCAAGAAGGCCGCAGGTGCTATATTAATAGCGGTGGGATTGTGGATGATCTATATGAATCACCTTGTGAGGATGCTTTAAGGATTGTCTGGTATCCATTTCAAAAAGCAGGGTGAAATATATATCCGGATTATCTTTCGGTCTATGGTAATACATTTGTTAGTTTTCAGTATATTCACATTAATCGTCAAATTCACCAAAAATTGTATAAATTGTTGGGATTTCGGAAAAATTAATTTGAACAAGTTATTTGCATAGATGGTTTCGATAAAATCTCGATGCACAGCCATATTGCAAGAC
>JBQVLY010000011.1:0-20128 GCA_052361065.1 Methanosarcinaceae archaeon | reverse complement strand
ATGCTCTTTCTGACCTTGCAAAAATTAAAGACGGGGATGAGGCGGAGGAATTATTCAAACTTTCATTTGAAAAATACAATTCATCGCTAAAAATTAAGCCAGATGATCATGATGCACTCAATAACTGGGGCAATGCTCTTATTATTCTTGCAAATACCAAGTCCGGGAGAGATACTGACGACTTATTATTTAAAGCCAAAGAAAAAATATTACAAGCAGAAGATATCAAGAAAGGAAGTGGGGCATATAATCTGGCGTGTATTTCCGCATTGCAAAATGATGAACCTGCCTGTCAAAAATGGTTGGAACTTGCATATAAACTAAATTCGATTCCAGAGTCTAAGCACCTAAATTCTGATTCTGATTTAGATGATGTGAGGGAGACTGATTGGTTTAAAAAAATTGTTGCAGACATGATGTGATCTTTCTCATATCCGGTTTTTCAGTAGCACAATAAGGAAAAGAACCCGGATGGTGAAGGTGCCGGGACACATATATATTTTATTCCATAATGGCAAAAAACACATCATTTTTGCCAACAATTGCCGTGTTGAGATGTGATATGCCCAATTTGTGCAACAAAAATTCGTTTTGGGACAGCCTGTAGAAGAATTGATCAGTGAATAATACAAGTTTATGTCATCTGACATGCTTGTCAATTGCAGGATCGGTATAAAAGACATCTTGCTGGCATTTGCAGGTGCAACATTAACGTCTCTTCTTTCATCTAATTTGCATCAAAAGACCATGAATAAGTAGATTAATAATGAAGTAATCACTATTCAACCATTATTTGATATAATTATATCATTATCAATCTCATTAATCATAATCCAATAGGTGAATATATGTCATTAGCGAAACTTAGAACACATTATACAAAACAGATCAATCCTGATGCGACAGGTGAAGATAAAGTCACGATCGCGGGATGGGTTCATGAAGTACGGGATCTTGGTGGTATATGCTTTGTGGTAGTGCGGGACCGCGAAGGCCGCGCACAGGTCACACTTGTAAAAAAGAAGATAGATAGGGAACTGTTCAACAGCGCGAGAAAACTTGTACGCGAATCGGTGGTTTCCATAACAGGTTCTGTGAAACCCGAAAGTAAAGCACCGAATGGTTATGAAATCATACCTGATGTTATTGATGTGCTAAATGAGGCAGGGTCACCGCTTCCAATGGATACAACCGGAAAAGTAGATGCAGAACTGGACACCCGTCTTGATTCAAGGTTCATTGACCTTCGACGTCCCGGCACCCTTGCAGTTTTTAAGATACGGCATGAAGTGCAAAAAGCGGTAAGGGATTTTCTTACGGATAACGGGTTTATTGAAAGTTCCACTCCGAAAGTGGTAGCAACAGCAACAGAAGGCGGTACATCTTTATTTCCGATAACGTACTTTGACAGGGAAGCATTCCTAAACCAGAGTCCGCAGTTATTTAAGCAGATCTTAATGTCAGGCGGACTTGACAGGGTGTTTGAGATCGGGCCGATCTTCAGGGCTGAGGAGCATGATACACGTCGTCATCTAAATGAAGCGACTTCCATCGATATTGAAGCAAGTTTTATGGATCATTTCGATGTTATGGAAATACTTGAGAATATGGTTGTGTTTGTGTATTCACAGGTTAAAGAGAACGCGATACAGATGCTTGATGATCTGGGAGTTGAACTGACTGTTCCAAAGACACCATTTTTAAGACTGAAATATAAAGAAGCCATCGACATAGTAAATTCCGGCAGCGATGAAAAGCTGAAATGGGGCGACGACCTTGGAACCGTTTCCGAGCATATTATCGGTGAGCATGTATTTAATGAGACCGGAGAATCCCATTACTTCATTATCGACTGGCCAAGCGAAATTAAGCCATTCTATGCGATGCCATACGAGGACAGGCCTGAAGTAAGTAAGTCATTTGATATGATGTACCGCACAATGGAACTTTCATCAGGTGCACAACGGGTCCATGATCATGATACTTTAAAAAACCGGATCGAGTCAAAGGGATTGGATTCCGATGGTTTTGATTTTTACCTCCGGGCTTTCAAATATGGTATGCCACCACATTCCGGCTGGGGAATCGGATGCGAGCGCCTTGTGATGACAATTCTTGGAACTGATAACATACGCGATGTAGTATTGTTCCCAAGAGACAGAAAACGATTATCTCCCTGATAAATGAAATGGTAGTATCGTAGTACTGTTTATAACAATTGCAGGTTCGATATATATGAAAGAAAGAAATCCGGCAGCAGATAGCACTGAGAAGCAGAAAGCAGGAGAAGCTGCAGCAGAACTCGTAAAGGAAGGCATGGTCATAGGGCTTGGCACAGGTTCAACGACCGCGTACACGATTGCACAGATAGGCAGGCGTGTTGACGAAGGTCTTGACATCCTTGCGGTTGTAACCTCATACCAATCAGAAATGCTTGCGATAAAAGCAGGTATTCCACTTACTTCACTTGCAGAGCACCCCATTCTTGATATTGCAATTGATGGTGCAGATCAGGTAGATGCCAATTTTAATGTAATAAAGGGCGGCGGTGCGGCACATACGCGTGAAAAAGTGGTTGCTAAATCTGCAAAACGCTTTGTTATTGTTGCAGATGATTCCAAGATCAATGACCACCTCGATCATTTTGTTCCTATTGAAGTGTTGCCGTATGCCAGAAATCTGGTTATGCGTAAGATGAACGAACTTGGCGGCAAACCGCAGATGCGTCTTGGTGTTCGCAAGGACGGACCTGTGATATCGGACAACGGCAATTTCATACTTGATGTGGAGTTTGGTATCATCGCAGATCCTGCAAAATTTTCATTAGAATTATCTGCATGTACTGGTATGGTTGAGCACGGAATATTCACGAATGTGGATGATGTTTACATTGGTAATAAAGACGGTTCAGTGACGATTACGTCATCAAAATAAACAGAATGGTCCCCTCCCCCCTTGGAAGGGTGTTAATCCAAACGTTGCTACGATATACTCAACCGCATAAGAGCTGCTGGTGTTTTGACAAATTCAAATCAATTTCTAAGAACAGTTTTGATATAGTTTCCTGAAAGTATCTGCACCCATTCAAATTATTATATCATATATTTTTTTTGATACTCTGCGAGATTTCAAGATTTTCACGAATTGTTTAAAGTCTCAGAAACCACAGGAGAATAATATTTGGAAAATTTTAGTTACTGAAAATTATATACTATAAAAATGAGAAAAAAAGTAATGCAAATGGCATTACTTTGCAAGGTTGTAATTTTCGTTCACGATCTTAAGTGCGCAGAAATTTCCGCACATTGTGCATGCATCATCGTCTTCAGGTGCACGGCTGTTCCTGATCTCTTTTGCATGTTCCGGGTCAATTGCAATATCATACATTGCATTCCAGTCAAGTTTAGATCGTGCGCGTGCCATTGCGAGGTCCTGATCGCGCTTTCCGAGTTTGATCATATCGCCAATATGGGCTGCGATCCTTGATGCCATAACACCAGTTTTTACATCTTCAAGATTTGGAAGGGCAAGATGCTCAGCAGGAGTTACATAGCACAAAAAGTCAGCACCTGCTGCGCTTGATATGGATGCTCCGATAGCTGTGACAATATGGTCATAACCAGGTGCAATATCCGTAACCAATGGTCCAAGCATGTAGAACGGCTTGTCGTTGGTCATACTTTTCATGAGTTTTACGTTTGTCTCTATCTCATCTATAGGTACGTGCCCCGGACCTTCCACAATTACCTGTACGCCCTCTGCATGTGCTTTATCTGCAAGTTCGGCGTTCATGACAAGTTCCTGGATCTGTGCACGGTCTGTTGCATCGTGGACTGCACCTGCACGCATTCCGTTGCCTGTAGAAAGTGTAACCTCATGCTCTTTCATAATGTCAAGCAAATAGTCAAATTCACTGTATAATGGGTTTTCCTTTTCATTATGGAGCATCCATGCTGTCATAAACGCGCCACCCCTTGAACATAATCCACCATATCGACCCTGTTTTTTTAATCGTTCTACAGTTATCCGGTTGATACCTGTATGAATTGCCATAAAATTGGTTCCCAGTTTTGCCTGGTCTTCTGTGGCTTTGAAAAGTTCATCCTCTTTCATATCCACAATTGAACCGTATTTCCTTGCCGCTTCAATGAATGCCTGATACAGTGGAACACATCCAACAGATAGTGAAACTGCATTGTTTACCTTTTTTCTTATATCGAGGAAATCCCCGCCGGTTGACAGTTCCATTAATGTATCCGCGCCTGCTTCTTCTGCAACAACTGCCTTTTTGACCTCCATCTCCACATCAGAGATATCGGATGATGTACCAATTGATGCATTGACCTTTGTACAAAGTCCTTTCCCAATACCACAATGTTTTACATCTCTATAAGGAGTGAGCGGTATAACGATTCTGCCTGCTGCTATTCCTCTTCTTATAAATTCAGGTTCAAGTCCCTCTATAGTAGCGACTGTTTTCATTTCTTCTGTAATTTTACCATTCTGCGCGTCAGTTACTATGCTCATATCTATACCTCTATAATTATCGATTAGCAATAGGTGGGATTTTATATAAGACTTCTCAAAAACACAATTTGTGTTTAAATCAAGTAAACTTGATTTAAAGTGAATACATACTAATGTGTGTAAATGATGTCGGATTGATGAAATACATATTGGGAAACCAAGACCTTAAGGCATACTTCAATGGTTGTAAATATATCTATGAATCGTTAAAACCCATGTTCTCCGGTATCGCATCGAAATCTTCAGTTTTCATTCATTATTTTTCTCTCCTTAATTTCGATTTCGAATTTAAGGCCGAGAGAAAAACACGCTCTTCTTCCATCCTTCATACAAGTTCGCTAGTTACATGTGGTACATATTTATTTATATGTCCAAAACGTACTAATTGTGTTTTTAAAAGGATGAGGGGGTAACAGTTTTAGCTACGGGAACGTGCTCCCAAACAAATTACTTGTTATCCCTCTTGGCCTACTTGTATAGTAGGCGACAAGATGCATTTTTTTTGTTGCTCTTGCAATAAGGGGTATATACGAACAAATACCAAATACGATTTATGGAAGATATATGAACCACAATGTTTTCACCGGTACCCCGACTAACCCTGTTGACGTCAAAAATCGTTCAATAAGTGAACTTATAGATGCGATGCTTACTACTGGATTTCAGGGCAGGAAACTGGCTGAATCGGTGCAAGTATGGCACAATATGCTAAAAGAAGACGATCTCACCATATTGATGGGATTAAGCGGTGCAATGGTGCCGGCAGGTATGCGAAAGATCATATCCTACATGATACAAAACAGGATGATTGATTGTCTTGTGAGCACAGGTGCAAACATATTCCATGACTGCCATGAGGCACTTGGCATGAATCACTATGTGGGTTCACATTTAGCAGATGATGAAAAGCTGTACAAACATGGTGTGGACAGGATCTATGACGTGTTTGCTATTGAAAATGAATTCCGGAATGTTGACCACCTGATCTCCGATTTTGCAAAAACACTTGAAGACAGGGCATATTCATCAAGAGAATTTATGTATGTACTTGGCAAGGAAATTGCAAGACGCGGTGGGGAAGATGACTCCATTGTTGTTAGTGCATATAATCATGGTGTACCCATCTTCACTCCTGCACTGTGTGACAGTTCGATCGGGATAGGACTTACAATTGCCAGAAGAGACGGGTGTATTGCAAACATTGACCAGATACAGGATGTAGATGAAATTACACAGATAGTTGAGAGGTCACAGAAAACCGGAGTCATATATGTGGGCGGAGGGGTCCCCAAGAACTTTATCCAGCAGACCGAAGTGGTTGCATCGATTATGGGAATCAATGTAAATGGTCATGATTATGCGATACAATACACAACCGATGTGCCACACTGGGGCGGACTTTCGGGTTGTACGTTCGATGAAGCCGTATCATGGGGCAAGATCGCACCGCAGGCTAAAAAAGTGCAGGTATTTGTTGATGCTACAATAGCATTGCCTATTGTTTCACATGCGCTGCATGAAAAAATCAGAGAATCAGATCGTTTATATCCGGTTTTTGATTGGGAGGGGGATAATGGTCTTGAAATTTTGAGATATGATACCTAATCCACATCATCTTTATTAATCTTAAGCACTATATAAACGTAGTATAAGTAAGAGGTCATTATATGGGCAAACGAACACGAATAATTAACGATCCATCGGAACTGGTTCCTTTTCTTCGAATATTTGGATCAAGGACACACAAAAATGTGTTTGATGCACTTTCAACAAAGTGGATGACAGAAGAAGATCTGGAAGATTTTATGGGCAGCGATGTCTCGGATAGTATTCGTATTCTGAAAAAAGGAGGATTGATCGAAAGCCAGTGGCGTATGCCGGAACCTGGCAAGACTCCTGCAATGGAATATCATACTTCATACTTTAAGGTACAGACAAATTTTCAGTGCTCTTTTGAAGATATGAGCAATATCGTTATGCTGGCCTTTAAACCTTATGACGATTTTCAGGAATCAATTGGACAACTTGAAAAACTCGTGGCTGAAGGGAACCAATCAATGAACAGCCTTGTACGTGCACTGAACCTGTCGCCTTTGTATATCCGGTCACTAGCGCGTCGTTCAAATAAATTGATGGTTATGGGTCAGAGACTAAAACCGATCGAGGATAAATAATGATTGAAATCCTGCACAGCAAGAGCGGGATTACCAAATTTCAGATTTTAACAGAGGTTGCTGCCAATCAACCAATTGTACGACAAAAGGAAATTGCCGATAAGATCGGGATTACGCCACAAGCTGTGTCCGAATATATCAAAGAACTTGCAGCCGAAGGTTTCATTCTATCAAATGGGCGGGCACGGTACCGAATCACAAAGAAGGGAGTTGAATGGGTACTGGGAAACGCAGTTGAGATGAAACGGTATGCAAGTTTTGTTATGGAAGATATTATCAGCCATGTATCGACGTGGACTGCAATTGCAGATGAAGACCTACAGAAAGGAGATGCGGTATACCTCAAAATGCGTGAAGGACTTTTGTATGTAAGTAGCAGGGATGGTACAAATGCTACCGGGGTAACGATTGCCAATGTGAAGTGTGGCGAAGACGTTGGTGTTACTAATCTGCATGGCCTGATTGATCTTGAAAATGCAATTGTTACGGTTTGCAAAATACCCAGGATCAAACGTGGCGGGTCAAAGAATGTTGACCTTGAAAGGTTAAGAACACTTGCAGGATCAAAATCATATATCGCTGTAATCGGAGCTGAATCTGTGATAGCGCTGAAGCTTATTGGTGTTACACCAAATGTCATGTTCGGCGCAAAGGAATCTGTTATTGAGGCTGCATTCCATGGTCTTTCGTCACTTGTTGTATCAATCGATGAGGAAGTGCCTTCACTTCTTAGCCGATTGGAAAATGATAACCTGGAATATGAACTGGTTGACCTTAGTATTCAAAAAGAATATTATATAGATTAGTGATACGATTTAATTTAAACTTTTACTTAGATTTAAATTTTGACTTGAACTTGAATATTTGTATAAATTTAGCAAGATAGGTGATAAATGCGAAATTATGAGTATTTCATTTGTGATAGCAGGATGCACCGCCTACGGACTGATTGGCATCAAAGCTGTCTGACAACTTAAATATCCGACTGTCGGTCTATTTTTGAGGAAATATTATGAAACTGATCGTAATCTCTGATACACACATACATGATGCACAGGTTCCACATAATATTATTGATATTATTGATGACTGCGACATCATTGTTCATGCTGGAGATTTCACATCTATGGAATGTTATAAGGTCTTTGCATCCACAGGAAAACTAAAAGCTGTCTATGGAAATTCCGATGAGGCAAAATTGAAGAACCTGCTGCCTGATAGGATCAAGTTCGAAGTAGAGGGTGTGAAAATCGGCGTTGTGCATGAAGGTGGCTTATCTATTACAAACACTGCCGCAATACGCTATCTTGCTCTTGAGATGGAAGTTGATATTCTGGTTTTCGGACACATACACAGACCGCTTATTGAAAAGAGTGATGTTATGCTTGTGTGTCCGGGTTCCCCTTTATCGCCCAGAATGGCAAAACCTACTGTAGTCGAATTGATAATTAAGAACGGTTCGGTTTCAGGAAGGATTATTGAAATAGAGGGAAAATGCTGCGATTATATTGCATTCTCACGCAATCCGGAATAAATATAAAAAGCGAAAATGGGATAAACTAAAACTTGTATGTGATTTATAGGGATTCTATCTTGAATAAAACACCAGAATCCTGAAGACTTAAGTGCACTTTGTCTCCAAATCGAAGAATCTCATCTATATCTACATTATCATCCCAATCGTAGACATAGTCATAAGGTCCCTGCATTGGTTTAAATCCAAGTGACATGAGCCTGCGATTAACATCTGACGGACTGACACCATTACTGTTAAACCAAATTAAGAGAAACGTCTTCATATTAATCACCTCTATATAGCAAAATGCGGTTTTTGTTTATCAGGTTTTTGGTCAACAATACTTGCTATTGCTTGCATAATGAGTAAATTTACGGATTTTATTATTAGGAACAATTGGAAAAACACGTTGGTACGGGGCACAAAAATTACAATGTGCTTTTTGTGTTAATGTGCACTTTTTTTACAAGACAATCAAAAAACATGTGTTTAGACAACAGTTCCATTATTCAGTTACTTTTTAAACATAGATTTTAGAGGATAACCGGATTTTGGAACTGTGCCACATTTTACATCATTGTTGTTCCTTAAGTGATTCCAGAGCCTGTTTTAACATCGTGCGATATTGATCAGCATCAGTATTATAGTGCTCGACAGCTTTTACGGCATCATTTCCGTAATCCTTGAGAGAATTGATACGATTAAGTGTCTGCTTTGCTGTGTCCAGCACCCACAGGTCGCGGGTGTTGCCATCAACAACCTGAATCGATTCAGGGCGCACTGATGTTAAGACATCTCCTTCATCTGTTGTGTAAGTGCTTTGCTTCCCAACAATTGCCACAAATGCAGGTGTCTCACATTCCACAAGTACCTGTGCAGCTTCTGGCTGGTACTGTCCGGCATACACCAGAAATGAACCGGTAGGATCAGACACCCGTCCACGCCAGTACTCTGAGTCAGTCCCGATATCTTCCTTTTCTGTGAGTGTTCCAACAATAAACATGCGGTTTACCTTCGCACCGGTCGGGGTGAGCAAATACTGCGGCGCATACTGGTCTTCACCGTCTTTGAACGTAAGGTTCGATTCCCTGAATTCCTGTGCAAAGATCCTTTTTGCAACTTCCCTGTAATATCCTGCCATTTAGGCCACCTCCACTTTTGTGAGCAGATCATTAATCAATGCAATATCTACCTGTGATTTCTGTTCAATTGAATCCACCAGTATATATCGATCCATTCTTGGTCCGATGACAGTATAATACTTGCCAACTAATTTTTTCTTTAAGCCGTCAAGTACTACTCCCTGATCAAGAGCATCAGCCGCCATAGAAATTGCATCATCGAGCGTCAATTCTCCAACCTGCTCCGTAAGTTCACGGTTTAGAAGCGCCTCCTGTGTAACAATACCATCATCCACAACTGCTTTTATACGAAGATCATACAAACCATCGACTTTACCGTGTTCAGTACATGCCCCTTTTGTCAGTGACCGCTTGCATTCAGGACAGCGTTTGATTAGCCCTGAACCTGATTGGATGTCCACCAGTGCACCGGTAAAAGTGGTGGCTGATGTTCCAACCTCTATGTCCTCATCGATCTCTTCAATTGAAGTGTTCTTGTTTAGATTGATCTGGATTTTATCGTTCCATTCATCTGAAACAACATTACTGAACAAATAGCATTTTCCTTCTTCCACATCAGGAAGTTCCGCACTTTGCCAGTTCGTAAATTTGATCGTACCGCTCTCATCCCCGATCAACCCGACCTGTGAGATCGATTCATGATTATTATCCCAGAGCTGAACAATTTTCCCTCTTACACTGATCCACCTGTCAGCCTCTAAAATATTGGCTGTGTTTACCTGTGGCGATTCTGTGGATGGACCCGGGACAGATATGTCCATGTCCATATCAAGCTCTTCTATAGAGGTGTTTTTGTTGAGATCAATATTAATCCTGCCATTCCATTCTTTTGACATCACGTTTTTGAACAGATAGCATTTTCCTTCTTCCATATCAGGAAGTTCAGCATTTTGCCATTTTGTGAATTTAATTGTCCCGGTCTCATCCCCTATCAATCCAACCTGTGAGATCGAATCATGATTATTATCCCAGAGCTGAACGATCTTACCTTTAACACTAACCCACATGTCAGCCTTTGAAATATCGGCTGTATTCACTTGTGGTGGTTCACCATGCGGCATTTGTTCACCCTGACCTGTAAAGTAATCACTTCTGGCAATGTTATGCTCTTTTAAAAAGTAGTTAATAACGCTTCTACGCGCCTCATTTAACGGGACCCTGAACTTTGTAATAAGTTTATCCAGTCTTTCTTCGATATCTCCAATAGGGATATCTACACCAAGTTCGAAGAACTTGTCTTTGATCTGTTTAGCTGTTTCGTTCATATAATTCCTCAAGCCTCTTGTTTGTTTTTTGTTTGAGAGGCAAATATGAGTACACATTATTTGTATATATGGATGAGCCATGCGATGTGAAAGTATTCATACCGTGTAAATATTCATCAAATGTGGTTCAACATGCCTCCATTATTATGTGAATGTAGCAAGAATATTGAAAATTTATTTGCTCATAAGGTATGCGTCAGTGACTTTTATATAATATTAAATATGAGTAGGTTTATATCAGATGATGCCAAATCTTCACCGAAGCAGAAGTCGGATTGTTACTTATTTATCCCCTCTATATATTCGTCATACGACTTTTGCTGATTTATCATTTTGTATTTGTATAGATGGTTTTGATAAAATCCCGCTGTATTACTCATAATGCAATACTCCGCACGGCAATACCGCCGCAGGCGGCGGATTCCATACATTATAAAATATACACATACACATCGGTCGGACAAAACGTACTATTAAATACTAAAAAATGTAGTGCCATAAACACAAATTCGAGGATTTTCGCCATCGTCGTCCGGTCTCAAGGATATCTGAATGGTTACAAAAATCATTTTAATTTTTCGATATAATCCACCATTGACCGGAAAATCCTGATTCCGTCTTCTAAACCCAATATTGCTTCAGATGCCCGCTCCGGATGTGGCATGAGTCCTATCACATTTCTGTTTGCATTAATAATGCCTGCTATGTTTTCTTGTGAGCCGTTCGGATTTATATCATCGGTAACATTACCGCTGATGTCTGCATACCTGAACACAACCTGCTCATTTTCATTCAGTCTGTCAAGTGTTTTTTTGTCTGCATAAAAATTACCTTCCATGTGTGCGATAGGTATTTTTACAACTTCACCTTTCTTGAATCCGGATGTAAACGGCGTGTTTGTATTTTCAACTCGAAGGTATGTTTTTTCACATCGAAATTTTGGATACCTGTTTGTTGTAAGCGCACCATCCAACAATCCTGATTCTGTTAATATCTGGAATCCATTACATATTCCCATAATCGTTTTCCCTTCAGATGCCATTTTTTTCACTGCATCCATGATGGGGGTACGTGCAGCTATGGCACCGGCACGCAGGTAGTCTCCGTATGAAAAACCGCCAGGTATTATAGCACAATCATACTGGCTCAGGTCTTCTTCTTTGTACCAAACAAGTCCGGCATCAATTCCTATTACATCCTTTAGCACATGAAGCACATCCAGATCGCAGTTACTGCCGCCAAACCGGATTATGGCAATCTTCATTTGAATTCCCCGATTACAATAGTATAATTGTGAATTATCGGGTTTGCGATGAGTTTTTGGCACATCTCATCAACCATTTGCCTTGCACTGTCGGCTGAATTAGAATCAAGTTTAATCATGTATTTTTTTGCTGTGGTGACACTTTCTGTCTGGTATCCAAGGTGTTTTAGAGCCCGTTTTATTGTTGTACCTTCCGGATCAAGCATCCCCGATTTAAGTTCAATGGTTACTTCTGCATGGTACTGCATTTTGTGTCCTCTATAATTTTACGCTAATATAATTTAAATATCGTTAATATAGCCAATATTGTTAGAATTGCATAATGGTCATCAAACAATTAAATAATATCGCTTTTGTCATGCCATGATATCTGGTATTTAGCAAGTTGATTATTTATTATCTGTTATCCAAGATACTTTTTTGCATACAATATCCTCTGCATTATTGTAATGTGAGTTAAGATGACAATTGCTGCTACTGCCCATGCAATAAATCCGCTAAATGCACCTATTACAAGCAGGATCATCCTCTCCGGGCGCTCTGCAATTCCAATGTCCATATTTTCAACACCTGCACCTTCTGCCCGCGCGCGCGTGTAACTCACAAGCAATGATCCCACAAGTGCCAATGCACACCATAGCCACATGGATATGCCAAATAGTGCATGTGTTGAGATGCTGCCATTAAGCGCGCCGTACATAATTCCAATGAATACTATGGCATCCGCATATCTGTCGCATACCGAATCCAATACCCCTCCAAAGGATGTCATGCATCCGCGCACCCTGGCAACTGCACCATCCAATATGTCGAAAACTCCACTTACAAGGATCAATGCGCCGCCCATAATTGGTTCTCCAATTGCGAATGCAGCTGCAGAGGCGATACTTATCGCAAGACCGATGAATGTTAATGCATTTGGAGAGAAAGTGATAATTTTTGCTATGGGGGTAACTGCTGTTCTTATGGTGTCTTTAATCTTGCTGAACATGTTTCATGTACCTTACTATTGAATTTTACAACTATTCTCTATAACAGGTTATCTATTAATAGTATTTTGAACTATTGTTTTTCCCCATAAAATATCCCGATAGCATCAGAATAGAGTTTCATAGTAATCAAATGTTGTGACGTAATACCCACTGCATCAGAGTTGCGAATTGTGCTAATTAAAATTAAATGCGTCCAGTTTTCAGAATATATGTAACAAGCCCCATTCCAAAAAAGCCAGCTATAGAAAACCCAAGAACGCCAAGTAACGGAACACCCCATACAAGCGGTTCCATACCGGTCTGTATAATTAAGGATGAACCTACTATTAACGATGAAATAATAAGGCTGAATGAAAGCCTATTGCTTGCAGCATCCAATTCCGAAACGATCCTATCAAGCCCACCATGCTCGAACTTTAAATGTATATTCCCTTTTTCTGCAGAGTCCAGTATGTGTGTAACCTGAGTTGGAACCTTGTGTATCATGCGAGCAAAGTTCCATACATCCTTAAATGCCCCGCTCACAATTGATTTGGGACGCATACGTTTTGTCATCAATTTCCTTGCATATGGTTCTGCAAGTATGGTAGCATTGAAATCAGGAACCATAATAGCACCGAATCCGCTGATAGTCATTATCCCTTTTGAAAGCAAAGCAATAGATGCTGGCACCTTTGCCTGATGCTTTCGAAGAACACTGATAGTCTCAACCATCATTGTTGATGCATCCAGTTGCTTTAATGACCTACCGTAATATGTATCCAGCATATATTCAAGGTCAGTTTTCAATGCAGGTATGTTCACATCTTCATTGATAGCACCAAGATCCCGTAGAATTTCAACTAATACGTCAATATCACCTCTGCTTGTCGCAATGAGACCATCAATTAGTGCATTCCGCACATCATCCGAAAGGTGCCCCACCATGCCAAAATCAATTAGTGCAATTTTTCCGTCATCCATTATTATAACATTACCCGGATGCATATCCGCATGGAAAAAACCATATTCAAATATCTGCTTCATGAATGCTTCTGCACCATAAGTAGCAATCTCATTTTTGTCAAATCCGAGTTGTTTGATCCTCTCAAAATCACTGCTCCTGGTTCCTTCAATGTACTCCAGTGTAAGGACACGCTCACTACTAAAGTCCCGATAAATTTTCGGAATATAGATGTGTTTGTCATCCTTAAAATATGTCCAAAACCGGTCTACATTCCGTGCTTCCTGTGTGTAATCCATCTCAGCATGTATGGACCTTGAGAACTCATCAACGACATCAATCGGCCTGTAAAGTTTTGCATCATGTATGTGTTCCTCTGCAAATCCGGCGATACTATACATAATATCAAGATCAGCCTCAATAATCTTCCTGATGCCTGGCCTTTGTACCTTTACCACAACGTCCGTACCGTCACTGAGTTTTGCACGATGTACCTGTCCTATTGATGCTGCTGCTATTGGCTCATGTTCGAATTCAAAAAATATCTCATCAATTGGCGCACCCAATTCCTGATTTATCAAAAAACTGATTTCTTTAAAATCAAAATGTGGTGCAGCATCCTGAAGTTTTGCAAACTCGTTTGCATATTTGATCGGAATGAGATCCTGCCGCACACTTAGAATCTGTCCAAGTTTTATGTATGTGGGTCCAAGTTCTTCAAGAACCTTGCGTGCACGTTCGGGTCCGGTAAGCGGTGTACCTTTTAGTTTGCAGTAACCTTTGAATTTTGATTTTATCGATTTAAATGGTCTAAGTTCCATCTGGTCTACGAGATATCCGAACTCATATTTAATAAGAGTGTCAATTATCTTTCCGTACCGCTTTGCCATCTTGTATCTGCGCAGCATTCTAAGTGGCATGTTTTTCACCTGCACTTTCAAATAAAATAATGAATATATAAATCAATAAACCATGTATCAACTCATCCAAACCGAAATGATATTACAATGTGCAATATGCAAAAATCCGGTTTCAAACTGAAATTCAAATTAAAACTTTATTCAGTCAATTTCTCAATTGCTTTTTCAAGCTTATCGATTTTTTCCTCAAGACGCCTGATCTCTTTCTTTGTATCCATTTCAGCCTTGCCGAATGTTTCTTTCACTTTTTCAGATATCTTGCTTTCAAGTTCATTCTTTTGTTTCTTCTGCTCGTCAATAAGTTCCCTTACAAATTTTTTACCTTCTTCCTTGTTGATTTCGCCTTTTTCGACAAGTTCTTTTGAAATCTCATTGACCTTTTCTTCAGTTAGTGCCCAGGCTCCAATTCCAAGAAGTCCAAGCTTTCGGATTATTTCAATCATATTTAACCCTCCAATTATTAATTAGATGTTTTACATTAAATATCTTTGCGCACTATTAGTATCTCCGAAGAACTGTTTAGTTTTCATCTGTAAGTTGTAATATTCGGTTTTTTATTACATTGTATATTATATTATTTAGTTCCGATGATGGGACCAATATAGGAACAACTTGAGTTGCGGAAGAATTCAGTTTTATTTAGCCAAGAAAGTGGGGAAGACCAAGGTGTTTTGCGGAAGCGTTAAATATAAAAATTCTCAAAATCTAAATCATTCCTTTTCTTTAACGATTAAAAACTACGATTTCATTTCGCAACAAAATTACACTTTTATTCACTTTTAAATAACTGTTTATTATCGCAAACTTCATTCATATTTTAAGAATCGATTTTAAGTTTTTTTGTCGATTAAAAAATTAACCAACAAATACAAAAATATCATTTTCTGAAAATCTAAAAAATTACTGATATTTTCAGATTCGTATCTTTTAAATTAATGTCGCTTAATGGTTGGCGTGTGCGGCGGGATCGGAACGATCACGACCGACCAAACCTGAATCGGTACGATTCAGCCCAAACAAACCACCCAGCCTACCCGCTGACACGTTTGTTATGCCCATTCTTTCAACTAATAATCTCGAATTCATAATTTTTCTGAATATCTTTTTATAAAATAAGGTTGTTACTGTATTTCCGGATTTTTTCTGTGTTTCCACCAATACTTAATCGTATTCCGTCTCCATTTTTTTCTTGTTCTTTCAAAGTCTGCCCAATATTTTTCTTTGTGACCATTTGCAGATTTGTTAAATAATTCGTCTCGTTTTATTAGAGTATATCTGTTTTCACCTTTTGATAATGCACCAAAAGTTATTGCATTAGTTGGACAATGATGCATACAGCGCAAACAATGCAAACAATGTTTATCATCAATAATTTTTATATAATCTTGCAAGTTTTCAAGATTTTTGTCAGGACATTTTTTTGCACATAAACCACAAACTGTGCATTTATTTCTATTAATTTGCAATTTGGGATATTTTGTAATTTCAATATCTTTTACAATTCGCAATCGCAAAGAAGCTAAGATGTTGGGGCTTTTTTGTTTTATTTTGCTTTCACTTTTCACATTATCTAAAATTTCATCTGCAAATTCTTCAATCTTTTTAGTTATATCATCTTCAAAAAACATTACAGTTTCATATTCATAATCATCTACGGGCTTTCTTGCTGATATTCCATTTGATGGAGATTTAAAGCTACGTTCTGCAATTAATTTATACTTGTCAGATTTCAACTTATTCGAAAAATCATAAAATGTATCTGCTGTAAACCGAGCATAAGTGCAAAATTGAAAATACAGATTATTTTTGCCTAATTTATTAAATATTGAAAACAAATTAAGAAATATATCTGGAAATGTAAATTTATATACAGGATAACCAAAACCAATTATCTTATTTTCAAAGTTTATCGGTTTTATTATTTCAATGTCTTCAATAGAGACTAATTCAACAGTATTGTGTCCTAATTCAAGTCGTTTTTTTAGACGCTTACTTATTAATTCTGAATTTCCTGTTCCTGAAAAATAAAATATAATAAATTCCATTCTGTTTGTCCTATATTTTATAGGATTGTTTCTGATATTAATATCTTTCCTGTCGATAATTCCATAATTTCAAAATAAATTGGCTTAGGTTTTGAAATTATTATCATTGCTTTTAGGGCATATGATTTTGAATATTTAACAGCATTTTCAAAATTTTCCCATTAATATTTTCCTGCAAATAGTCCTTTCTCTTTATTTACTAAAAATTTTTTGTCACAAAATCCAGGAAGACCAATAAAAAACGGTATAGTCTTTTTTGTATGCTTTATATACTAAGCCGCATCAGTTTTTTGTAACTTTTATTTACCGGTTTACTTTGCTACATCGGTTCTATCACAAAGTGATTATAAATTATACTTGCGGAGCAGCAATTCCCGTTATGACTTTAAACGTATACAAGCGAAGGCGTGTTTTTTTGATATTTCGTAATAATTTTATGATATTACGTGCTTTTATTCGTCACATCATAAGCCAAATCAATGACGAGCGACAGTATAGTTTTAGACAGCTGGGACATAAACAAAATCATAAAGCGGGAATTGCTGATATAACTTCAAACTTGTCGAATTTAACTTGCCGCTACAATTCATATACCCGAAAGTCATGTATTAAACAATTGTGGGCTAAAAATATGTATTTGAAAATTGAATAGACATGATTTTTATTGGATGAGTTAGTAAATGATTACTTGAAAACGAATGAATGAAAAGAAAAAAGTAGTGGAGAACATAAATGTCCTGTTTGGAAAGATATCGGGCAAAGAAAAACTCGAGAACCAGATGGAAATGTTACAATCCCATATAGTTGAACTTGAAATTGATGTGAAAAGACTTCAAACTCAGTTCGATAAAAAAGAGCACATATTAAAGCATGCGGTTTCTGCAAAACAGGAAGTCGAATCAGAATTAAATGAAGCGAACATCAAGATAAAAACCCTCACACATGAGCGCAATATCATGAAAAATGAACTGTCGGGTGATATCCGGTTCAAAGGCATAAAAACAGTGCCTTCTTCAAAATTACCAGCCTATCTTTCCCAGATAGGATCTATTAAGTCTGACCGGGAATCTTTTGTTACGGCATATGTTAAACAGGGTCAGTCATTATCCAACCTTAAAAGTTCAGAAAAGATATTGGAATATATTGATGAGAATAGTCGTCATTTGCTGGATAAAATTGGTTCAAAAACCGGTTATGTGCTATTTTATGACACAGCCCGGATGGTATGCGAGGCTGTCGTACCCACATTTGCGGTAAAGGATTCGATGTGGAAATTCGGGAAAAGTTTTGATGTTGAAAAGATAGGTATGGAAAATAAGGATTTAGGAGTATGTGTGGTCATAATACATGCAGGCGAATCTTTTGTGGGGTTTGCACCTGATAAAAACGGGTTTGAAACGCATAAGATTATAAGAAGCAACGTAAAGTCAAAGCATACAAAAGGAGGATTTAGCCAGGGAAGATTTGAAAAACTCCGGGATGAAGATATCGCCCATCACATAGGAAAGGTTCAAAAAGCGGTTGAGGAGTCGCTTGATAATCATGTTAACAATATCGATTACATAATTATAGGTGGCGATCATCAGCTTGTTAAATATATCATGGACAGTCTGTCAGGTGATATTCCCGTGATCGAAAAGTCAATGGATGTAAAGATTGAAAAACATAACAACGATATGATTTTGAAAAGTGTTCTAAGCAGTCGAAGGTATCTGCTTTAGGTGGTATTACAATGACAAAAGCAATGCATTAAGGATTGGATGGAGGATTAGCATGATCACAAAAGATGAACTTGCCGGAATTGTTGATGCACTTGGTGCTGCGACCATGCAGGAGATACACCTGATAGTACAGGAACTTGCTGAAATTCGTAGAGATGGAACTGTTGATCCGGAGGATCTCAGGCAACTTTGTGAATCTGCATTAAGTGAGCATCTAATCGAAATCATATCTTCAGTGGAAGTCGAAAATGCTGGTTTGAATGATACATACTATATTCCCGGGCCAAGTGCATTTCTGGATATTCCGTTTGAGTTTAGTGAAATAATTGATATCCTTGAATTATCAGTGCGCGAGGTTAATATGAGCAAGGTTACAAAAATGTTTTCTGCTCGATTGAAACAACGTGCAAAAAGGCTTAATGAAAAGATTGGTTCATTTTCCGGTGAATCTGTGTCAGATGCTGATATTACGAGGCTTGAAAAACGGTACAGTGATCTGCTAAACCTTTATTACGATTTTGATTTCTGGCTTCCCGGGGGAATTTCAAATATTGAAGATAAAATATTGGGTGTAAGTGAAAGACTTGAACATCTAAAGTCTACACAAGATATTTGATGTTTGTATGCGAATTAAGTCAGGGATGCTTATGGCAAGAGATAGACGAGATTCATATTACTGGCAGGCAAAAAGCGATGGTTATCGTTCGCGTGCTTCTTACAAGTTGACACAGATCAATAAGAAATTTAAGATCATCAATGATGGGGATACGGTCGTTGACCTTGGGGCTGCCCCGGGTGGATGGCTCCAGATTGCAAAAGAACTGTCAGGCGGTCGGGTTGTTGGCGTTGATCTGCAACGTATTGCGCCCATAGATGGTGTTGACATCATCAAAGGGGATATTACAACTGATATTACGATCGAAAAGATTATCAAACTTGTTGGAAAAGATGGCGCAGACGTTGTGATCTGTGATGCTTCACCAAATCTTTCGGGTAACTGGAGTTTAGACCATGCACGTTCGATCGACCTTGTTTATTCTGCACTCGAATGTGCAAAAAAGATACTCAAACCAAAAGGACACTTTGTTACAAAGGTGTTCGAGGGTGATATGTTCAAGGGTTTTATTGATGAGGTTCGGAACAATTTCACATATACCCGTGCGTATACACCAAAAGCATCAAGGTCACAGAGTGCAGAGATATATATAATTGGCAAAAGGTTTCTTACTTCACCGGTAAAAAAGGGTGATGAGTTTGATGTAACGATCAGGAAACTCGGTTCCGGTGGTGATGGTGCAGTTGTTATTGAAGGGTTTATCGTTTTTGTCAAGGATGTTGAAGTTGATGAACAAGTTCGTATTAAGATAAAGGACGTAAAACCAAACTTTGCATTTGCGGATGTGATCGAGCGGCTTTAGGGATTTCACAAAAATAGATATACCCATTTTTTGTTGTTTCGAAATCAGAAACACATACAAGTGTGATATAAAAAGTTCGTAACTATTCAGCCCTGTCCGCAAATCACCTAAAGTATTCAGATTTTACACTTGATACGACAGATTAAAATCCACTTATGCAATTTACAGAAATGGAACAAATGGCTTCCCATTGAATACTGC